>CAZDFY010000026.1:0-22689 GCA_964504785.1 uncultured Sediminispirochaeta sp. | reverse complement strand
CAATGAGGTGCCGAAAAAAAGCCGCCCAAGCACAATGACTCGGGCGGCTGGCTGGATCATACGCATCCCGGGATGCGTATGTGCGTGGGCTGCACGCTAAAACAGACCGGTGACCCCGCCTGTCTCTGTATCTACATCGATCTGCCTGTAGGCAGGATCTGAAGCGGTACCCGGCATGAGTTTTATTCCCCCTGCTACGGGGACTATGAGTTCAGCCCCCTGGTATACATACACATCTTTGATTGGTAAGGTCCAGCCCTTTGGACGCCCCTTCAATTCAGGATCATGGGAAAGACTGAGCTGTGTTTTGGCCATACAAATTCCCATTTTAGCCAGTTCGGGGTTATCCTGTACTTTTTTGAGTTTTGCCTCGGCTTCGGGAGTATATTCCACCCCGTCTGCACCGTATACCTCTTTTGCAATAAGCTCGATGCGCTCTTTTTGGGGTGTTGTTTCCTGGTACAGAAATTTGAAATCGTGGGTATCCTCACACGCCTCTGCAACTACCTCTGCCAATTCTCTGGCGCCTTCTCCGCCCTTTTCCCAGTGCTTTGAGACTGCTACTCGGGCACCGGCCGATTCTGCTATCTTTTTTATTGCTTCGATTTCTTCATCATTATCGGTGTAGAAGTGGTTAATACAGACTACCGGAGATACTCCGCTCTTCTTGACTGTCTCGATATGGGCGATGAGGTTTTCCGCACCCTTTTCCACAAGGTCTACCTTCTTCTGGCTATATACCTCATCCAGCGGTTTACCAGGTGCAACCTTCGGTCCGCCGCCGTGCATCTTCAAAGCTCGGACAGTAGCGACAATAACTGCTGCATTTGGTGTGAGCCCTGAGGAGCGTGCTTTTAAGTTCCAGAACTTCTCAAACCCGATATCGGCACCAAAACCGCTTTCGGTTACGTGGTAATCTGCCAGTTTAAGTCCGACCCGGTCTGCAATAATGGAGGATTGTCCAATTGCGATGTTTGCAAAGGGCCCCGCATGAACCAGCATCGGCTGGCCTTCAATTGTCTGCATCAGGGTCGGGTTTATTGCTTTGACCATAAGAGCAGTCATTGCACCGTCTACTTCCAGGTCTGCAGCGGTCACCGGATCGCCCTTCTTGTTATACCCGAGGGCCATTTTTGCAATGCGCTGTCGCATGTCTTTAAGATCACGGGCTACCGAGAGAATAGCCATTAGTTCTGATGAAACGGTAATTTGAAAACCCGACTTCATCATGAAGCCGTCCATCTTTCCGCCAATACCGATAATGATATCCCGCAATGCCTGGGCTGAGAAGTCTATTACCCAACCTACTGCCGGATTATACGGATCGATATTTAGTCGTTTTAGGTTTTTCTTCTCGAGGGTTTTATCACCGTAATTAAACTCATGCTGCATTCTGGAGGTAAGGGCAACCATTCCCAGGTTATGGGCATTTGTAATGGCGTCAATATCACCGGTGAGTCCGAGGCTGAAGTCGGTCAGGGGTACAGCCTGGGCCAAACCACCGCCGGCGGCGGAGCCTTTGATGTTGAAGGTAGGTCCTCCGGAGGGCTGTCGAATAGCACCGGACACGCTTTTTCCAATTGCGCCGAGACCCTGGACGAGGCCAAGGGTAGTGGTTGTTTTTCCCTCGCCGAGGGGGGTCGGAGTAATAGCGGTTACATCAATGTACTTTCCGTTTGGCCGGTCTCCAACCCTATCTAATACCTTCCGGTAATCAACTTTTCCCAAATAATGACCATAGGGAAGAAGTTCTTCCTCTTCAATTCCGAATTTACCTGCAATGTCATAGATGCGATGCATCGTCTTTTCTGCTTCGGCTGCAATTTCCCAGTCCTTCATCTTGGTTGGATCAAGTTTAGCCATAGCGCCTCCTTATACACTTTTCCACTCAAGTTTTACACAAGATATGAAATTTACTATGTATTATAATAAAGAAAAATGGAGAGTGCAACTAAAATGCAACGAAATGCAACAATAAACTGTGAAAGGCCTTTACCTATTTAAGAGAGCGGCTACGGCTGCACCGATTATTGGTGCGTCTTCGTTATGAAGAAATTCTAAATACCTTCCCTTTTGGTCCTGCAGGTAGTGCTTGAGGTAGTATCGGGTCCTGAACATCAGGTCCTTGGTTTTGAAAAAAGTAGTTCCGTCGGCGCAGACGGCAATTGGAAATGCCGGGTCCCCGCCGGATTCTCCCTTGAGGATGGTGGCTGATAGATTCACCGCCGCCAGTTTTGCGGCCCGTTCTATAACCGCATCCGCCAAGGTGAAGCAGGTGCTGCGGTCGGCAGTGTCGGTGCAGGCGAGGGCCAGGGGGTTGTCCTTGTCATAAGGGTTATGGAGAAAGCGATCTACACTCACCGTGTCGAGGGGCAGCAGTTTTTTTACCGCGGCAGCTCCCGGGTCGGAAAACAGGCCTGCTTCAATCGCCTCTTCCAGCACGCGGCTGCTGAGAGGGCCGAGGTACGCACCGGAAATCATCTTCTCAAAGCGATAGGAGCCCGGTTTGATGGTTGTGTTGTCAAAATTCTTATCGATACTGCCCCCCGGGAACTTGTCGAAGCCGCCGGATTCGATGTTGATGATTTGGGCGCCGGTGGAAGGAAGATTCTTGAGCTTCGTGATGTTTCTATTGAGCTCGAGGTAGGCGCTGTTGGTACCGGTGCCGAGGATAAAGCCTACAAAGGCGCTGTAGGGATGTTCGGTTGAAGCTGCTTTACCGGCCAATAGGGTGGCAACGGTGTCATTCAACAGTACCATTCCCGCCGGTTCCGGGTATCCGCGCTTTATGAGGGCCTGTCGAAGGTTGGTGCCGATCAGCTCGCCCTCAACCTCATGGGCATTGATCTCTTTCGAAAAATGGATCAACCGGCCGTCTTTATTCGGTTTTATCTCGGTGGGATAGGAAAAACAGAAGCCAATATGCAGGGGCTGCTCGCTGTTCCAGGCATCAAGCACATCCTGCATATAATCCACAATAATTTCAAAAAACTCATCCTTGTGGACTAATCCCCGGGAACCGGGCATAGGAAACTTCTTAAACTTTTCGATCACACCTTTTCCGCTGTCTGAAAACTTTACTTGTGCTACCCGAAAGTTCGTGCCCCCGGCATCCAAAACTATAACCGGAGTTTCAAAGGGCAATTCACCCTCCGAGTTGAGGTAGGTGGGGATCATATGCAGGGAGGCATCAAAGCTTTCGAGCCCTTTGTGCATTTCCGAGAGAAAGGCTTGAACGCTTTGGTCCATATCAATTTCTGCAGCAGTCATTGAACGGCTGTGCATGAAGTGTTGCGCCCGCTGTACGGCTTCGATGCTTCCTGAGTAGCTGTTATTAGTCTCCATCCGCCTCTCCTTCACTGAACCCGAGATCACTGGAAAAGGTGACGGCCGCAGGTACAGCTGTTACGGTAAGTATGTCTTCTGTGTCGATCTTTACGTCCGCCTCGCGTAAATTGGATAAAAACTCACGGACCTGTTCCCGGGTCCGAACCTGTGCAAGTAGAAACAGCACATGACCCTGTTCAATCTTATCAGATTGGAAGAAGCCGGTAAAGAAAGTAAATTCATCTGTGAGCGCTGCTGAGATGTTTTGCCCGTCAATGCTGGTAGCGCGGACTACTCCGATGCTCTGGAGTGCCAGATAAATATCTTCTTTATAGGACGGGTCATGAACTTCGATAATAAGATAGAGCATGTGTACCTCCGCTGGTCTGCTTATGCCTGTTCCCGGGCTTCGCCCGATTTTTTCAATGCGAATCGGGTCAACAAGGGCCCGACAATCTCCGTTATGATCGTAGTAAATAAGAGTATGTTAATTATATAGTGCGCCATTTCTGCACCTGCGCTGCCGTACATAGGCTGGGTAAATTCCTTGTTGATTGAAAGTGCCAGTGCCAAAGCAACTCCGACTTGCGGCAAGAGGGTAAAGCCGATCCAGGTGCGCACCTGCTTAGGAGCCCCACCGATAGTGGCTCCGAGGGCTGCCCCGCCGATTTTACCGGTACTGCGAGCGGCAAAATAGACGAGACCAATAATACCGATTTGGCCGAGCACCCGCACATCAAGATGGGCGCCACCGAGCAGAAAGAAAGCCGCCAGAAAGAGAGGCGAAAAATTTTCTACCACCGCGGTCCCGCGTTTTGCTAAAGTGGGTGATGTGTTCACTAAAATAGATCCAAAAGCCATTACTGCCAGAAGCTCGGAGTTGCCGAGTTTTTCGCTGATGCCGAGGATTGCCATAAGGGCAGCAGCAATCAGCAGCATGACCCATTCGGTATCGCGAATCTGAACCAGCAATCGGCGAAAGAGCCATGCGGTGACCAGGCCCAAGAGGATCGATTCCCCGATAGACAGCAGAGTTTTGCCGATAATAAGGGCGAAGTGAGCTTCACTTCCGGTGAGGCCGGCTTTTACTATACCTGAAGCGAACACATAAATAACAAGGGCCATTGCATCGTCAATTCCAACTACCGCCATTATTGTTGAGGTAAGCTCGCCCTTTGATTTGTACTGCTTGATTACCGCTACTGTAGCGGCTGGTGCAGTAGCTGAGGCAACCGAGGCGAGTAGCAGATGCATGTGGGGATTTCCGGGAAAAAAGTAGGACAAGACGAAGAACACCAGTAAAAATGCACCAAAACACTCGAAAAGGACTATCAACAATATTGATTTTCCCAGTCGTTTAATTACATCCATCCTCAGTTCTACTCCGATTATGAATGCAATTATTCCAAGGGCCACCGTTGAAACAGCGGACAGGTGATCAAGGATTCGGGGCGATAAGATATGCAGGAGGGAGACACCCATCAGCACACCGACCAGTACATAGCCGGTCACTTCGGGTATCTTTATCCTTCGGGTTATAGATTTTGTGAGAAAAGCGGCGAAGAAAATTATCGCCAGGTAGATAAAAGGGTTGAATTCCATACTGTTTCTGCCGTACTACTGTGTTGGTTCGAAAAGGGCAATTACCTCTTCCGGAGTCTTTGCTCTAGCCAAGGCTTTGCGCCTGGTGGGGTTTTTTGTAAATAACACCAGTTTTGAGAGTATTTTCAGATAATCCTTCTGACGGTTGTCGGGACCGCCGATGAGAAAAACTATTGAGACAGGTTGATCATCGATCGCCTGCCAGTCTACCGGCCCCTGAAGCACTCCGACGGTAATAAAAAACTCATCAATGCCTTTTCGTTTTGCATGGGGCACCGCCACCCCTAAACCGATGCCGGTGCTCATTATTGCTTCCCGTTCAAAGATTGCGGTTTTAAAATCATCGAGATCCTTTACTTTTCCGGCGGAGAAGCAGAGGTCGACCATGCTTTCCAGTATTTCATCCTTCACAGTACAATCGGTAAAGTACATGTTGAGAGGGTCCATATATTCGTGGAGCTGCTTCATATTATCTCTCCTTTATATCACAACTGATATCTCACTTTCGGATAGTATGCCTCGCCTCAAAACATGTCAATAAGTTCATTATACTGAACGATTCATAAATCCGCTCATTTTTTTTAGCCGCTCCGACATTCTCTTTGTAAACGAGTTTTCCTTGGGATGTGGAAGGGTTGTCTGGGGGCCTGCCCCTGAGATGTAGGTGAAATCAGAGTCGCTGCCTATCTCGAATAGCAAATACGTGACTTGCGAAGCGCGGTTGTGAAGGGGATACACATGAAATGAGAGATCATCTTTCTGCTCTTTCTTATACTTCTGTTTGAATTCGATATTGCTGATTACTTCGTGTATAAACAGATTCGGCACAAGGTTTTCGATATTTTTATCGAGGAGTTTGGACCTGTCGGCAGTGTTGGCCTCTTCGTACCTCATACTCACATGCAGAATTTTTCCGGTCACATCGGTAATGAGCAGCGGTGCATTGATATTGGCACACAGGAATGAAATTAATGCATGCTGGGCGCTCATTTTCAGGGACTGCTTCTCATTTATTGAAGATACCCGCTCAAACAAATCGGACAAGGGTTCACTGAGCTCATAGAGATGCTTTGAGCCGAGTTGGGTAGAGAGGGAGATATAGGAGCTCATTGAACGTATGCGCTGCAGCTCTGCGGATACTTTTTTGCGCACATGCACAGTTCTTCCGATTATGAGTGATAGTAGGATCAAAGCCACCAAAGCACCGAAGAGAAACCATTCGGCGGTTAGTTTTACCTGCAGTCCAGTGAAACCGGTCTCTGGGAAGCTCCCGCCGGCGTACTGCGCAAAGCCGTAGTACCCCAAAAGCCCCAGGAGTGCAATTGCAGCTACTGCGACAGCTGTGCCGAGAATCAATAAAATGCGCGGGACGAATATCATGCTACAGCTCCTTGAATTTGTCGATGTCTTCATTTTTTCCCACAATCAGCACGCTGTCCTGCTCTTCAAGTACGGTAGTGGGCTCGGGAAACAGTACGGAATCTTCTTTGATTGGGTTTCCCATATCATCAACTGAATGTCGAGTGCGGTAAATGGCAACGATGCTAATGCGGTGCTGCTTTCTCAGGTCGAGTTTTAGCAGGGGTTTTCCCTGAATTGCCTTCGGTGGTTTCAGCTCAACTATGCTCAGGGCGCTGCCGATCTGAAAGCGGTCGGAGATGTTGGGGGTTGCCAAACGCTGCGCTATTTTGATGCCCTCGTCGATCTCCAGGTTGACTACCTCGTCAGCCCCTACCTGTCGCAATACCTGGGAGTGGAGCTCGGAGATTGCCCGGGCAAGAATATAGGGAATACCTTTACGCTTTAAGAGTGCGGTGGTAAGGATACTGGCTTCAATGTTCTCTCCAATTGCAACGATGGCAGTTTGCACATCATCGAAGGGTATCTGCTCTAACGACTCTTCATCGGTGGAGTCGACCCGGATAGCCTGGCTTACCTCATCCTTCACCTTGTCGATTAGATCGGCTTGATTGTCGATTGCGATTACCGCGGCACCGCGCTCGATAAAGGTAGCGCAGAGTTGTCGTCCGAAAGTACCGAGTCCGATTACTGCAAACACTTTCTCCATAGCATCAATTCTCCTATAATAAAATATTGCCGCGCGGATAAGAGATCTGTACGCTCTTCTCCGGTTGTGAGGCCGCTGCCAGAATGGTCAGCGGTCCGAGTCTGCCCACAAACATCAGTACAATTATCACCACTCTGCCGGGGATACTGAGGGTTCCTGTGATTCCGGTAGAGAGGCCGACCGTGCCGAAGGCGGACACCGTTTCAAACAGGATTTCCTGAAGCGGAGCGGCTTCAGTTGCGCTGAGTATAATTGTGCCGATGGAAACCGTGAACACCCCAAAGAAAAATACTAAAAATGCCTTGTTTACATGGGACCTGCTCAGAGAGTTTCGCCGCAGAATAATAGAGTCCTGGTTCAGCAGAACCGATTTGAGGTAGGCGTACATAATCGCGGCATTGTTGATTTTTATTCCGCCGGCGGTACTGCCTGAGGCCGCTCCGATAAACATGAAGGGCAGCATACACAGCAGGGTCGTGGTGGTAAGGTTGCCGATCGGTAGTGTGTTGAATCCTGCGGTTCGCAGGGTGACCGACTGGAAAAAGGCGGCCAGGTACTGTTCTCCCAGGGGCAGTTTTGCCAGGGTATTTCCGTGCTCGAGGCCGTAGAACAGCAGCATCCCGACGAGAATCAGCAGGGGGGTTGCAATAATAACCACGTAGGTGTTCAGCGAGACCTGTTCTCTCTTGGTCATGGTTGGACGAAAGAAGGCCTTGATCCGGCTGCCGGCTATGGAGTAGAAGTTTGTCAGGACGGCAAAACTGATGCCGCCGAGTACAATGAGGGCGGCAACTGTGGCGTTTACCAGCAGACTATCCGAAAAGGCCTCCAGACTGGTGGTAAACAGGGCAAAGCCGGCGTTGCAGAAGGCTGACACGGAGTGGAAGACCGACAGCAGGAGGGTCTCCTGCCAGGGCCCCCCGGGCAGATGAAAGGCCGATGAGAGCAGAAGCGCTCCAATCGCTTCGATTCCGAAGGTGGTATATATAATGGTTTTTACCCGTTTAGAGAGCTGATTCATGTTCTGTTCGCTCAGCATGTAGCTGAGCAACAGCTTGTCCTGGTAGGAGACCTTCTGCCGGATGGAAAAAAGGGTGAAGTAGGAGATGATCATGATACTCAGCCCGCCGATCTGAATGAGTGTCAGTATCACCAGCTGTCCCCAGAGGGTAAAGGCCGTGGCGGTATCTACAACGATCAGGCCGGTCACGCACACCGCGGAGGTGGCGGTGAACAGTGCGTCAATGAAGCCCAGCCCCCCCTGAACATTCGTGGCGAAGGGGAGCATCAGCAGCAGGGTTCCAGCCAGGATGACCATCTGGAAACTGAAGAGGATGGTCTGTGCCGGTTGTGTGGCGATACTTTCAAAGAAAGAGGAGAGGCGCTTGAGCCGGCTGAACACCTTGAGGAGGATGAAGCCGTTTCTGACTATGATAACTCCCCGGGAGACATTTTCTATTCGGTTTTGTTCAAGCAGTATATAAGTTACTTTACTGTAAAGAAAAAGCACCAGAAAGACTGCAAAAAAAAGCAGGGTGGGAATGTTGCGGCGAAGGTACTCCTTCAATCCTCTCGAAGTGCGGATTTCAGAAATAATTTCGGTGATCAGCAGCGCCATTATCAGAAAATCAAGATACCAGGCTATGCGCGCATAGAGCGTGCCGATGAAGACAAACTCCATTATAAGTGTACCGATGCTAAGAAGCAGGGCGGTGATAACGAAGACTGTATTGTTTTTTAATGATCGCTTTTTCACAGAAGCCTAGGATACAACATAAGGTAGGACTGCGCAATTCCTATTTCACCCCGTATTACCCTCTGTATTGCCTTGAATGATGGCTTTGAAATGGGTATGGTAGAAGGAGGTTGCTGACGGATTTCTCCGAGTCAGGGTGCTCGGAGCAGGCGATAGCGGCTGTGAGTAAAAAAACTGGGAGGGAATCGTGGCACAGGCAGGCAAAAACCCGTTAAAACCGTTGGGTCGAAAGATATTTCTGGATCGGTACGCACTGAAGGATGGACAGAAAGGCAGTTTATCGGTAGGTGATACAGTTGTGGTAATGACCAACGCGGAAACCGGTCAGAGAGAAGTCGCAGAGGTCGATGCGTTAAATGACGGGCATGTGAAGGTAAGACTCGAGGACGGGACCGAGTTTACCAAACAGCTGGAACACATCGACAAACCGGTGGAAACCGATCCGGCGCAAATGATCGAACGGGTTGCCCGGGGCATTGCCGAAGAGGAAAAGGAGGAAGTCCGGGATGAGTGGCGTAAACGCTTTGAATGGCTCCTCGAAGATTGGAGATTTGTACCCGGAGGGCGTATCCTCACCGGTGCCGGAACCGAACAAAAACTCACCTATTATAACTGTTATGTAATACCCTCTCCCAAGGACAGCCGCGGGGGGATCATGCAGACTCTGACCCATATGACCGAGATCATGTCGCGGGGCGGGGGAGTCGGCATTAACCTCTCCAGCCTGCGGCCCCACCATGCGTATGTGAAGGGCGTGAACGGGCGCTCCAGCGGGTCCGTCTCTTGGGGAGGCTTGTACAGTTTTGTGACCGGGCTCATCGAACAGGGAGGCAGCCGCCGGGGCGCACTCATGCTCATTCTCAACGTGTGGCACCCGGATATACTCGAATTTGTGAACAGTAAGCGCCTGGCAGGGCGCATCACCAACGCAAATATCAGTGTCGGAATCACCGACGATTTCATGGATGCGGTTAAGAACGATAAGGACTGGGAGCTCGTGTTTCCGGATGTAAACGATCCTGACTATGACGAGAACTGGGACGGAGATCTTGAGAGCTGGCGGGAAAAGGGCAAGAAGGTCGTTACTTACAAAACTGTAAAGGCCCGGGAAGTGTGGACAAATATTATCGAAAGCGCCTGGGCCAGTGCCGAGCCGGGAATCTTTTTTGTCGACCGATACAATGCCCAGAGCAACAGTTACTACTACGCAAAAATCAACTGCACCAATCCCTGCGGTGAACAGGGACTGCCGCCCTGGGGAGTCTGCAATCTCGGGGCGGTCAATCTGGCCCGATTTGTAAAAAAAGGTAAAGTCGACTGGGATTCCCTTGGGAAAACGGTCCGCTATGCGGTGCGTTTCTTGGATAATGTAATTGATAACACTCCTTACTTTTTTGAAGAAAACCGAAAGCAGCAGACTTCGGAACGGCGTATTGGTTTAGGGACTATGGGGCTGGCCGAGATGATGATCCGTCTCAAAATCCGTTACGGCGGTGAGGATTCGGAGAAGTTTCTCGATGAGCTCTTCAAGTTTATTGCCGAGCAGTCCTACCTGGCGAGTGCTGAGTATGCCGCCGAGAAGGGCAGTTTTGCCTATTTCGAGGCCGACAAGTATCTTCAGAGTGGTTTTATGCAGGGCATGTCCGCAGAGGTCCGCGCGGCGGTGAAAAATCAGGGTATTCGCAATGTGACCCTGCTTACCCAGGCGCCCACCGGTACCACTGGAACAATGGTCGGTACCTCTACCGGGATAGAGCCCTACTACTTCTGGGAGTGGGAACGTCACGGTCGGATGGGAAAACACACCGAACGGGTCGATGTATATGATGAATGGAGGAAGGATCATGAGAACGAATCCCTTCCGGAGTGGTTTGTAACGGCCATGGACTTGACTCCCGAGGAGCACGTGCGGGTCCAGGGGGCTATCCAGCGCTGGGTCGATTCGAGTATTTCCAAGACCAGCAATATGCCGAACCACTACACCGTGGAGCAGACGAAAGAGTTGTACGAGCTGATGTACGATCTCGGCTGCAAGGGCGGCACCATTTACCGCGACGGCTCCCGCGAGGAGCAGGTGCTCAACCTGAAAAAAGAGGATGAGCAGCAAGAGGCTCCGGCTGCGGCACCCGAACCCGAACAGATTCGCTCCCGGGTGCGGCCGACGGTGCTGCACGGTATTACCTATCGCAAGCATACCCCCATCGGCACCGCCTATATCACGGTGAACTCCGACGGGGCGCACAACAACGAACCCTTTGAGATTTTTATCAATGTGGCCAAGGTCGGGTCGGATGTCTCGGCGGATGCCGAGGGTCTCGGACGGCTGATCAGCCTGATTCTGCGCATGCCCAGCCCGATGACCCCCGAGGAGCGGGCCGAGAATATTATCGCCCAGCTGCGCAGTATCGGCAGCGGACGACAGCGAGGCTTTGGGAAGAACCGCGTGATGAGCCTGCCCGATGCCATTGCCCAGGCGATCGAGGAGCACATTGGCAAAGACCGCCAGGACGACTACAACTATCCGGTCTTGCCGGATGAAGAGGAGGAGAACGAAAAGAAGCAGTTCTCCCTCTCCTTTAACGAACCGACTGCCGACATCTGTCCGGTCTGCGGCAATGCAACCTTCATGTTCATCGAAGGCTGCAAAAAGTGCCACTCCTGCGGACACAGCGAGTGCTAGGACCCGTCGCCCGGAATTAAAGGCTTCTTCAGGTGCCCGAGGAGCTTAAGCCCTTTGCAGCTGTGATAAAAACCAGTTGTAGAGGGCAACCATCCGGTTTGTAAAGGAGTCGCGCATTTTATTGTGGAAAATTTTCAGGTCCATCACATCAACCGTATTGAGGCCGTAAAAGAGAATCCCCTCCTTTGAAGGGACGATCACGATTTGCATCGACATATTTTCTTTGCCGACGATCGGAAAGAACATATAGGTCATGGTGGTGAGGTTGACTATATTCATGCGAAAGTAGTCACCGGAGCTCTGGTAATTCACCCTGGAAATATTCTTTCCAAAGGTAAGGTCCTTCTGATGAATATAGACAGTATCTTCAGGGGGAATAGTGTGTACTCTGGGGTCGGCAATTTTCTTTTTATCCTCGGGATTATTAATTGCCCAGCATTCTGCAAAGAGGGTACGCATTCGCTCTCGGGATGCTGAATAATACTCAATCCCTTCCAGGGTACTTACTCTTCTGAGTATGTTATACACTTCCTGGAGAAACTCCTGATGGGGGAGCCCGGTGAGCTTGGTACTTATATCTTTCCAGGGGATTAAATAGAGCGATTCAACACCGACGGCATAGTCAATTGAATAGGCCTCCTGAATAAGTTTGGTGGAAACATCCACCGAGGGAAGGTGGATTGCACGGCCCTCGGAGGTAAAAAACCGATTAAACCCCTCTTCTCCATTGTGTGTGCTTTCTTGCAGCTGCGAGATGGTGTCCGAGGTAAAGAGATCTTCAACAGTTTTCAAAGAGCCCAGGAAATCCGGTTGTTGTGCCTCAATCGTAGGGGGAAGTACGAAAAGGGCAGCGGTACAAAGAGATAGTAGTATTCCTTTCATGGGTAAGAAGGTAGTGCAGCTTTCCTCTTTCTTCAAGTAGCGGGGGAGACAAATTGGGTTTTTCGGCATTGATGTGTCGCCATAAATGTACAAAAAGTGTATAAATGGAATATGAAATATGAAGTACAGTCGGAAATCGGACCTTTAGAAAAGGTATTGCTGCATCGCCCTGGGAAGGAGCTCGAACAGCTCACGCCTCGATATCTGCCGGAAATGTTATTTGAGGATATTCCGTGGTTGAATAAGATCCAGGAAGAGCATGATGCCTTTGCGGCGGAACTGAGGGCCCATGGTGCCGAAGTTGTGTATTATCGTGAACTGCTGGAAGAAGTGTGCCGGCAGAGTGTAGTCAGAAACGAGTTGACCGAGGAGGTTGTGTCGGAGTGCCGGATAGGTGACAGGGGGTTGAAAAAGGATCTTGTTGCCTTTCTTGAAGAACTCGATGCACTGCAGTTTGCCGATGTAATGATAGAGGGCTTGCGTAAAGAGGCCCTGCATCCGGCGGATGGTACGCGTCTGGCCCATTATGTGAAGGATGCACACCCTTTTTATATTAATCCGCTTACAAATCTGTATTTTGCCCGAGACCCCGGCGCGGTGATTGGGACAGGCCTTTCGATAAATGCAATGAAAGCTCCCGCGAGAATGAGAGAAACCCGGCTTTTATCTGTAATCTACCGGTATCATCCAAGTTTTAATCCCTCCGAGTTGCCCCTGTGGTATCACTATTCCGATCTTGATACTATTGAAGGCGGTGATATACTGGTTTTAAGCGGTGATACGGTTGCAGTCGGCTGCAGTCAACGGACCAGTACGGAGGGCATAGAGCGTTTAGCCCAGCGCCTGTTTGCCGGAGGGTACGCACGGGTCCTGGTAATTCAGATTCCCTTTCGCCGGGAGTACATGCATCTCGATACGGTTTTTACAATGGTAGACTATGATGCATTCTCCGTATTTCCGGAGATTCGCAGAAAAGTATCGGTTTTTGAGCTTAGCCCTGGTAGTGCCCAGGATGTCCGGGTAAAACCGGTTGATAGTCTGGAAGAGGCCCTGAAGAGGTCCTTGCATCTCTCCTCGATAAGGCTCATTGAGAGCGGGGGAGATGATGATTTGACGGCGGCCCGTGAACAGTGGAACGACAGCACCAATACCCTTGCCTTGGCACCGGGGAAAGTAATGACCTATGACCGTAATACCGCTTCCAACGAAACGCTTCGGAAAAACGGTATTGAGGTAGTGGAGATTGAAGGTTCCGAGCTTGTCCGTGGACGCGGGGGGCCCCGCTGCATGAGTATGCCCCTGCTGAGGCAGGTATTCTGATATATATCAGAATACCTGCTGCTGAGGAGTTCGCTGTAGGTTAATAGCCTTACATGATATAATTTCTAACTACAGAAAAGAGAGGTTGAATATGCCGGTAAATTTAAGAGGTCGCAGTCTTTTAAGCTTGAAGGATTACAGTCGGGAGGAGATTCTTTTTCTGCTTGAATTATCCGATGATCTGAAGCGTAAAAAGAGGGCTGGAGTAAAGGGTGACTTGTTGGACGGGAAAAATATTGTGCTCTTGTTTGAAAAAGCTTCTACCCGGACCCGTTGTGCCTTTGAAACCGCCGCCTTTGATGAAGGTGCACGGGTGACCTTTTTGACAAATAGTCAAATGGGTAAAAAGGAATCGATGGAGGATACCGCCAAAGTATTGGGTCGATACTACGATGGAATTGAATTCCGGGGATTCAGGCAGGAGACGGTGGATATGCTGGCAAAGTATTCCGGGGTCCCGGTATGGAACGGTTTGACCGACCAGTATCATCCGACCCAGATACTGGCGGACTTTATGACGGTCCGAGAATCGGTGAATAAGCCCATGAATAAGGTGAAGTTAGTCTTTGTAGGAGATGCCCGCAACAATATGGGTCGGTCTTTGATGATAGGTGCGGCAAAGATGGGAATGGAGTTTGTAGGCTTAGCCCCGAAGGAGCTGCTGCCGGACCAGGAATTAATTAATGAGATGCAGGCTGTGGCGGTGGAATCGGGGGGGACGATCGAGTTTACCGACGATATTGCCCTCGGTGTAAAGGATGCCGATGTGATTTATACCGATGTATGGGTTTCGATGGGGGAGGAAGACCAATTTGAGCAGCGGATCAAACTCCTGGAACCGTACCGGGTCGATATGAACATGCTGGAGCGTACCGGTAACAGGGATGTTGTTTTCATGCATTGTCTCCCTGCGTTTCATGATACCGAAACAACAATTGGTAGGGAAATTGAATCTAAGTTTGGTTTGAAGGAGATGGAAGTTTCCGACGAAGTGTTTCGGAGCCGCCACTCGGTAGTCTTTGATGAGGCGGAAAACAGGATGCATACGATTAAGGCGGTAATGGTTGCTACTATAGGTAATGTTTGAGATACGTACCGAGGGGGTGCCCATCAAGCTGTGGCTCGACACCCTTGAAGAGGGCGCCCTGGTCCAAGCGAAAAACATAGCCAATTTACCCTATGCCTACCATCATGTTGCGATTATGCCGGATGCGCATCAGGGGTTTGGTATGCCGATCGGCGGTGTATTGGCTACGACCGATGCGGTCATTCCCAATGCAGTGGGGGTTGATATCGGATGCGGAATGAATGCAGTGCAAACCTCTCTGGAGGGGATCTCCCGGGATAAGCTGGAAAAAATTGTCACCGAACTGCGTTCACTTATACCGAGGGGTTTCAAACACCACACCTCCCCTCAGCAGTGGGAGGGCTTCTCCAAAGCTCCAAAGACTCCTGTGGTACAACAGGAACTCGACTCGGCCCGGTACCAACTGGGTACCCTCGGCGGGGGAAACCACTTTATTGAGCTCCAGCACGGCAGTGACGGACGGGTGTGGATTATGCTGCACTCGGGGAGCCGCAACTTCGGCTACACTATCGCCAAGGAGTACTACCGGCAGGCAAAGGCCCTGTACGAAAAAAGGGGAGATGATGAACGCAGTAATCTTCCTGATATTCAGCTGGCCCCTCTACTTCTTGGCAGCCTTGAAGCGGAAGAATATTTTGAGTCGATGCAGTATGCCCAGGAGTTTGCTGCTGCTTCCCGGGCACACATGCTTCGGACCATCGAATCGGTCATAAAGCGGTACTCCTCACGGGTTGAATTCGGGGAGGAGGTGAACATTCACCATAATTTTGCCGCCCTGGAGCAGCACTTTGGGAGGGAAGTTGTGGTGCACCGGAAGGGAGCGACTTCCGCCCGCCAGGGGCAAAGAGGTATTATTCCGGGCAGTCAGGGTACAAAAAGCTATATCGTCGAGGGGCTTGGAAACCCCGAGAGCTTTTGCTCGTGCTCCCATGGGGCAGGGCGGGTGATGGGCCGTAAAGCCGCCCAGCGGAACCTCGATTTGAAAAAAGAGCGCCGCATGATGGATCGGCAGGGTATTTTACACAACCTTCATACCACGAAGGACCTGGATGAAGCGGCGGGGGCGTATAAAAATATCTCCGATGTAATGGCTCAGCAGCAGGACCTTGTGGGGATTGTGGTTGAGCTTTCACCACTTGCAGTGCTTAAAGGGTAACTACACAACATGAAAATTACACAAATCCCGGCGGGACTACAGCGCGGCTGGGGGCGTAACTACGGCGGGCTTTCAAAGCCCGTCTATATTTTATTTTTCGCCCGCATTGTCAATCGGATGGGCGACTTTGTGAAACTGTTTCTTACTCTTTATCTTACCCGGGTCCTGGGTATGGGTACGGAAACTGCGGGGTTGTTTGTAATGCTCTCCGCCGGGGCCTCAATGGGCGGGGGACTGTTAGGGGGCAGCTTGACCGATATGTTCGGCCGCCGCCGAATGATCCTCGGCCTGCAGATGAGCTCCGCCCTTCTTGTAGGAACCTGCGGGTTTTTACCGCCGAATATAGGAATTGCCTGGTTTCTGATTGTTGCCTCCGGTGCTATGGGGGCGGTGCGACCGGTGGTGAATTCTATTGTTGCCGATATTACGCAAAGTTCACTGCGACAACGGGCTTTTTCGCTGCTGTACCTCGGTACGAACATGGGGGTGGCGGTCGGCCCGATAATTGCCGGCTTTTTGTTCAGGAATTATCTGCAGTGGATTTTTTGGGGGGATGCTCTTACAACCCTGGTGGCGTTCACCTTGGTGTTGATTTGGGTGCCCGAAACAAAACCCTCCAGAGCGGATATTTCGAAAAGTATGCAGGGTGAGTTTCACCTTGAGCAGGCCGAGGAAGGCTCTGTTTTTCGTGCTCTGCTCCGAAGACCGGTACTGCTGCTCTTTGCCCCTTTGGGGGTAATGGGTAACTTTATTTACAGCCAGCACGCTTTTACAATTCCCCTGCATCTATCGAAGCTTTGGGGGGACCGCGGTGCGGAGATGTTTGGTACTATTATGTCGCTGAACGCGGTGGTGGTACTGATCGCGACCACCGGAGTTCTGTGTGTGTGTGGTCGTTTTAAGCCGTTGAACAATATGGTCTATGCCTCACTCTTTTTTATGATAGGGTTTGGTATGCTTTTTGTGGTGCACTCCTTTTTCTTTTTTCTTGTTTCAACGGTACTATGGACTATCGGCGAGATTATAATGGTGACAAATTTAAGTGTATTTGTGGCCAATCACACTCCCATTAATCACCGCGGACGCTTCAACGGCTTGTTGAGCCTTATTTTCGGGCTTGGGTTTACCATTGGCCCCTACATTTCAGGGACCGCGATTGAGTCGATTGGGGTTGAAGGTATGTGGAGAATAACCGGTGCAGCGGCCGCCCTGAATGCAGTTATGTTTTTTATTCTTTTTCGTTATGATCAAAGAAGAGTGATAGGGGCCGCCGTTTAATTTTTATTTACTGGTACAAATCTTGTGGAATGATAAATTTTACACTCTGTCGGCGAGTAAACACAAAGAAAGGGGCCATCAATAATCAGCTTTATGGTCTTGAGAGAGTGTGAATAACAAATTCTTGTAAATCCCACAAGTTTTAAACCATTATATGTGCTGAGGAGGGACGTATGAAAGTTGTATTTTATCAGAAGGTGAATAGCCTATGGCGGGAACTGCTGGATCCTATACGAAAGGAGTTTCCCGAGGTTGAGTTTATAACGGATGTGAACGAGGCGGAGGCGAATATTCCCGAGGCCGATGTAATTGTCGGTGGTAAAGTCCCCCGGGCGGTTTTAGAGAGGGCGGAAAAGCTTTCCCTGATCATTGTGCCCTTTACTGGGGTGAACCATCTGCCCTTCGATCTGTTGCAGGAGCGGGGTGTGCGAGTGGCGAACTCCCACGGTAATGCCTTTTATGTTGCTGAACGAACGGTGGCGATGATTCTGGCCTATTACGGCCGCATTATCGAATACCACAACGATTTGCGGGAAGGGCGATGGCACGGCTTCTGGGTTGGTAAGGGGCTGGAGGATACCTGGGATTCGGTAGATGGAAAAACAGCGGCTATTCTCGGCACAGGAGAAATCGGAAAGTATATCGCCCAACTGCTCAAGGCTTTTAGGGTGGAGACTATCGGCTACAAGCGAACTCCGGTGGAGGCCGCTCCGGAGAACTTTGACCGAATGATGTATTCGGTAGATGAGGCTATTGAGGCGAGTGATGTGGTGGTGGTAGCCCTACCTGCCACCGATGCAACCCGTGGATTGATTGGCAGCGAACAGCTGCAGCATATGCAGGAGAAGCTGCTGGTAAATATTGGTCGCGGTTCAATTATTGATGAGTCCGCCCTGTATGAGGCCTTGAGGAGGGGAAGTGTGGGAGGAGCTGCACTTGACTGCTGGTACACCTATCCCAAGGACAATGATATGGGATTTCCGTCACAGTATCCGATACACGAGATGAACAACCTGGTGATGTCCCCCCATGTCGGCGGTTTTACCGCCCAGGCGGCGAAAAAGGGCATCGAACAGGCCTGTGAAAATTTGCGCCGCTTTATTGCCGATGGGTCGCTGCTCTTTGAAGCCGATATCAGAGCGGGGTACTAAGGCTTGGGAGAAAGGCCCGGGACGGACGACCAGAAGAGCCTCACCGGGGAGGGTATATGTATTACAAAAATAGTAATGTATGTGCTGCCGATGACCTTTAAAATGAGTATATTCTAGTAAAAGGAACTGAAAGGAGATGAGGCCATGGCAGTAGAATATGCGACCCTCGGCGGGGGGTGTTTTTGGTGTATAGAGGCGATTTTTGAGCGGACCGAGGGGGTAGAGAGGGTTGAACCCGGCTATGCGGGGGGAAGTACCGATAATCCGACCTATGAGGATGTGTGTACCGGTACCACAGGACACGCGGAGGTTGCCCGTATTACCTTTGATCCGGAAAAGCTAAGTTACAGTGATCTCTTGCAGGTATTTTGGAAGGCCCATGACCCGACCACCTTGAATCGTCAGGGGGCTGATGTGGGCTCTCAGTATCGGTCGATTATTTTGTATCATAACGATGAGCAGAAGGACTTGGCCGAACAAGCGAAGCGGGAGTTGGAGGGGGCCGGGTATTTTGAAAAACCGGTGGTAACCGAGATAAAAGCTTTAGATACCTTTTATCCCGCTGAGGAGTATCATCAGGATTACTTTAATAAGCATCCCTATGCCGGCTATTGTACTTTTGTGATACGACCGAAGCTTAAGAAGTTGGATTTGCTAAAATAAGCCAATAGTAAGGCTAAATAAGCCTAAAATAGGCTGCTACTATTTACAGCTGAGTGAGAGGACCCTACACTTTACATTATGGAAACTGCAGAAATACACAATGTGCAGGAATTTGTCCACAAAATTGCCTATAAGTTTTCCAGATGCAGCCACAAGACTATCGATTATACCGATATTGCGGAGGATTTTAGAATTCTGAGCGGGGCCCGCTTTGTTGCTCTGAATGAAGTTTCGGATTACGGCGAATACACTACCACCCGAGCTATCGCGGGAATTCAGGGAAGAATACAGAAGGCCTCAAAGATTTTCGGTTTTACCCTCACCGATGCCGCTTATACTGTTGATCCCCACATAAAAGAGGTGTTTAAGGCGGAGGGGGTAGTTGAGTTTGACGATTTATGTGCCCTGGCGGGGAACCAGATTCCAAAAGCCTTATGTAAGCGAACAGCTCAGTTATTCGGATTGGGCAGGGCCTTCGCCCTGGCGATGTTTGATCATCACGGGCCGATAGCTGACCTGATCTTTATCTTTGGGAAGGACGATGAGATGAGGAACCGCCTTGAGGTTGAAACCCTCTCTGCGGTTTTATCCCTGTGTCTGCAGCGGGTATATGCAGAGCAGGATACGGTGTTGAAGCTGATGAACGTCTGTGGTGTCGGCGGGGCCGCTGATACTGCCGCCTATGAAACCCTTTTTCATGCTGCCGATAAAATGCCCGATTTAATCTACCACCTGGACACTGAAGGAAATATTGAGTTTATCAATCAGGCGGTGCAGCGGTACGGCTATAAACGGGAAGAGCTGACTGGTACGCATATACTGGAGCTGGTGCATCCGCTGGACAGGGAAAAGGCAAAGTGGAAGTTAAACGAGCGCCGCGCCGATGAGCGCCGCACCCGTAAATTTGAGGTCCGACTGAAGACAGGTGATCAACATACCGTGTTTTTCTCATTGTACAACCGCCGCGTGCCGAAGGACCCAATACTCTTGATTGATGCCGAGGGCTTATATAAGGGCTCTCCTGGGAAGAGCGATTTTTTAGGTACCTTTGGAGTAGGCCACGATGTGACCGAGCAAAAACTCCTGCGGGACGAGCTGGATCAGCATACCCACATGTTTCGGACCATCATAGAACATATGGGTGAGGCGGCCTGGTTGGAAGAGATCAACCCGCAGCAGACCCTTTACCTGAACCCGGCCTGTGAAAAACTGTTTCAGATTACCGCGGAGGGCCTGCAGACCGACCCGAGGCTGTGGCTGCAGGTGGTGCATCCGGAGGACCGCCCGAAGGTTCAAGCCGCCATGAATCAGCTGATTGAAGAGCAGACAATGGAGCCGATTGAGTATCGGGTTTTTGGCGAAGACGGGGCCGAGCGTTGGGTCCGTACCCAGGTATTCCCGGTGACCGATCCCTACGGTAATGTGGGACGTTTTGTGGGTATTGCCCACGATATTACGAGGGCGCAACAGGAAAAGCAGCTGATGCAGCAAAAGGTAGCGACTGAAAAGGCGTATGTGCGGGAGATAAACCACCGGGTAAAGAACAACCTTATGATGCTCGACAGTATGCTGAATCTGGAACTCGGAAACATCAAAGATTTGCCGACGGGGGGCAATGAGAGTGAAAAGCACTATTCCTCGGAGGTCCTCAGTAAGGTGAAGGCGCGTATCCGGGCGGTTGGCCTGGTGCATGAGATGTTGTACAGCAGCTCCCAGGATAAGGCGGTCGAGGCGTGTTCCTATCTGCAGGAACTGGGGGGCAGTATTCTTGAAGCGGACGATATCGGGCGGGAGAAGATCTCGCTGAATTACTATTTAACTGATTCCTTGTGGATGCCTGTACGGGTGGTGATTCCTCTGGGTATGATTTTCAGTGAGCTTATAACTAATGCTCTCAAGTATGCCTTTCCCGGGGATAGAAAGGGTGAAATTTGGGTGCGGCTCTATGCCGAGGAGCACCAGCAGTACTGCCTGGAGGTCTGTGACGACGGAGTTGAACTGCCGGCGGATTTTAAGGAAAAGCGCATGAGCATCGGTCACTCCCTGATTAATTCATTGGCTATGCAGTTGAACGGGGAGTTTGAGATAGACGCCGGGCAGGGTCGGAAGTGCTTCAAAATTAGTTTCAGGCTGACCTGAGGGCTCACTCGGGCGCGGTATAGCGGGGCCTCGGCTTTCTTTTGCCTGCAGGGGGTGCCGCTGGTCTGTAAAAGTGCATTTTTTACATATTATCTTTACTGGGAAAAAAAAGGCCGGACTCCTGAGAGCCCGGCCTGAAATTACGAATTGAAAAGCTTAGACATCCCGTTTGCGCATGGCAATCGAAATGCATACTGCTGCTCCCCCCCAAGTGAGAAGGATTCCGAAAATCATAAAAGCTATTGCTCCACCTGACATAGTAACCTCCTTACTCGTCTTCTACAGTTGCTTCGAGGATGCCGGCATCTTTCCATTTGGACTTGCCGAGGATGATACCGATGATCAGGATGCCTAATGCAACCGCCCATCCGTAGGCAATAAGAGGACCGACTCCATAACCACCGTAGGGGGTGGTGAACTCTTGATAAAAGTTTTGGATGGCGGTGATACCGAGTACCACCGGAGTAATGATCTTCACGGTGAATTCCCACCATTTGCCGACGTTGAAGTCGGAGATGGGTTCAAAGTGCTCGCGCAGGGTGACCAGCTTGAACATCCAGCCGATGATGATAACTTCTACCAGACCGGACATGGCAACGCCGAAGCTGTTGACGAAGCGGTCGGCAATGTCGAGGACATACAGACCGGCACCGGTGGTAAAAATCAAACTTACAATACCGGCAATGATGGTGTAGCCGAGGACTACCTTGCGTCGGGGCAGGTTGAGTTTATCGGTGAAAGACGATACCAGTACCTCATTGATTGAAATGAATGAGGAGAGACCCGCGAAGGTCAGTGAAAGGAAGAACAGAACACCGATGACTACCTGCAGTGCGGGCAGTTGGTTAATGGCCTGGGGAATAGTGGCGAAGGCCAAAAATACGCCGCTGAGGCTGTCGGGCAGCTCACCGCCGCCGGTGTGCATCATATAACCGAGTATACTGAATACTGCAATACCGGAAAGTACGGAAAAACCGCAGTTCAACAGACCGGTCATGAAGGCGTTGTTGACGATGTCCGATTTCTTCGGCAGGTAACTGGAGTAGGTGATCATAATGGCGAAGGCGATACTCAGGGTAAAGAATATCTGTCCATAGGCCGCTACCCATACCCGTCCATCTAATATTTTGCTGAAGTCCGGTTTGAAGAGCATTTCAAGTCCGTCGCCGGCTCCGGGTAGTGTGATTCCGCGGATCATGACGATCAGCAGAATGACAATCAGCAGGGGCATAAAAATCTTGTTGGCTTTTTCGATACCCGCTTTTACACCGGCATACAGCACAATAAAACTAATGAGCCATGCCACGACGGTGGTCGCAACGATGACGCCTCTGAATCCGCCCAGCTGGAAGGGTCCGTCGGTTAATCCGAGAAAATCACCGACAAAGAAGGCGGTTGTGTCGTCGCCCCATGCCATGGTGAAGGAATATCCGATGTAGCTGATTGCCCATCCGATAATAACTACGTAGTACACCGCAATGACGAAGCTGATCAGCACCTGCCACCAGCCGAGCCATTCCCAGCCCTTGTTCAGTTTGGCAAAAGTAAGGGGCGCACTGCCCTTGCTTTTGTGTCCGAGG
>CAZDFY010000025.1:0-37422 GCA_964504785.1 uncultured Sediminispirochaeta sp. | reverse complement strand
TCAACCGGCGTGTTCCGTACCGCCTCGGGCCCCAAGGGCGGGTACAAAGACCA
Organism: uncultured Sediminispirochaeta sp.; assembly: GCA_964504785.1. Classification (GTDB taxonomy): domain Bacteria; phylum Spirochaetota; class Spirochaetia; order DSM-16054; family Sediminispirochaetaceae; genus DSBN01. Next base: position 37,369 of record CAZDFY010000025.1, on the reverse strand, counting down.
TATCGAAGCAGGTGCAAAAAAGGTTATTCTGACGGTACCCGCTAAGGATAAAGTCGATAAGACCATTGTACTCGGTGTAAACGACAGCGATATTGCAGGCAGCGACGAGTCGGTATCAAACGCTTCCTGTACTACCAACTGTCTTGCTCCGGTAGCAAAGGTCCTTCATGATAAGTTCGGTATAGAAGAGGGTCTTATGACCACAACCCATGCATATACCGCCGACCAAAATCTGCAGGACGCTCCGCATAGCGATCTACGCCGCGCACGGGCAGCAGCCCTTTCTATTATTCCTACCACTACCGGTGCCGCTAAAGCAGTAGGACTGGTAATTCCTGAATTAAACGGTAAGTTGAACGGTATGGCTATGCGTATTCCGACACCCACCGGTTCAATTGTCGACCTTACAGTACAGCTCAAGAGCGATCCTTCTGTTGAAGAAGTAAATGCAGCAATGAAAGAAGCCGCTGAAGGCCCGATGAAGGGAATTCTTGAATATACCGAGGACCCAATTGTATCCATGGATATAAAAGGTAATCCTCATTCCTCTATTTTTGATGCAGAAACCACTATGAAAATTGGAAAAGGATTTTTCAAAGTGCTTTCATGGTACGACAACGAATGGGGATACAGTAACCGTGTAGTAGACCTGGCCGCAAAACTCGTGTAAGGGGGTTTATTATGGCCGTTAAAACAGTAAAAGATGTTGATTTAAAAGGAAAGCGCGTACTTGTACGGGCGGACTTCAATGTTCCCCTTAAAGAGGGCGTTATCACAGACGACACACGTATAAAAGCGGCCCTTCCCACGCTCCAGTATATACTGGAGCAGGAAGGGACTTCCCTGGTGCTCATGAGCCATCTCGGCAGACCGAAGGGTGAACGCAAACCGGAGTTCAGTCTTGCACCGATCGCCCAGCGTCTTTCAGAACTTCTTAACCGTCCCGTCGAAACAGCGGCAGATTGTGTTGGACCTGAAACAAAGGAAAGGGCTTCCAAACTGAAAGCAGGCGAAGTCCTTATGCTTGAAAATGTCCGTTACCATGGGGAAGAAACAAAAAATGATCCCTCCTTTGCCAAGCAACTGGCAGAAAACGGTGACCTTTTTGTGAACGATGCCTTCGGTACCGCACACCGAGCCCATGCCTCTACAGAAGGGGTCGCACACCTTCTCCCTTCTGCTGCGGGGTTTTTAATTGAAAAGGAAGTAAGGTTTTTTGAACACCTGCTTTCAAACCCGGAAAAGCCCTTTGTAGCTATTATCGGAGGGGCCAAGGTTTCAACTAAGATCGGAGTGCTTGAGACTCTTCTGGAGAAATGTACTACCCTGGTAATCGGCGGGGCAATGTCGTATACCTTTTTGAAAGCCCAGGGCCATTCCATTGGTAAGTCAAAAGTAGAAGACGAATACGTTGCTACTGCAAAGTCTTTGCTTGAACGCGCGGAAAAAGCCGGCGTGAAAGTACTGTTGCCTCTGGATCACCTTGGTGGTGAAGAATTTGACGAAAATACCGAGCCGAAATACGTAGATAGTGTCGATCTTCCCGATAATCTTATTGGGCTCGATGTTGGAATGAAAACCCTTGAAGCTCTGAAAGATACTATATCCGAGGCAAAGTCAGTAGTATGGAACGGACCAATGGGTGTGTTTGAATTTGAAAATTTCGCCAAGGGAACCCTTGAAGTTGCTGAAATGGTTGCAGCTTGTGAAGGTACTACCGTTGTCGGCGGTGGTGATTCAGTTGCGGCGGTAAATAAATTCGGTTTTGCAGAGAAAATCGATCATGTGTCCACCGGAGGCGGAGCCAGTCTTGAGTTTCTGGAAGGCAAAAAACTGCCTGGTATTGCTGTTTTAGAAAAATAAACGCGTGCACACCGCGTATGTAAATGGGAGATAATATGAGAAAACCTTATATAGCTGGAAACTGGAAAATGCATAAAACCAGGGCGGAGGCCCGTTCGGTTGCTGCTGATCTGGTGAAACAGGTAGAAGGAGTTGATCATAAAGTTATGATCGCTCCGGCTTTTACCGCTTTAGGAGATGTAGCCGAAGTGGTGAAGGGGAGTAATGTAATATTAGGCGCCCAAAATATGGCCGCCGCTGAAGAGGGTGCTCACACCGGTGAAGTTTCACCGCTCATGCTAAAAGAATGCGGTGTAGAAACCGTTATTCTCGGACACTCTGAACGCCGCCATGTATATGGCGAAAGCGATGAGCTGATTAACACGAAAGTAAAATTAGCTTTGGAGCATGGTTTTGAAGTAATTTTGTGTGTTGGAGAAACCCTGGATGAACGGGAAGCTAATAAAGCGGAGGCTGTAGTGAAAGAACAGCTCTCTTCGGGCCTTCAGGGCGTTGACAATTCGCAACTAAAAAAGGTAGTAATTGCATATGAGCCTGTATGGGCGATTGGAACGGGTAAAACAGCTACTCCTGAGGATGCAGATGCAATCCACAAGGTAGTTCGACAAGAAATTGCTAACCTGTATAATCAACAGGCTGCCGACCAAATTGTTATTCAATACGGTGGTTCGGTAAAGCCCAATAATATTGCATCGCTGATGGACAAAGACAACATCGACGGTGCCCTGGTGGGAGGTGCATCGTTGAAAACGGAGACCTTCGTACCTATTGTAAAGTTTAATCAGTAACGCAACGGAGTAATATTTATGGGATTTTTTGGTATTTTACTCTTGGTAATCTTCATCATCACCGCACTTCTACTGATTGTGCTGGTGATGATTCAGGACGACCAAGGTGAAGGTTTAGGCGGTATATTCGGCGGCTCAAGCAGTACGGCCTTCGGTTCACGTTCGGGAAATGTTCTCACACGTGCAACATCAATATTGGGAGCAGTATTCTTGCTCACAGCTTTTGGACTCGCCTGGGTCAATCGGACCCCGGAAGGCGGTGATGTCATTGGGGCCGCCCGAGCAGAAGCTTCTCAGGAAAATCAAGAGTGGTGGGCTGAACCGGTTAACACACCTGATCAAGAATCAGATGACCAGGAAGAGTTGCCTACCACCGAAGAGCAGTAAATCTCAGGGTGTCCCCGAGGTTCTATAAGAATCGGGGACACTTTTTTCTACACAGATTTTTCTGCACAGACAAATCCACATGCTGTGTGTGGGGATATGTAGTCAGGAGTAATAATGAAAGTCGCAGTAGTTTTTTTTGCGGGAAACAATCGTAATCAACTGACGGAAACGGCAAAGGGTTTACAGCAGGGTTTAGAAAAACAGGGCCATCAGGTAGATCTCATAGATGGAGATCGTGATGTAAATGTCAAGCTTACCATTTATGAATATATTTGCATTGGGGTGACCGCTATAAATTTTTTCGGTGGAAAAGTAAAGGATCACATACCCAAGTTTCTCTCTAATTCCGGTTTAGTATCCGGAAAACGAAGCTTTGCATTTACAACAAAAACAGGCCTAAGACAGATGAAAACCCTTCGGACGCTCATGAAATCGATGGAGCATGAAGGAATGTATCTGAAAAACTCAGATATTCTTTCAAATCCCCAGGAAGCGGAAGAAGTAGGAAAGCGACTTCATGTAGGATAGTCGTCATGTGGGATAGGTTTTTTGAAAATAAAAGGACACAAAGGAAGGTTATGACTATATGAGAAAGACTGTAATAGCTATACTTATTTTTACCCTCGGGTTCACAGGATTACTGTGGGCGGATATCCTGGGCGAAACAGTAGCAACTGTCAATCTTACCCATACTCAAGGAATAACAAGCCGACAGGTAACTGAAAAACTGGAAGAAATAAAAAAGATGGGGGCCCAAAGCGGAGCACCGGTGAACCAAATTACCCGCGACCAGGTTGTAGAATCACTCATCTCTGAAATTCTAATAAAACAGGCCGCTGAAAGAGACGGTGTAAGTGTACAGCAGGAAGATCTGAATCGCCTTATCAATCAACAGAAGCGACAGGTTGAAGCCCAGCTTGGACAAAGTGTAGGTGATAAGGAGTTTCAATCGATTGTTACCCAAGAAACCGGCTATACTTGGGAAGAATATACCCAGAGAATCGAGGATCAGCTTTTACAGCAAAGTTATATTACCCAAAAAAAACGGAGCTTGTTTGAATCAATCAATCCCCCGACTGAGCGGGAGGTGAGAGAGCGGTATCAGGAAAACGCCACCGATTTTACAAATCCTGAGTATGTAAGAATTAGTCACATATTCATTCCAGCGAGAAACAAAAACGAAGATGAACAAAAAAAGGCACTGGAAAAATTGAAAAATGCCCGTACACAGTTGCGTTCAGGCGAGTACAGTTTTGATGATTTAGTATTGAAGTATTCGGAGGATGAAAACTCCAAATTCAGCGGCGGTGATGTTGGATTTGTAACTAGAAATAATCAACAAGTAAAAAGTGTGTATGGACAGAACTTTTTCGATGAAATATTTGCATTAGAAGAAGGTGATGTATCCGACATTATTGAATCCAATGTAGGGTATCATATAGTTAAAGCAACTGAGCATGAACAGCCCAAGATACTGGGCTTAGAAGATAAAATTGCTCCGGATAATCCTATGAAAGTACGTGAGTATTTGCGTAATCGAATTTATCAGGAGCGTCAACAACAGACGCTGCAAAAGGCTATGAACGAAGTAATGGCGGAATTACGAGAACAGGCCGAAATTGTGCGATACGACTAAATAATGGGATCACGTAGAAAAGCTAGAGTATTAGCACTGCAAGCCCTCTTCAGTTGGGATTATACATCTCAAAACAGTGGGGAACTTTGCCGCTTTGAGTGGCTGGATGAGGAACGACGGGCAACATATGAAGAAGACACCCTCATATTTGCCCGTTTCATAGTACAGGGAACACTGGAAAATATAGAAGAAATAGACTCAAAGATAAAGGAACAACTGGAGCATTGGGATTTTACACGGCTTGCACGGGTTGATTTAGCTATTTTACGTTTTAGTATATACGCTTTGATGTATCAGAAGGAAATCCCGGTTTCTGTCACCATTGATGAAGCTATTGATTTGGCAAAACAATACGGTAGTGGAGATTCATACCGTTTTATTAATGGCGTACTGGATGGTGTAAGAAAACAACTATCGGAAAGATAATGAATAAAAAAGATGGGTGGTTAATTGTCGCTATCATAGTTATTGCTGCTATGCTTATAGTCACGGTTACACTAATTCTGGAACAAAAAAAAAGTACCGATGCCCTTCAGGAATCAGCTTATATTTCTGAAATTGACAGTTTGATTTCCAAGGGAGCACTGGAAACTGCAGAAGAAAGCATCCTTGAGTTAGCTCGAAAAGATTTATCCGCTGCCAGTTATATCAGATTACTTAAAAGGGCCTACTCCATATCCCGGCACACTACATCATATAGCCTGTTCAACAGTGTCACAGGGACTGCATTAGCGGCATATCCCGCACGAACAGATCTTGCCGCCCTAAGAATATATGGACTTCTAAGAACCGATCGCGTTCAAAGCGCTGTAGAAGTGTATAATTCAAGGGACCTAGAAAGCGATGAATGGCCCCGAATCTCCTCCGAGGTAAGCCTCTATGGAGAATCTTCAACTTCAGAACAAGTCCTGTCGGAAAAAAGCGAAGCCGAAGACTTTTTACGTATGTATCAAAAAACTGAAAGTTACGGTTTCCTTCTAGACGGTCTTTTAATTCTTCTGCGAGAAGGAAAAGTCCAATCCGCCTATTCGACAGCAGTTGAAGACAACAATTTATCAGAATTGCCGCCGGAATTTGCATTTTTACTGTTGTTTGATTCGAAACATTGGCCTCAGGCAGAGGATGTGTTAGATCGTTATCCCCAATTGTACAGTAAAGTTGAATATCTTTTTTTAACGGCAGATGTGTATATGTTTCAGCAGAAAATGGAAAAAGCATCTACTATATATAAAAATCTGCTTTTAAATAATAGGCGGATGCAAACCACTTATAAATCTCGAGCTTTGCTCAATCTTTTATATATTCACGACACACAAAACAGGGAACTTCCCGGGGAGTTTGTTGAAAAGATATCTCAAGTAGCGAAAGAAGATCCTGAGCATTCTGCACTCTTGTTTGCCGGTTATTATTTATCCCGGAACAGACCTGACCGTGCCCAAAATTTGCTGAACATATCAGCGGAAACCGGTGAACAGAATTTAATGAGGCAGATAATTCAAGAAGAGACCGGTGAAACGGTGAACCCGGAACGCTACAAGGCCCTGCTGTGGCGTCTGGTGTATCGTACGGAAAAGGAGAAATACGCCCAGTATCTTGCATGGTTCCTTCTGGGAATAGAAGATATAGGGGGGCTTGAAAGTTTAGTTGAATACGGCAATAGGGCCTATGGCACCAAAGCCTGGGTTCAGTTTTATGAAGCTGTCTTGCATATGTACAGTCGTGACTATGAAAAAGCCGCCGATTTGTTTAAAACTGCCTTCGAAACTGAAGCACAGTGGGAATACCTCTATAATGCAGCCTTGAACTATAGTGCTTTGGACAATATAAACTCAGCCCTTGATGAGCTGAAGACGGCCAAAACTGTAGTGGCGGAAGATTCTCAGGGAAATACAGTTATTTCTGCAGAGCAAATCGAACTGCTCATTCAAAGTGGACGCTATTCTGAAGCCCGAAGGGAACTAAATATATTCGAAAACAAGTTTCCTAATAATATGAGCGGCGGACTCCTAAGAAGCCTACTTGAAGCACGAACAGGTGATTGATATTATACTACGGGAGTGAAGAGTCACATGATAAAATTAAAAAGCCACGAAGAAATTGATCGCATAAGAGAATCATGCCATTTACTAGAACACACACACAGAGAAATCGCCGCACTTATTGATGTTGGAATTACCACTGCAGAATTAGACCATTTTGCCCAATCCTACATTGAGTCCCATGGAGGTATACCTGCATTCTTAAACTACATGGGATATCCCGCGAGCCTGTGTACATCGGTTAATAGTGTGGTTATTCATGGAATTCCCGGGGACTATAAACTAAGAAACGGAGATATTATTAGTCTTGATTTGGGGATTGATCTACACGGCTATTTTAGTGATGCCGCCCGAACATATGAGGTGGGAAGGGTATCCGAGAAGGCCCATGAATTAGTAGAGGTAACCCGTCAATGTCTCTACGCAGGTATAGAGAAGGCAAAGATGGGGAATAGGATACAGGACATAGGACGGGCGGTCTCTTCTTTAGCTAATCGTCACGACTTTGGTGTGGTAAAAGAGTACTGTGGCCACGGGGTTGGTTTTTCACAACACGAAGACCCCCAAATTCCCAACTACGTAAGCAGGGGCCCGAATCCCCGCATAAAACGCGGCATGGTACTTGCGATTGAACCGATGATCAATCTCGGCACAGGAAAAGTAATGCTCCATGACGACGGATGGACTGTAGAAACTTCGGACAAACAACTTTCTGCTCATTGGGAGCATACCGTTGCCGTATTTGAGGACTATACGGAAATACTAACACAAGTTGATTAAATCTCGCCCTTCAAAAAGCTGCTGCACACAGCAATTACCATAATAAACTTTTGACGGTCAGGGTAAAAATTATTTATATTCTAATCAGTCTAAACAGCCTAAAAAAACGTTAGTTTCGGAGGAAATGTGAGAATGGACCATAAAAAATTATTTTATTCCAAGAAATTTTTTCTTTTCAATCTGGTGCTTGTAGGTGTAATTGTAGGATTTACTTTATCCTTTATCACCTTCGGCTGCTCTACAGATGTAAAGGCTGGAGAAAAAGCCCAGGCCCAAGAGGAGTCTGACACATCTGCATCGGCAAAAGATATGGCTACAGCCGCCTCACTGCAAAACTCCTTTCGAAGTGTGGCCCAAAAGTCGCTTCCGGTGGTGGTAGAATTAAAGGTTGTTGAAATTGTGCAGCAACAGGCACCGAGCTCCAGGGGATGGCCTTGGGATTTCCTCTTTCCGGAAGAAAACAATAATAATAACAACGACGGTGAAGAACGCGAATTTAGAAATCAGGGGCTTGGATCAGGAGTTATAGTACGTAAAAACGGCAATAAGTACTATATACTTACTAACGACCACGTAGTTGGTGAAGCCGATGAGATAAAGGCAATCTTAAATGATGGTAAAGAATTTACCGCCAGCCTTGTAGGTAAGGATCCAAGAAAAGACCTTGCCCTGGTTATGTTTGAATCAAAGAGGGACGACATACCGATCGCCGAGCTCGGTGACTCGGATAAAACTCAGGTAGGCGACTGGGTTTTGGCTGTAGGGAGCCCCTTTGGGTTTGTCTCCAGTGTAACCGCCGGAATTGTAAGCGCCAAAGGTCGGTCAGGCCCCCAGGGGAACATAAGCGACTTTATTCAAACCGACGCCGCCATAAATCGCGGTAACTCCGGAGGTGCGCTGGTAAATATCGATGGTGAAGTCGTGGGAATCAACACCTGGATTGCAGCTCCTACAGGGGGAAGCGTCGGGTTAGGCTTCGCGATTCCAATAAACAATGCAAAAAAAGCCATAGATGATTTTATTACAAAGGGCAAAGTAGAATACGGGTGGTTAGGTGTCACCGTTGGAGATGTAAATCAGGAACTCGCCGATACAATTGGACTCGATGCAAGGGACGGAGCATTTATACACAATGTGTATATTGATTCTCCCGCCGACAAGGGCGGTATACGCCCGGGAGATTTTATTACTCAAATAAACGGTAGGAACGTTTCGGGCCGCGACGAAGTTGTACGGGTGGTTGGAGACCTGGAAGCAGGTGAAAAGGCAACTTTTCAAGTAAATCGGTTTGGTAAGGAAACAACCCTGGAAGTTGAAATCGGAAAAAGAAAAGAAAGCGAAGAGATTCTTTCCAATCAGAATAAGTTATGGCCCGGAATGATTGTAGTACCCCTTGAAGAGGAAGCTCGAAAAGAACTTGATCTGGATAAATCGCAATCCGGTGTACTAGTTGCAAACGTGGATAAAGGAACAAAAGCATATATTGGTGGAATAAGAAATTACGATGTTATTACCAAAATAAACGATAATAATGTCAATTCTCTGGAAGACTTCTATCAGTTGATTAGTGACAAGTCAATAAATGAATTCAAGATTTCCTATCTAAGAGAAGGTAATAAATACTTTACCGGAATTGAGCGTTAGGGTACACTACACATACCATAGTTGATGAAGCAACACGGAGGGCCTCAACGGCCCTCCGTTTACATCGTACCAAACACCGGGAGGTATGTATGAAAGATTTTGTAGAGTACGATCAAGTTCGAAACAACTCACTAAAGCTGGCCCACCGTATTCACGAAGACGGGTTTATACCCGATGTGATATATGTACTGCTGCGGGGAGGGGCTTACATAGGAAACGTAATTAGTGAATACTTTAAAATTGTGCGGCGTGATGAAAGGCCGGTTTTTTATGCGGCTGTCGTTGCCCGTTCATATACGGATATTCATAAAAGAAGCCGGGTAATGATTGACGGCTGGACTTATAAGCCCGAATATTTAAGAAACGGCGATAAAGTACTTCTTGTCGACGACATTTACGATTCAGGCAGGACCATGAACTACCTGGCGGAAGTAATTATGGACCATGGCATTCCCCGGGAAGATCTAAAAATAGCAGTCCATGATTACAAATTCTTTCCTAACAGCAATGAGCAGATGCCGGTAAGTCCTGACTACTACTGCCGCAAACATACGGTACACTCTCCAGAGGATGATGTGTGGATCCATTATAAAAGCCACGAATTTGTAGGTTTAACAAAGGAGGAATTCCAGAATAACTACTCCTTTACCGATAAAGATTTTATAGGGATACTGGATAAGGAACTATTTAATAGAAAGCGGTAGGGGGGGTATGAGAATACCGATTTTGCACTTATTAAAAAAAAGCTTACTACTGTTACTGTACGTGAGTATAGGTATTGGCAGTATGTACGCCCAAGACGGTCCGGTAGAACTTTCTCCAGCCCCTGGTTCTTATTCCGGTACAACTCTGATTAGGATAGAATCAAATCTTGAAACTGCCGTAGAATACCGTTTTAAGGGAAGTACCGATACCAGATGGGTCAAATATAAATATCCTCTCCGGCTCACCGCTCTTCCAGGGGAGGAAAGGCTTTTTAATCTACAAGTACGATATCAATATCAAAATGAAGAAAAAATCAACAGTTATCGCTACAGTATCGATAGAAAAGCTCCTGAAGCTCCGATAGCTTCTATTAATGAAAAACAGGGCAGATCTATACTTGAATTAACTTCTACAGAAAGTAATTCTCGTATAAAGTACTGGATTTCATCCTTCAAAAACAAAAACTTTAAGACCTGGAATAATGATAAGCCCGTAATTTCTGACCAGGAAATAGTGAAAGCCTTCAGCGTTGATCCCGCCGGAAATCAAAGCGCACTTGTAACAAAAAAAATCGCCACCGACACTTCATGTGAGCCTCAGAGAGAAATTACCCTCGCATCTCCGGTAAAGGGTACCTTCGCCAATCGCCAGCTGCTTGTGCTACCTAATGCCCACTGCTTTGAGTGGGTAAGGTACAGTTTTGATGATAATGAGCCAAAAAATAGCGGTATCAATTATGAAAAACCTACCCTCATTGATAAGACAGGGACTATACAGCTTTGGATCCAGGCAAAACCGTATGGAGACGAAACATTATTAGAGAAAAGACTTCAGTTTTCAGTTAGAGAATTGCAGCACCCCTCTTTAAAAGCTTTTTCCGCAATCGAGGCCGGTACCGGATTAGAACCAAAGGAAAAATTACCGGTACCACTTGTTAAAGAAGACATTGAATTATATTTTTCATTGAACGACACAAAAGTAACCAGGGACCATCCTTCACTTGAGGACGCACTACCGGTACACACCGCAGAGGGAATGATAAATTATATTCCCTATCGTATAGGTGCTTTTATTCCCTCAGAGGACACCATAATCCAGTATCGTTATTTCTATATTGTTGATAATCGTATCCCACCAAATCCCTCAATTGAAATTTCAGGGTCCCTGCCGTTTAACTCTGAAATTAATGTAAACCTGTACACGGATAAAGATGCAGCTACTTTTTATACAATCGACGGTTCAACCCCCGACAGATTTTCTACCCGCTATTCCGAAGGGTTTACGCTAAAAGCAGAAAATGCTTCAAAACTTGGGGTTATACCCTTACAGGCTATATCACGTTATCCAAATGGAAATACAAGTGAAGTAGTACGAAAACTCCTTTCCTTCGATCGAGAAACACCTTCAGCACCTCAATTTAAAGTTCAGGAAAAGGATAAAGAGGGGGCTACCATTCAGGTGAGTCACCCCGATCCCGACACGGAAATCATTTATGCAATTGGTTATGGTGAGACCCCTCTACTACAGATAAATTCGAGTTCTCCCTCCATTTCAAAACAGTTTCGTATAGATTTTCCTTACGGTTATCAGGGCAGGGCCTTTTTGCGATTTGCCGCACGTGATACAGCCGGTAACATCTCAACTAGAACTTCAACTGTTCGTATTGATGTCGATTCTATTCCTCCGGAAGCCCCTGTCCCTCATCTAGAAGAGAATCAATTGAGTTTTGAAAGTCCTTATACCGTATATTATAAACTTGATGAAGATTACACTACATATTCAGGGCCGATCACACTACACGTTGAGGAGAACAAAAAAAATATCTACAGGCTGAGTGCTTTTGCTCAAGACGAGTCACTAAACTATTCTGAAAAGGTCACCCGAGAATATGTAATAGATAACAGAAAGGCCGCACCTCCGGAAATTATTAGTCTGGATAATAAAACTAGTAGCAATGCGGCTATTACTGTCCGCTGCATACCTCCTTATTCTGATGCGCTGGTATACTACAAAATTTACCGCTTATTAGGTGAAGCAGAACTGCCTGAAGAAACACAGAGTTCTCCACCGGATTTTGAAGACAATCAATACACCGATTCAATTAAATTGACTGGTGCCGATAACAAGGAAATACGCTATGTGCTTAAGGTGCGGAGTTACCTGCCCTCCACAGACACATGGAGTCCGACTAGCAGTGAGACCTTTGTTATAGATAAACAGCCCCCCAAAACCCCGGACACACTTTCTGTTTTAGATAAACAAATATATTCAAAACCTGTACACCTTCAGCGTGAGGAAGCCGGAGAAGAGAACCGGACCTGGGTTTATGCTAGGGAACAGAAAAACCACACCAAGGAACAGGACTCCGAGGGGACTGTTACAGTTGAAACCGTTCATTCCCATGGAGTACCTCTCTCTCGGGGGCTTTACATTGAAGGAGAAGAGGGTAAGGAGAAAAATTATGACCTCTATTTTGCCTCCTTTGATACAGTCGGCAATAGTACTTTAAGTGCTGCCCATTCTTTTACGATCGACCGAAATCCTCCGGCTATTCCTCCGATAAAAGGCATCCCGAAAGAAAATCAAGTCGGAGGGCCTTTAGAGATTTTCTATTCTAATGAATATGAGGATAAAGTAATTTATGAACTCTCTACGGATGGGGGTGGTCCCCGGGACCCGCAACCGGGCTCTCCAACCTTAGCCGACGGGCCACTGGTCTTGGATAAGGAAGGTGCCGCCACTTACTTTTTTTCATACCGCGGCATGGATGCGGCGGGAAATTTGTCCCCTGTAAAAACTGAAATTATAAGAGTTTCAGCACAAAAACCCCAGCCTCCGAGCATCGACATTGAAGATGTTGGGGACCAAGCATTTCTTATTAGAATAGATTCGGAGCATGATTCATTAGTGTATGCAAAAATAAACGGAGGAGAGTTCAAGCCTTACACAGAAAGGATTACCTTTTACCAAAGCAACAAGAGCGATACTCTGAAAATAGAAGCCTACGCAAATAACAGGTACGGCACTAAAAGTGAAATTGCCCAATCTCAAATTTCATTTCAACATTACACACAAAAATTAATAGAAGGAATAAAGGACGGGGGGCTCTACAAAGAGGACCTTACAATTACACCGTCGGAAAGCACTAATGATATTCGTTATGAGCTGTCGAAGGAAAATTACGGCACTAAAGAGGTAACATCCTTTTCACCGAAACTCTTTTCTCCCATCTCAATAGATATTCCCCCAGGTAAAACTGAAACCTTTCGGCTTTCAGTGGGTATATATGATGAAGATAGTGACAGAATCCTTTCTACCCGTACATATCGTTTTACAATTGACAAAACCCCGCCTCTTCCGCCCAGTATTGCGGGAATACAGCCGGAATACCACTATACGGAGGACCAAACTGTACGGATAATTGCTCGGGATGAGGCAAGCATCTACTTCCGCACAAAACAAAAAGAGGGTTCCGAGACTCCGTACAGAAGGTATGTGCAGCCGGAAAAGGTTTCAGTCCGTCCGGGAACAAGAAAAGATCTTGTTATTGAAGCATGGAGTGAAGATCGCGCCGGTAACAGAAGTAAAACTGTTACTGCAGAATTTGTTATTGATAAAGAGAGTATATATGTGGCCTCAAACGGCAAAGATGCTTTTTCCGGTGGAAAAGAAAGTCCCTTTAGAAGTATCGACAGAGCCCTGTATGAAGCGGTCACCACCCACAGAAATACTATTTACCTCGCGGAGGGTGAGTATTCAATAACAAATCCTCTCACTATACAGAACCAGCTTACTTTGATCGGAGGCCTAAACCAGGCAAACTGGAAACCTAAAGAGGGGGCGAAAACATTTCTCAGCATTGGAGATAATTTCAACAATAGGAAATCCCTTTTTACAATAAAACAGGGGTCGTTAAAACTTGAAAACCTGGTCCTTTCAAATATCGATCTGGAAAATAATCTTTTTGTTCAGGAAGGGGTCCATTCAACTTTGCTTATACGAAACAGTGAACTGTTACATGCAAATGGGAATGCTCCAAGTATTATTTGGTCAAAGAACGGGAATCTGGTACTGCATAATTCTACTATTGATATCGGACCTGTGCATGATGGGGAAATACTGAAAATTGATAATAGTTCCGCAGTTTTGCGTGACTGTAACATCAGTTCAAAAAAAAGCTATGGAAATCTCTCGTTACTTAAGTTAAACGGTACCGATATCGAAATACTCAATACAAAACTCTCTACCCACGAGGCGGAATATATCCAGGTAATATCCGCACTCAATACGGACCTTCATATAAAAAATTCGTCAATCAATTTCGGATCAGCACAAGTAAGCTCAACCGGGATACAACAGAAGGGTGGAAAACTTAGCATCAGTGATACCGATATGGGGAACAATGGTTTTTCTGCTCATGTAGCTACAGGTATTGAGGTGGAGAATGTGATTACTGAAATGGAAAATATCAACTTAACAGGGAACGCGAACCTGGGGTTAGTACAAATTAAAGCGAAAAACAGCAGTATAAATTTAACTGATTCTATGTTGAAAAACAGTTCTACCCGGGAGTTTTCTTATCTCCTGCGCATGAACGGGGGAAGCTGTGCTGTAAAAAACAGCGAGTTATTTTCCGACAGCTCCTACGATATTACGGGGGTAGAATTAAAGAATGATGCGGTTGCGATGATTCAGAATAGTAAGATTGTTGTATCCCGTGGTGAGAGTTCTACCTTCGGTATAACTATTGACGGACCGGTGGTATGTACACTACAGGACAGTACAATCAAGACCGATCCCGGTAGCTCTGAATCAATCGCCGTCCGCCGGAAAAATACTCGGGGCGACCTAAAACTTGTGAATAATGTCTTTAGCGAATGGAGCTATATTCTAGAGAGCCCGGATATAAAAGCCCAAAATACTGAAGTGCTTGAGGCTGAAATTCCACCTTTCGATACTAAGAATCCTCATAGGGAAAATAGAACAGAATAGTGTGAATCACTTGAGGTGCTTTCAAAGTTTTCAAAAGAATATAAGCTGGAATAATTCTGAAAGCACCTAATTTTTTATTGACGCCTAAAATCTTCAGAACTTGTGCGCTGCCATAAACCGTTCTCTGTTGCAAGATAAAACACATCATCAGCCGAGGATACCCAAATATCAAATACCATTGACTGCGCTAAATCGGGGTAGGCGGCCTCAAATGATTGAGGATCGCTGGTAGAGGCTGTTTCCGTCGGTCCGACGACAGAAGCTTCTGTTTCTGAAAGGTTTAATTCAAAATACCCGTCGTTAGTGCCAATAAGAAGGTACTTAGTATCAGTAGAATCAGTAAAAACCGCGGCACTAGACTCAGAAGGATTTTCAGAGACCGAATCAATATAGTCCCAGCTTGACCCGTCGGTGGATCTAAACACCTGGCCGCTGCTGGTGATAGCGTAAAGATTTGTTCCATCGTTGGTAATGGCCGCAAAATCACCGCTTTTCTCAGTGTCCCCAGTAGGCGAAAAGGTGAGTACCGAAATATCGGTCAAGCTGCCCTCCGAACATGAGTATATATCTGTGTCCGATATGATATAATGGCTGCTGTCAAGAAAGGTGCCGTCGATCGCGGCAAAAGCATCATCATCCGCTACCTTGTTCGCAGCATCGAGGGGATTTGTACTTAAGTCGTTGATAAGGTATAACTGGGGATCCGTGCTTTTACCCACTCTCAGGGCGTACGTGTTGTCTCCTATATCTATCAGTTTGCCCTTATCGTCAAAGTCGCTATCCTCTATTTCGCTCCAGACAGAATTATCAATATCCAATTCTTTCAGTATTCCCTTTTCAAGACTGCTATCGTCTTTATTAAAAAACGCGTACAAGGCGTCGGGGTCGGCGCCCCCCTCGTAGGCGACAATATCATAACCATTACCGATGTCATTCCAACTGCTTCCGGATTGTTCTTTTTCCCAAATACTTCTGCCGGTAAGGGCGTACACCTTTGTACCTACCTCTACTACCTGATGGACCGGTAATTCGGATATTTTAGAATTGATTTGCTTTTCTTCCTTGCTTATTGAATAGTATATTCCTACCCCGTCTTTATTGCATCCTGAAAAGAGAAGCGGCAACAGGATTCCGACTGTAATAAAGGAAAAAAATGTGGTTTTAATATAATTCTTCATGTTATAGTACCTCTATTAAGAGAAGTGGTATCGGGCGGAGAAACTTATTTCAAGATGATTCCCAAAGCTGGAATTTTCCGATTTATCGCCAAAATATATTTCCGGGACCCACCAATAGTCCAGGCTCATTCCAAGGCCCCATTCAGCATTAAGATTGTAATAGCTCGAAATACCCGGTACCGCAATCGGTCCCATATACAGCTGGTCCTGTACTCGGTTTATAACAAATCCACCTTTAAGGGAAAGGGGAAACTCAAAGGAGCCTGATTTAAAAAGGTATTCCGCAAACATAGTAATAGGTATAAGACTATGCACAAAGCCGTTTGGAGTAAACGCAAAAGAACCTGCAAGCTCAACTCCGAGGGCAAAACGAGGGGTCAAATAACTCCCCCAGCTTAAGGATCCGCTTCCACCAAGAGTGAGCTGCCCGAGGGCTGGTTCAAATAGATCTACATCATCGTTACTCTCGGCCCCGGGAAAGTGAAAAAAGAGGGGAAGAAAAAAGCCTGCATCGATTGTAAAAATCTGACTACCCAGGTCATATGCCTCAAGAAACTGTTCATCCTCCGGAGCCCCTTCAGCGGGAGGATCTTTCTCTTCAGGCCTTTCCTGAAAACCTTCCTCAGGTTCCTGTTCGGAAGGGTCCTGGTCGGTGGGGTTTTGTCCGTCCTGAGCATGTACGGCAAAGGAGACAAAGCAAAATATCAACGATATCATCAGTAAATTAATAAAATTGCGTGTTCTTAACATATATCCTCAATCTTCCTTGAACTCTAAATTGGTATATTGTCAATGATAGTAACACTACAGACCCCTTTTATCAACAGGACCGCAACAGCAATAGCAATTCGCAATGTGAAAATTTTTGGGAAATTTTCACATTGCGAATGCTCACCTTTTGTATAAAATAAGTATTTTATCTTAAAGATGGTGTGGGTATTCTCATTTTGGAAGCCTTATGGCTTTCAAAATGAGAATACCAGCAACAGCAAAAGAAATCGTCGGGCACATATATCATAAATTTTTTTTGTATATTATAATAATCATATATCTACACACGTAAAAGGAGTTTTTTTATGTCTGCTGAAATAATTGACGGAAAAGAATTAGCAAAGGAAATGCGGGCCGAAATAGCTGAAGAAGTAAAAAAACTTGGTTCCCAAGGGGTTATTCCGGGTTTAGGAGTTATCCTGGTCGGGGAGGACCCGGCGAGTAATTCTTATGTAAAGGCAAAGGAAAGGGCCTGTGAGAAAGCCGGCATTTACTCCGATGATAATCGCCTGCCGACTGGAACAAGCGAAGAGGAACTATTAAAAATAATTGACCGAATGAACGATGACCCAAAGATCCACGGTATTTTGGTTCAATTGCCCCTGCCTGATCATATTGATGAAGAAAAGGTCTTATTGAGAATTAAGCCGGAAAAGGACGTAGACGGTTTTCATCCCTTCAATGTGGGGCGGATGATGCTGGGGCAACCCTCATTTTTGCCATGCACCCCCCATGGTATAATTCAAATGCTTCTTCGTTCAGGGGCGGCTACAAAGGGTGCCCATGCGGTCATAGTGGGAAGAAGCAATATTGTAGGAAAACCACTTGCCAATATGCTGCTTCAAAAAGCGGAGGGAAGAAATGCTACCGTTACAGTATGCCACTCGGCCACCAAGGATATGCCCTCTATTACGCGACAGGCGGATATTCTAATAGCGGCTGCGGGCAAACCGGAGATGATTAGCAGCGACATGGTTAAACCCGGGGCTGTGGTTATTGACGTTGGTGTAAACCGGGTTGAAGATGCTACCAAGAAAAAGGGGTATCGCCTGGTAGGTGACGTAGAATTCGATGCAGTTTCGGAAAAGGCCTCTAAAATAACTCCTGTCCCGGGAGGGGTGGGTCCGATGACCATCACAATGCTTCTGTATAATACGCTTGAATCTGCGAAAAACCACATGAAGGGGTAATATCCCGAATACTTCTCATAACAGGTAGTCTCATTTTGGAAGTCTTATGACTTCCAAAATGAGAATACCCACAACATCTTTAAGATAAATTACTTATCTTAAACAAAAGGTGAGCATTCGCAATGTGAAAATTTTATAGAAATTTTCACACTGCGAATTGCTGTTCTCATAATTCGGCTGCTATGATAGTATAAGCGTCGATCATACCCTGGAGGCCTCTTTGTGAGTAGTAAAAATCTCAAACAGCAGTATAGACAGCTTCAAGAAGATAATTTTCCCAAATGTATGGAGATCAGTTTTGGGGAGGACTCCTTTTCCCAAAAACTCCGTTTTGAGAAAGTAACATGGAATATAGAGGAACAGGAAAAGGGGCTGCGATATGGTGAAAACCCCCACCAGAAAGCGGCCTTGTATCGCCTGGTCAACGGTAATCTTGTATTAGGGGAGGTTGAGGCTGTGACGCCCAATTCTCCTTTAGTTTCTGCCGCTCAGTTGAAGAAATCGGGAAAACATCCTGGTATGATCAACATTACCGACGTAGACAGTGCGTTACATATACTCCGTTATCTCCCCGATGAGCCGGCCACCGTTATTATCAAACACAATAATCCCTGTGGTGTAGCTCAGCGGTCAGACCTGGCGGAAAGCTATGTTTCCGCCTTCATGGCCGATCCCATCGCCGCATTTGGCGGGGTAGTGGCCCTAAACAGGGAAGTAGACGGGGCAACCGCCAAAGAAATCTTGCAGCATTACACCGAAGTAATTGTGGCCCCCTCTTATACCAACGCTGCAATGGACCTTTTCGAGCAGAAAAAGAATTTACGTATTATGGAAATTCAAAACATAGAAAGATTGCAGGAGCTCACAGCTTCACCTTATATAGATTTTCACTCTCTCATCGACGGCGGAATGGTGGTCCAATGGTCATATCAAACACAAATTCTTTCCGTCGACGATTTCTTACCTGCAGAAACTGAATATAAGGGCACTACTTATAAAGTAACTAGAGCCCCCACCCATGATGAGCTGCAGGACCTTTTATTCGGGTGGCATGTCGAAAGCGGAGTAAGCAGTAACTCCGTGCTGTATGTGAAAAATCGCACTACCATCGGAATAGGTACCGGAGAACAAGACCGTGTAGGCTGTGCTGAAATTGCCCGGGACAAGGCTTTTTCCAAATGTGCCCAAAGATATGCACTCACAACCTTCGGTCAAAACTATACGGATTTGGATTTGACTGATAAAAATAGAGTAGATCAGTACGTTCAAGAGGAAAAAGGGGACATCAGGAAGGGAGTAATGGTTTCCGACGGCTTTTTTCCCTTTCGAGACGGTATAGAAGTAGGGCTTGAGGCGGGGGTAACCGCGGTTGTACAGCCCGGGGGTTCGGTACGGGATTTTGAATCTATTGAAGCGTGCAATGAATATGGATCTACGATGGTGTTTACAGGTGAAAGGTCCTTCCGTCACTAAATTGGAATCCTGATTTATGAAAATAAACAAGAAATTCTTACTTAGCATAACCTCTGCGATTGTACTTACCCTGATAATTGGTGGAGGCTGGTTATCGCTGCATTTGCAAATTCAAAAACTAAGACACACTATCAGTACATTCAACGATACCGTAAGCAGTGAAGTAGAAGAACACCAGTCAACACTCAAGAAAATCACTTTAAACCAGAGTATTTTATTTGAAAATCTCAACGAAAACCGGGAGGCCCTGCAGCTGCCCACGGCCAATTCAATTCCTGTACAGGATAGAACCGAAAATGAAACACAGACTCAGCTCCCAGGTGAAACTGATCAGCTCTTTTTTGAGGGGGTTCGTTATTTTGACGAACATTATCGTTTTGAACAGTTGCAACGAGAATTTTCCCGGTTTATCAAGGATTCTTCTTTTCAAGAAAAAATTCTTTCATTTGAACTGCAATTACAAGGGGTGAACAAGCGTCGTTATTCCCTTTTGAGGAACGGTGAAACCTTATTTATTATAGATGCGCTGTATACCCCCGATAAAACCCAGGCCCGTATAAGCTCGGTCCTCCAAAATGAAAAAACAATAGATATTTCTGAAAACACATCTGAGGGTTCCTCAATTCAGAGGGCACTTCAGTTTATTGAAGAAGAACTTACTACAACAGAAGAACATTATAAGGTTTTTACTTCAAAAGTGGCGAAGTGCGATGACTTTTTACAAAAACAGTCGAATACGGAAATATTCGCTGAAAAAAAGCTGAAACTGCTCTCCCCTGAAAATGTAGCCCACCCAGGTATGGAAACTGCAATGTGGCAGGTGTCCTCTACGAACACATCAGAGGCAAGGGGGGAAAGATTTTTCAGTGCGGGAGTGCGTTTTCAGGATGCACACTACTTTGTAGCGCAACAAACTTTTAAGGACTATTCAGATTTTCAAGAAGAGTTCAAAAAAGGCATTTCCAAAATAGACAGCAGAACCCCGCAACAAAAAAGTGTAGCCCGTGCTTTAGAAAGAATAGAAACACTTTCCAAAGATAAAGCGTTTCAGGCATTACTAACAAAAAACAACTTATCTATGGACTCGACTCCGAGAAAAGATGGAGATTATTACTATTTTGATATCTATAAAAACGATAACGACACCCACTATGGAGCTTTCGCGGTATTAAAAAAACACGGAAAGATCTATTTAACCGATCATGAAGATGTGGTAATTTCTGCACTGGAGACAATCAACACTAAAAATCTTTTTACCACTTCTAAAATTAACAATCAATTCTCCGTCAGCCCAGATACAATTGATACACCTGAGTCCCTGCCGCCCCCATCTTCCATTTCAAAAGCAGGCAGCAGCAAAGATACGGTCATGTTGTTGTGCGGTACCCATGAAAATAATGCAGATACAATGATAATCGCACGCCTATCGGAGAAGGGGGGCATAAAACTTCTCAGTATTCCCAGGGATATCTATTATAAGAACAGAAAAATAAGTACCTATTACAGATTGTACGGTATAGAAAAATTGCGCTCCGTTTTGGAAGAAATAACGGGTATAGAGTTTGACGGTCATGTAACAATAGATATGTACGCATTTATCGATGTAATAAATATTTTAGATGGAATTAAAGTACACCTGGATGCCCCCTTAATCGATCCTACCTACAAAGTAAGGGAAAATGGAGAATGGAAAACACTTTACTTTGAGGCGGGAAGCCACCATTTATCCGGTATAGAGGCGTTGCGAATAGCCCGTTCCCGTCATACCTCCGACGATTTCGATCGGTCCTACCGTCAGCAGTTGATTATTAAAGCGCTGTTCAATAGATTGCACACCCTCCATGCGGGAAAACTGCAAGAGGTTTACAAGCTTTTTAAGGTATTATACAACTATGTTGATACTGATTTTTCAGCATATGAATCGGCACAATTTTATTTAAAATATCACGATTCAACATTACAGCCGAAAAAGAGCTTATCCACCGATAATATTCTTTACACAACTTACAGTAACTACTATCTTTCCGGACTAACTGAGGAAGAAGTCGGTGAAGATTTTTATAAGGGTGCCTGGATTCTGTTGCCGAAGCAGAACAATTGGGACCTCATTCCCAGTTATGTGTACCAGCAACTTTATACTCAATAATACAACAGGAGCAGGAATAGTGGCCAAGAAGTACTGGCTTGAGATATACGGATGTCAAATGAATTTTGCAGAAGGATATGCTCTAGAAATTAGTTTGAAGGATCGGGGGTGGAAACCCGCTGAAACACCCGAAGAGGCTGATGCAGTTATTTTGCATACATGTTCCGTTCGCCAGACCGCAGAAAACCGTATATGGGGCCGAATAGGCTTTTTTAAGCACCTGAAACAGAGCAACAAAGCATCAGTCCTTATCGTAATGGGGTGCATGGCGGAACGGCTGAA
Organism: uncultured Sediminispirochaeta sp.; assembly: GCA_964504785.1. Taxonomy (GTDB): domain Bacteria; phylum Spirochaetota; class Spirochaetia; order DSM-16054; family Sediminispirochaetaceae; genus DSBN01. The sequence goes on along the minus strand of CAZDFY010000025.1, from coordinate 15,495 downwards.
AAGCGAACTCCAGAACCAAGAGCCTGCAGTAGATTTTGTAGTGGGCAACTATGAAAAAGAGCAGATTCCGAAACTACTTGAAGGGGTTTTCACCGGCGGTACTGGAAATTACAGCCCCGATACATCCCTTGAACTTAACGGGGAAAAAGCCTTTTCCTTTCAGGAGTATCACCAGAGGGAAAATGATTTTCATGCATTTGTGCCGATTATGCATGGGTGCAACAACTTCTGTACCTACTGTATAGTGCCTCATGTACGGGGCAGAGAAGTCTCTCGCCCGCCGGAGGAGATAGTTAAAGAGTTGCAGCATTTAGAAACCCACGGGGTGAAGGAGATAACGCTTCTTGGACAGAATGTAAACTCCTATTCTTATAAAAAGGGGGGAGAAGCCTACTATTTTACCGATATTCTAGCTCATGTGCTGAAGCATATAGATAATATTAAATGGGTCAGATTCCTTACATCCCATCCTAAGGACGTCCCTTCATCTTTAATCGAAATGATAGGGGCCAATTCACGTGTATGTAATCATATCCACCTTCCAGTCCAGCACGGTTCAAGTTCAGTCTTACAGAGAATGAACCGAAAATATACAAGAGAAGAGTATATGGATGTTATAGAGCATATTCGTACAGCTATCGATACACCGGCCATAAGCACCGATATTATGATCGGCTTCCCGGGGGAAACCGAAAAAGATTTTCAGGATACCCTGGATCTTATGAAAGAGGTAGAGTTCGATGATGCTTTTATGTATTATTTTAATCCGCGGGAGGGCACACCCGCCGCACGCTTTGATAAGCAGATTGAACATCATGTAAAACTTGAACGGCTCTCGGAAATAATTGCTCTTCAAAAAGAGATTACCCATAAAAGAAAAAAAGAGCGGGTGGGGCAAGTAGAACAGGTACTAGTTGAATCAGTTTCTAGGAAGAATGAAAATGAGCTTCTTGGAAGGAGCGAGCGGGACCATATGGTTATTTTTCCAGGAACTCCTGATCTTATCGGACAGTTTGCTCATGTAAAAATAGAAACCTTGACGGGTAATACATTAAAGGGGACCCTTGATAGATAATTCATTATGAACAAGATTATAAAGGCATTTTTTTTTATACATATTATCTTTTTTCTTTTTACTTCATTCCTTTATTCTCAAGATACCGATCTTTCCACTCTACTAGGTACCCCAAACTTTTTTGATTCACTGCAGCGGGAGTACCGTTCGAAGGACTCTCCCCAGGAAGCGATTTCTCTGATTAGAAAGTTTCTGCCCGTAGTTGAACCGGGTACTAACCGATACACCCTTCTTATGGATATGGCCCATCTTGAAGAGCAGCAGGGAAAGCTCCAAAGTGCGCAGCTTCATTATCAGTCGGCCGCCTTTGCCGCCGGCGGGTCCCCAGATTTTGAGGCCCTCTATCAATCAGCACTACTGCTCATAGATTTTGGACATTACGAACAAGCCCTGCTGCAGTGCCGTCATATTGCCCGGGAAAGCAGTTCTTTGCCCATGAAAAATTCGGCGCTGCTCCAGGAGGCCCGTATCCTCTATCGACAAGATAAAATTGCGGAAACAATAAGAACTCTTGACGAACTGTACAAGGATATAGAAAATTTTTCCGCTGAACTCTTATACGGCATGTATGCCCTGTATTCGAAGGTGTATGATCTCACTACCTCGGATGATAAGCGGTCTCAGAAACATAAAAAGTTGGATAACCTTGAACAGGAACTGAAAGCGCGTTATCCGGAATCACCCGAATACGGCTTACTGCAGCAAAATATCGAGAGAAGGGTCACGGCGGACATTGCTTTGGGAATAAGTTCAGCCTTACCCTATGGGAACAGTCCCACCAAAGACACAGAACAATCTGCCGATGTGAAGGCTGATGTGAAGAAGGACACCGGTGTAGAGGCCGAGAATAATACTAACGTTCATGGCAATAAGCCGGAGGAAGAAAGCACCAAGAGCCGGGCCATACAAACCGGATCTTTCCAGGACGCCGAAAACGCCCATTATATGCAGCAGGAGCTTGAAAACCAGGGCTTTACCGCAATGGTTGTTCACGCGGAAGTTCAGGGAAACACGTATTACCGTGTGTTAGTTCCTATTGCCTACGGCTCCACGGAAGAAGAGCTTGTCCTGCAGTTAAAAGAGAAGGGTTTTGAAGGGTATCCAATCTACTAAACCGGCCTCTTAATCCTCTACCTCTACTGTTCTTCGATTTTTTCGACCTGTTCATAACGAATTGGTTGTTTTGCTGTGGGAGTGTAGCCGCTTACACCGATTTTACCCGGCAGCACTATAAGGCGGCGAACAATCTCGTTACTCTTTTTCTCTTCAAAATAATCAAAGGAGTAACATCTGCGTTCAACTACAATTCCGTGGGTATTCATTATTTTTAACTCGAGAATATCACTACCCATGGAATATACAGAGAACCCGCCTTTATACAGTTCTCCATCTTCCTCCAAAGTGAAGTAAGGAGGATCAAAGGTAAGCTCGTCACCAACATCACTTTGATATACCCCCTTAAGCTTAGGAAGAAATTCCTTATCATTTACAGATGCCCCGTAGGAAGAGAGAAAAGTCTTCTGCAAGGATTCTCCAATTTTTTGATACATCCCCGACCATGAAGTGTTGGTGTTTCGCTGACCATTGTGGGAATTGATATCGTAAATCAACAATCGAATATTATTTAGGTCCTCCACATATGCGGATATATAAATCCTCATAAATGGAACGATTTCATTTTCACCGCGAATGGCGAGACTATTTGCCAGAAATCGATGGGAACTGTTCCAGGTATATATCTCCTGTACATTTCCACTGTATAAGGTAATAGTTTTTTCAATGGGGTTAAAGTGAATCAGCGCCCTCTGGCTGTGGGGAGAGTTCTCACCGGAAGTTTTTGAGTACAACCAGGGTCCGCTTAGAAATTTCTCAAAAGCCTCACTGCCGCTTTCATACAGCTCCTTCAGCCGACGATCCTCTATTTCCTCTCCGGATACCTTTTTCTTTAGTACCATTTCGTAGGAAGCAGAATCGTTTCGCCATATGTAAGTTCGCTTTATTATGTCGCTTAAGCGTTCAGACTCAGTATCTTTACTGCTTGTTACAACCGGGTAGCTTTCTCCGTTGGTAATACCGTTTTGATACGACTGACTGCGTTTACTCTCCTGAAGCTCAATAGTTCCCTCTACTTCTAATGATAGTATCCTGTCAAAAAACAGGCCGTATTCGTCAGGGGAGGTGGTTCGCCGAAAAATATCTATAGTCTGAAGCCCATCGGCATTAATTCCGTTACATACTATTTCCAGATTATGATCGCCGGTACTATCGATGACAGTTACTTGCAAACCCTTTCTTTGTTGGGCTACGGTTTCCGACTTCCATGTAGTAACATATTTATCACGAATAGTATCGTAATCGGCTACAAAAAGTGAAATAGTGTTTTCCTCCGACAGGGCATCCTGCGCAACCAGTACCTGTTCTTCATAACGGTCTAAATCAAGATTCACATCCACCATTTGCAGTATTTTGTATCCTGGAGGCAACTGAACTCGAGCAAATTGAATGGTTTCATCCTGATATTCATCGTTTTCGCTATCGTCACTGTCTAAGGACTGTTGCTTATTGGAATCAAGATTTATTTTTTTTGGTTCCTGAAGATAAGAGGAGGTTTCTTTATTTGGGCCTGGTTCACAGCCAATTAATAAGTTGGAAAACATGAGAATTAAAAGTAAAAGAGGTGCTATATAATGTAGTTTCATAATCCTATTTTTCTTCCGGGAAATATATTAATAACTTATCTAACACCTTTTGTTTTATAGTTTCAAGGGGCCAAATACTTTTAAATCCAGCCGCAGTTTTGTGTCCACCGCCGCCGTAGGATTGGGCTATCTCGGCAACATTTATATTTCCCTTCGAACGGAGAGAACATCGCAGTATCCCCGCCTCATTTTCTTTGAAAAAGAGAGAAACCCTTATGCTCTCGCTCTTCAGGGGAATATTTATCAGGGTATCCGCCTCCTCGTACATCGCACCGCATTCGGCGATCATCTCTTTTGTCATGATCTGGGCAGCTACATGCTGATGGTAAAATAACTCAAGGGTAGAGAGGACCCTGGATTGCAAGCGAAGGGCGGAAACCGAATTGCTCTCATAAATCTTCTGGTAAATCATGTTTGGATCAACACCAGCCTCGGTTAGAGTGTACGCAATCATAAAAGTATGAGAGGAGGTTTTTGGATAAATAAATGATCCCGTATCGTATACAATACCCGTAAACAAGGCTTGTGCTATTTCCAGGGTAATAGTGATATTTAATGACTTAAAAAGCTCAAAAAGAATTTCACAGGTAGATGAGGCGGATTCCTCAATATGGTTCTCTTCGATTATATTTTCGTCGGATTCATGGTGATCAACAATAAAGTAATCCTTCACCCTTGGGAGTACGAAGTCAGAGACCAAACCTATGTTATGAACATCATTTGTATCGAGGATAAGCAGTACGTGCTCCGACACATCTTCAGGTAGTTGTTCTTCCCTATTCAAAGTAGTAATCAAACCGGCACAAGATAAATAGGAGTACTTATTAGGAGAAGGGTCGCTATTAAACAGCTTCACCTCTTTTCCCAATGATTGTAGGGCAAGAAACATGGCACATTCACTGCCGATTGCGTCGCCATCCGGAGTTTCATGTGCAGTCAGGATAAACTTCTGATGAGTTTCTATAAAACGAGTAAGGTTGTCGAAGCCTCCCATGGTACCTCTCTCAATTACGTTGATTCCACGCAGCCGTAATTTCGGTTGCTAAACGGCGTGCTTTTTCTTCAACTGTAATACCAAGAATAGAAATTTTCCAACCCTCCCTAGGAATTTCTTTTCTCGGTACCAACAAATGATGATCAAGGTCCCTTGTTTTACCGGGGTACGGACTGTCCGGAGGCCCTTCGTGAATATTATCAGAAAGTAAAAGTATATAAGTGTGAGAAAAGGGGGACGCGGCGGATGCCTCTATATCCCGGTCAAGCATATCTAAAGCCGAACCTATATCGGTATAGTGGCGGTCGGCTTCTAACGCAGCAAATTTATCCTTCAGTTCTTCAATAGAAAAATCCTTGCCGATGTGCCCCTTAAAAAGCTGTTGAGTTTCACCAAAAAAGGCCATTGCGTAGACAAAATCATCAGACTGCAGTATGTTATTACATAGGGTCTGTTGTAAATAATCTTTGACAGAGCTGATTTCCTGCTCCATTGAGAGGGAACGGTCTATCAGCAGATATATGCCGATATTGCCATTACGGGTGTCCGAATGAACAAATTGTACAGACGCGCCAAGAAAAATTACAATGGAGATTATAGAGATTAATGATTTGGAGTACGTTTGCATTTTCATCACAATTATCCTATCATGATTATACAACTAAAAGAAGGAGAAAAATTGTTTAAAAAAAAAAACGTGCTTTACATTTTGCAGAACATATTGATAATCTATTATTATAGTTAGCAGAAAGCGATTTATAAGGAGAGTACAATGGGAAGCATAGATTTACCAAAAAGCCCAATGGTGTTTCATCCAACTAAACGTAGTGCAGTTGGTTCTCGAAACTCGTTGGCACAAGAAAGCAGAGATCAACAGGCTGAAGTAGATCGTCTTCTGGAAGAAGAAGTAGATAAGGTATTTAACCACGTAGCTACTAAACTTCCCAAAGACGTGCTCGAACGCCTTGATGTAATGGGCGGCTTAAAAGAGAAGCTGTACAATTATTTCAACCAGAACTATCAGAATATGTTTAACCGATATATTGTGACTTCTGAAGATGAAATGCTGAAGAAAGTTCGAAACTTTGTAGATCGGGAGGAAATGAAAGTTACCGCCCGCTACACTCCGAAAGAAATCTCAGCTCTGCTGGATGAGGTTGGCGGCATGGACCGGTTCAATACCGGTGAAATTGAGAAATCAATTGTGAATATGTACGGCCACCTGCAAGGTCACATTCAGCGTGGTATAAACGATCTCGAGAACCTGACCAATTCTCTGCTGCGACAGAAAACTGATGTAGGTGCTTTTATCCGCGGAGAAAACGCATATTCGGTAGTGAAGTGTTCCTTTAAGGACAACATCTACAAGCCAAAAACCGTCAGCGATGTAAAGCTCTCGGTCAATATTCTCGATTCTGAATTGATCAGCCCCATCTTTCATTATCAGGCAACTGTAGAGTTCATCATAAAAGACCTGCTGTCCAAGCATATCATGGACGAAATTGATAAAGAAATTGAACAGGTAAAGGACGAACAGATAGAGCAGGGCAAAGAAGAGATGAGCGACAGCGAAATCATCTTTGAGAAAATGCGCCGAGTTGAGAATCATACCTCCGATGACAGCGAGGATCCTAACTCTAAACGCTATCAGATAATGAGTAAACGACTGATGGATCGGGTGGAAGGACTTCGAGCGGAAATTGATCCCGAAGAGTTTGATTCTCTGAACATCCGCGAAAACCTGAAGAAAATAATTGACCTTGAAAATATTAGAAACCGCGGGTTCAATACGGCAATCAACAGTATTACCAGTATCCTCGACACATCAAAAATGGGGTATCAGTACATTGAAAACCTCAAAAACGCTCGCGAGCTTCTTATTCGTGAATATGAAGATACCAACTACCGTGAGCTGCCCGACGAACGATACCAAATTAAGCTGAAATATTTCGACAACGCTCAACTGATCGAAGAACGCAAAGCCTACGATGTTCAGGTCAAATCTTTTGAGGTTGAAGTGCAGCATCTTTGGGACGTACTCGAAATGGTATATGAAGACAAAAAGCTCTTCAAACGAATTACCGACTACAACGATTTGGCAAAAATCTATAAAAGCAAGATCCGACGAAAAATCAAAGATAAAACCGGGGATCCCCTGTATGAAGATATCGACAAAGTGTGGGACGAAATCTCCTTCGTAAACCCTGCGGAAACACAGGTAGAAAAGATGAACCGCACCTATGTGTTCGATAAGGACAAACTCGGCAAAAAACTGGCCCTTATGCAAGATAAGCTGCAAAATATGTACGGCTATCGTTATCCGGTACAGCGCCGGGTAATTGAAGAACGGCTCCAGTTTCTGCAGCAAGAGTTCAACAAGTTTGATTATCTTATTAACCCGTACCACATCCAACCGGGCCTGCTGCTTGATGTAGATATCACCTCCATCAAGCGTAAGAAAGCAACCCTCGATGGTATGGCAAACGTACTGAACGAATTCCTCCATGGAATATCCAAGGGTTTTCAGGATGCCGCATTCGCTTCCTTCTCTCGACGCAGATCAACTGTTCGCGAGGATATTGACCAGCACTTTTCAACCGATATGAACGCCCTCGAGGAAGAAGAGGGGGCTGAAACTTCGGCAAAGGGTAAAGGGTATCTTGATATGCTCAACTCTTCCTCGGAAAGCGCCGGATCTTCGGGCAACGAAACTGTGGTGAAGGAAAGCGGAGGATCAAAAAAAAGTACCTCCGGCCGCGGAAAAAGCAGCTCCAGTAAAACAACGAGCAGTAAAAGCAGCGGCACCGGTAAAAAACGGGGACGGCCTAAGAAAAAGAAAGACGACGGATTAAAGTCGGTGTAACGAAAAGTATCTCAGACGCCCCCGCAAGGGGGCGTTGCTATTTATGAAAAATTTTGTTTGGTGCATGTTTTTTTACATGTTTTAAAAAAAGAAAAAAGGAAAAGGTATGGAAGTTCAACATCAATTCGAACACCTTTCAACACGAAGCGGCTTTAATACGGCCCTGGAACACTTTAGAAGTGTATCTGAAATCATTGACTATATTGACGACGGATACAATCCGGCGGATGTGCTGAATTATCTGCTTGATGAAAAAGAGATCAGCCAGCAACAAATTGTTCCGATTGTATACGTGCTTCTGCATGATAAATACGGGTATCGTTTTCGTTCCCACACAATGGAAAAAAGCCTCGATGACTTCTCTTATATCTTAAAAGAAGTCCCCCGCTGGAAATCGGTTGATATTGTAATATTGTATTTTCATCCCGACCTTGGTGCCCAGGCAATTAACCCTAAAAATGAAGATCATTTTGCGGCGTTGAATGTCTTAAAAGAGAACGAACTTCTTACAATGTACTGTAGCGCCGGTGACAGCAAAGAGGCTGATAAAAAAGAGCAAAAAACTCTCCAGACCCTGGTTAAGCTTTTTAACGGATCAAAAGTTAAATCTCCCGACCTCTTACTAAAGGGTAAATTTAAAGCTAAAACAATTGAGCCCGAACCTGTTGAAGAAGAGGAAGAAGTTATAGAAGAAACAACGGAAAAAGAAACCCTCGCTGAAAAACCGTCAAAAACAGAGGAAAGTGGAAAGGTTAAAAGAAGAATGACACCTTTCTACTCTATTCCTGTAACAAATGAACTTTTTCACAACGGTAACGTGGAAGCCTGGAAAAAAGTGATCCAAAGCTATAAGGCGAAACATCCCGACCTTGATGTCTATATTTATTACGATGGTGAGAGGATTCATGACATCCATTCTTTATTTAAATGGGGCAAGGTAAAACACGGGAGTGCAATCCTTGTGGCTGTAGCAGGGGAAGATATTCAGGATGTGGCTAAGCTGCAGCGCTACCTCCGCCAGGGAGCCAGTCCTCAATTTGAGGCCTTTCTTCACTATCCAGTCAACACCATTCTGAATTTATTCTAGGGGGATCTTATGGATACAGCAGTGCACTTCTTTAGTCGTGATAAATACGTAAAGGATACCAATGTATGGAGACGTTTTGGTATTCGTGGGAAACAAGCTATGGAGTTTGCAGCATTAAACCTGCCGATTGTACCCGGTTTTATTCTTGATTCACAAATTGCCGCTCATCTTGACAAATTTGAACTTGCGGCGGAATTACCGGAGTTAATTGGACAGTTTGAAAAGGAAACCGGCAAAACATTCAATGATTCGAAAAATCCACTGCTACTGAAGGTAGTGATTAGCCCTAATCTAGCTATTGTTAATTATCCAACACTTCATAATTTCGGCCTTACCGATGAGACCCTCTCCGGTTTTGCCGATTATGTGGGGGAAGATTTCGGATACCACGAAATACTTTTTTTAATCCACGGTGTGTTTCAGATTGAAAAAAAGATTGCCGAACTACAGGAAGACAAAAAAAATATTCAACTTTATACAAAAAAAATCGCTTCACTTGAAGCGGTAATAAATAATAACGCTTCTATCAGCAAGATGAAAAAGCTCTTTGATGAGTTGAGGGCCTCCTTACCGGATGATTTTTTCTCAAATGCCTATTCCCAGCTGGAGTACTGCCTGCGAAGGATCAGCACCTTATTAAGTTTGGACGAACTTGATAACGAAGATGCAGCATTGATTGTGCAGCCTATGGTATACGGCAATTACGGCAGCGACAGCGGCAGTGGAGAGTATACTACCCGTAATCCTGTAAGCGGGGAAAATACAATATACGGGTGGTATGTTCCGGACACTTTTAACTCGGAAGACCGAAAAGGACAGGACGTTACCTCCCTTGAACCAAAATACGTAAAGGAACTACAGAAGACAGCCCGAACGGTGGAAGATCATTTCATGGAAATTCGATCTATCCGTTTTACAATAGAAAACAAAAAACTTTGGTTTGTCGACCAGCGACCGCTGGTTACTAAATCAACCCAAGCGGACATTCAATTGCTTTTAGATCTACATAAGCGTAAAAAGATAGACGATGCTTTTCTTATTCATGCGATCAAACCGGAACAGTTGAATGAAATACTTCACCCCGTTATCCATCCCGATTCTGTTAAGAATTTTAAAGATATTAAAGGGGGAATAGCCGGGGCCCCGGGGGCCGCCATCGGTCGGGTGTATTTTACCACAGACTCACTTTTGGATGCGTACAGGAATGCGCTGCAACAGGGGGAAGATACCCGAATGATTTTGTGTATGCCCTCTACCTTCGCCGACGACGTAAAAGCAATTGAGGTGGCTACAGGTGTACTTTCATCGGAGGGTGGATACTCCGCCCACGCCTCCGTAGTTTCACGACAATACGGAAAGGTGTCCCTGGTACACAAAGACCTCAAGTTTACAAATAAGACGGTAAAAATAGATACCCATACCTTAAAAGAGGGCCAGTTGATTACATTACAGGTTCCCCATTATGGAGAACCCCACATTTACCTGGGCGAAGCAGACTTAATTGAGCCTGATCCTAAAGACTCGGGTTTGCTGGATTTTGTTGAACTTATCAAAAAACATGTAAAAGGGTTTCATGTGAGGGTCAATGCCGACACAGCCCGGGACTCTCAACTTGCGGTTACCTTCGGGGCCGAGGGGATAGGGTTATGCCGTACAGAACATATGTTCTTTAAGGAAGAGCGTATAAATGTGTTTCGCCAAATGATTCTCTCTGAAAATGAAACCGACCGGCGAAAAGTACTTACTAAACTGAAAAAGATGCAAAAGGATGATTTCTATCAAATTTTCAAGGCGATGAATGGAAAAGAAGTTACCCTGCGGCTCTTGGATGCACCTCTTCACGAATTTCTCCCCCATAATAAGAACCAGACAAAGGCTTTTGTTCAGTTCTTACATAAGGAAGCCGGCACTACAACGATTACGGAAAAACAAATCGAAGAATTATCTGAAAGCCTTCAGGAGTTTAACCCGATGCTTGGACACCGCGGTTGTCGAATCGCCGTCTCGTATCCCGAAATCTACGAAATGCAGGTTGAAGCAATCTTTGAAGCAGCCTTTAAAGCAAGAAAGGAAGGAATCAAAGTATACCCCGAAATTATGATTCCACTGATCATGAACTCCGACGAACTTAAACTGATTATTTTTGGTAAAAAAATAGAAGGTAAAAATTATAAGGGATTGAAGGGTATAGAAGAGGAGGTCCGGAAGAAGCTAAAAGAGAAAACAAAGATGGAACACCACTTCGGTACAATGATTGAGTTACCCGTCGCAGCTCTTGCCGCCGGCGACATCGCCCGATACGCGGACTTTTTCTCTTTCGGGACTAATGACCTCACCCAGACCACAATCGGGCTCTCACGGGACGACTATACGTCTTTCATGCCGGATTATACGCTCTTCGACATTATTACAGGCAACCCATTTAAAGAACTTGATCCATATGTACAGGAACTCATCAGTACTGCCGTCAGACGGGGTAAAATGACAAAACCCGGGTTATCAACAGGGCTTTGTGGTGAGCATGGTGCTATTCCGGAAAATATCAGTTTCTGTATAGATGCAGGTTTAGATTATGTGTCCTGCTCAGTATATTCAGTCCCAATTGCACTGCTTGCGGTTGCCCAAGAACTTGTACCCTTAGAATAATACGAGGGGAGGGGGAATTCATCGGGGATGCTTTAACGCTATAAAAATTGAAGTTTAAGCACCCCGACGACACCTCATGCGCCTATTTTAACTAATTTCATGTAACGTGGCAGTAACTTACCACACGCCGAACTTATTTATTCCCTTAATAACTAATTCCGCCCCCTTCCGTGCATCGGAACGGGGAATTTGTGCTTCTTTGTTCAGTGTTTCCTGGAAAAAATAGTTTAAAGTATCCAGCACTTCATCGGTGTGATAGAAAATTAAAGAAAAATTTACCCCGGTTGGACGTAAAATGGTAAAGGACGAGTATGAGATAATAGGTTCCTTACTTACCATGACCCGTATTTGGTTTTTTGAGGTAAACACATCCAGTTCTGAAAATCGATGGGGGATTTTGAGGCCTCGGTCCCGGCGAAACGGTTCTATGTACTTTTGGGGAAAGGTCGCGGGTTCAACCAGTACAAACAGCTTGCTGCCGTCTGTTTCAAAAGTTAGTCCATCTCCAGACAGATATAGGTTTTTTACGTTGTTGTATGCTACAACTTCGTAAATAGCATAGGCGGAGGTTTGTTGGAAAAAAGAAGATACAATATATCCTCCCTCTTCTTTTGGTAACTTTCCCTGGGAATAGGCTTGAAACAGATCTAGTGCTTTTGGTGCCATTTTCAGCTCCTTTCTTTAGTACTAATTATAGTATCAAGAATTGGGAAATCAATCCATCAGTTTTTATTTTTATGCATTTTTAAAAACCTTTAAAAAACCTTTAAAAACCGCCCAGGAAATTTGACTTGACAATTGAGGTGCTTTCAAAAATCGAAGATTTTTGAAAGCACTAAGGCCTTTATATCAGAACTCCCAAAAACGCTGTGCCCTAGGGTGACGCTGATTTCAACCTATCGGCATGGTCGTAGAAACGCTGGGCAAACTCCTCCATCCCCCGTACACGATACACCTCCGCCACATTATAGTAGGCCCTCCAGTCGTTGGGAGCACGCTCCTGGGCATTTCGAAATGCATCAAGTGCGGAGGAGTAGTTCCCGGCCTTATACTGCATTACCCCGTAAATTAAGTACAAATTGAGGGACGGAGATGAGAAATATCCAATCGCCGCCGAAAGTAACGAAAGTGCTTGATCCGATCGACCGGTTTTGGAAAGGCAAAACACCAATGGACGAAGATACTCCTCCTTTTCCGGCTCCTGTTGGAGCAATTTTCGATAAATAACCGCCGCCTGATTGAAATCTTCTAATTTACGATAACAGATTGCTCTTATTCGGTTAAGATAGCGAGAATCCTCTACATATGGTAGTACCTGCTCAATCTGTCGTAAAGCAGTTTTGTAGTTTTCATTCCTATACAGAAAATGAATAAACGCCGTTCTCACCTCAATATCCTTCGGTTCCAGTTTTAGATACTTTGTACATAGCCTAGTGAAATCCTTTAAATCGACCTCCTCCCGCACATCAATAATTCTTCGATAGGCTTCTCCATCTTCGGGTGCTATTTTTATGCATTTACGAAACCACTTTACCGCCGACTCGAATTGGTTGTTTTTCGCATAGGTATCACCAATTGCTTTTATTAGGACTGAATCGGGACCGAATTCCTTTAGAGCTGAGAAGAGTTCAGATAATAGGGTCCGAGGATCAATTGGTAAACGGCTTCTACACACAACCCGATAGTATCGGGCGGAATCGTTATCCGGGTGATAATGAAGTATCGTATCAATGTGGTGGAGCATCTTTTGATATTCCCCCGCCTCCCACCAAATCATACTTAAACCCAGATGGGCATGAAGGTTTGAACGTTCCCTCTCTACGGCACGGGTAAAATGATTGACCGCCCGCTCTTTACGACCAAGGGCACGATAAGATTCTGCAATTAACAGGCGTATCGGTATATCTCTGCTATTTTGTTTTAGGATCTGCAAACCGTGATCTAAAGCTTTCTGATACTCCTCCCGCTGTAGATACCGGAAAGCCAAGGCATGATCAGCTTCACTACTGTGCAGCAGAGGTGAGTCGGGATAATTTCGAGCCAATAATCCGAGTAGTTCTCTGCCCCGGGTTTCATTGCCTGCCTGAATATTGAGAATCGCCGTACGGTATAAAATCATTTCATCAGTGGGGGAAGCCGCAAATACCGTCTCATACGCCTCTACCGCCGCCTCATATTCTCCAGCCTGGCGGTAGAGTATTCCTAGATATAAGCTAATAACAATATTCTCTTTACCCTTTGCCTTTAAAAACTCGAACACTTCCCTTGAATAATCAAGGTTGCCGGCTCTGAAATGTTTTATGCCGCTAATTAACAGTGCATTCAAATATCCTGAATAAAGATTTGTATTTTCCGGGTTTCCCTCTACCAGGCTCCCCAGTATATCAACAGCTTCATCCGGTTTATGAAGCTTTAACAGAGTATATCCCAAAAGCATCGCAGCTTGAAAAAATTCCGGTCTAATAGCAACTGCTTCCCTTAGATGAACAGCTGCATGGGGGAATATTTCCATCGCCAAAAAGGCCCTTCCAAGAAAAAAATGGCCCGCCGCGGAATCGGAACGTCGTGCTACAAAAGTCCGCAGCGAGTCAATCGCCCTCGAGTATTCTCCAAGGGCATGAAAACTCCGCCCCAGATAAAGAAAGGCCTCATCCATGCTGTCGTCCGTACTGATAAGATAGAGAAGTTTTTGTACTGCCTGCCTGTAATTGCGTCTACGTCCCAACTCTAGGGCCTCTTGCAGAAGTTGAGAAGTTCCTGTTGTGCTCATACTTGTATGCTATATTTTGATCCGGTATTTTTCCACCTTTTTATCTCCTTTTTACCTCCTTTTTACCCGACTAAATTGACAATTCTTTCTCTTTCTGTAAACATAGCCCCATGGGGAGGCGAAATATGAAGGTAGTTGTTGTAGGTGCCCAGTGGGGTGATGAAGGTAAGGGTAAGATAGTAGATTTTCTTGCCGAACAATCCGATCTAGTTGTACGCTTTTCAGGCGGCGCAAATGCCGGTCATACAGTAGTCCTTGGGGACACAACGTACAAATTACACTTAGTTCCATCGGGAGTAGTTTATTCCGATAAAAAGGTTGTACTTGGTTCAGGTATGGTCATAGATCCGGAAAGCCTTTTTAATGAACTTGCCACCCTTGAAGAACAAGGCATCAAATGGCAGGGCAGGGTGTTTATCTCCGATAGGGCGCATGTGGTATTACCCGAACACAAAACAACCGATAAAGAGATGGACGGAAAGCGCCGAAATCCTATCGGTACCACCGGCCGCGGTATAGGTATTGCCTACGCCCAAAAGTCAAACCGAGACGGTATTCGTATAGCTGATCTCAATGACGACGAGTTTCTTGAAACCCTGCGTCCCAATGAACATACGTTTCTCGATCAATTTATTGATCGCCTCCGCTCAATGAGTGTAAATCTTGCCGAATTTATGGAATCTTACGAGGGTCAAAAGGTGCTTTTTGAGGGTGCTCAAGGGGTGCTTCTTGATATAGATTTGGGGAGTTATCCCTATGTTTCATCCGGTTGTTCCGCCGCCGCCGGTGCCGCCCTCGGCGGCGCGGTAGGCCCTAGAAGTATTGATCAGGTCCTTGGAGTATTCAAGGCGTATACCACCCGTGTTGGAAATGGTCCCTTTCCCTCCGAATTTACGGTAGAACGGGATGGAGATTTGGGCGATACCATCAGAGAAATTGGTCATGAATACGGTGTTACCACCGGAAGGCCCCGTCGATGCGGTTATTTAGATCTGGTAGCGCTCCGTTATGCCTGCAGGACAAATTCTATAGATTCTCTAGTTCTCACACACCCGGATGTGTACGATACCTTTGACGAAATTTCCGTGTGCGTAGCGTATAAGATAAACGGAAAAGAGACTACTTCTTTCCCCTCTTCACCGCGGATGCTTGAAAAGGCTGAACCGGTATTGAAAAAATTCTCAGGGTGGAAAGAAACAATATCAGATGCCGGCGGGTATGAGGAATTACCGGAAAACTGCCGCACTTACATTGATTTTATCGAAGAGTTTACCGGAACGAAGGTCGGTATTATTTCTGTTGGCCCCGACCGTAATCAGACTTTTATAAGAAAGAAAATTTGGTAAAATTTATCTACTGGT
>CAZDFY010000024.1:23405-38769 GCA_964504785.1 uncultured Sediminispirochaeta sp. | reverse complement strand
ACGGACCTACTTCCGCTTCCGGTACCTTTGACTTTTTCACCGAAGAGGTTGTTGGCGAAGGCGGCGCTTCCCGCAGTGATTACCAGGGAACTGAACAGGACAACACCATTGTACAGGCGGTAAGCGGCTCCAAGGGCGCTTCCGGTTACTTCGGTATGGCCTACTACCTTGAAAACAAGGACAAAGTAAAGGCCCTGAAGGTCAATGGTGTAATGCCTTCTATTGAAACCGCAAAAGCCGGTGAATATGTGCTTTCCCGTCCGCTTTTCATCTATGTAGCCAAGAAAGAGCTTGTTCGGCCTGAACTGCGTGAGTTCGTGAGGTTCTACCTTGAAAGAACCGACGGCGAAATCGTGAAGCAGGTCGGCTATGTTCCGATGACCACAGCTGATGTTGAAGACTATCTTGCCAAGTTTGATGAAGCTGTTGCCGACGTACAGTAATTGCGCGTGAATACCGCGGGAGGCATGTCCTTCCGCGGGTTTATATAGAACTACTTCTACAGGAAATGTATAATGGAGCTTGATTTACACAAACAATTTCGAGTCGATATAAAAGAGCACCTGGTTAAATTTGTCTTTTTTTCCTTTGCTTTCCTCTCAGTGATTACCACTGTGGGAATTGTGGTGGTTCTGATTACCGATTCGGCGATTTTCTTCAGCGAAGTCTCTTTTTTCGAGTTTTTTACCGGAACCCGCTGGAGCCCGACTATACGACCGGAGGAGTTTGGAGTACTGCCGCTGATAAGCGGAACCCTTACCTTTACCCTGGTGACTTCCCTCATTGCAATTCCAACGGGGTTGCTGGCGGCGATCTTTCTGAGTGAATACGCCAACGAACGGGTTCGTTCGGTGCTCAAGCCGGCCCTGGAAGTTCTGGCCGGTATTCCTACAGTTGTATATGGCTATTTCGCCCTTGTGTACATCACCCCTATGCTGAAGTCTTTTATCCCTCAACTGAGTACATTTAATGTACTGAGCGCCTCAATCGTAGTCGGTATAATGATTATACCCACTATCGCGAGTATCAGCGAAGACGCAATGCGGGCCGTTCCTAATACGCTTCGACATGCGGCCTTCGGGCTGGGGGTTACCAAGTTCCAGGTTACCACCTCAGTAGTGGTTCCATCCGCCCTTTCGGGGATTGTTTCATCCTTTATTCTCGGCATTTCAAGAGTAATCGGTGAAACAATGGCCGTAACTATTGCGGGGGGGAACATGTCGCGAATGGTCAACTGGCTGAAACCGGGGGAAACCCTGTTTGAGCCGGTGCAAACCATGACGGCGGCCATGGTGGAGATTGGAGTAAGCGATGTGACCGGAGACTCGGTTGCCTACAGAAGCTTGTTTGCAGTTGGTTTGACTCTCTTCGCGATGACGATGGTGTTAAATATGGTAAGTGCTTATATAAAAAGAAAATATAGAGAGAAATACTAATGGCGGTGAAAGATATTGCTTCCGGAGCTGCCGAGGATAATATTCGCAAAGAGCGCATCAAGGGAATTGTGTTTCAGGTTTTCTGTGTGATTGCTGCACTTTTTGGAATAGTTTCCCTCGGAGCGCTTTTGATTTACGTGATTTATGAAGCGGCCGGTTGGCTGGACCTTGAGTTCATTACCAACACTCCCTCCCGGTTTGCCGAAAAGGCCGGTGTACGTCCGCCTTTACTTGGCTCGGCCTTTGTAATCGGCCTGGTGGCCCTGTTTTCGCTCCCCCTGGGGGTCGGTTCGGCGATTTACCTGGAGGAGTATTCAAAGCAGAGTTTTTTTCGCCGCTTCATTGAGATAAATATCGCCAATTTAGCCGGTGTACCCTCGATTGTGTACGGCCTGCTCGGATTGGGGTTGTTTGTTTCTACCTTTGGTATGCCCCACGGCATTGTGCTGGTAGGGGCGTTTACCCTGACCCTGCGGGTTCTTCCGATCGTAATCGTGTCCTCGCAGGAGGCTATTAAGGCAGTGCCGGATCTGCAGCGCCATGCTTCCCTGGGGCTGGGTACCACTAGGTGGCAGATGATCCGTACGGTTGTGCTGCCGGAGGCTGTACCGGGCATCCTGACAGGGACTATCATCGCGTTGGCAAACGCAATGGGAGAGACCGCACCGTTGATAATGATAGGTGCGGCCACTACTATGTTTACCTCCCCCCACGGATTGTTTAGTTCTTTCAGCGCCATGCCGCTTCAGATTTATGCATGGTCTGATTTTCCCCAATCTGAGTTCCAGCACGGGGTTACACCGGCGGCGATCGTAGTACTGTTAATAATAATTCTATCGATGAACGGAATTGCAGTATATTTTCGAAACAAATTTTACCAGAAAAAACGGCAAAAGTAGCACCACGGCACTAGAGGAGTGAAGGACAGTGATTGAATTAGACGGAACAATTATGAAGCATAATGAGAGAACAGAGACTGAACAGAAGCTTGATACGGTAATCAATGTGAATGAGCTAAGTTTTTACTACGGGCAAACCCAGGCTCTTTTTAATATAGATATGCGAATTTATAAAAACCGGGTAACCTCAATCATAGGGCCCAGCGGCTGCGGGAAGTCGACCATGTTGCGCTGTTTTAACCGAATGAACGATTTAATTGAAGGAACCCAGGTTGAGGGGCGAATACTTTTAAATGATAAAAATATCTATGATAAAGACATCGATCCGGTGCGGCTGCGGCGCCACATCGGTATGGTCTTTCAGCAGCCTAACCCCTTTCCCAAAAGCATTTTTGATAATGTAGCCTACGGCCCCCGGATGTTCGGGACCCACAACCGCGAGAAGCTGCAGGAGATTACCGAAACCAGTCTAAAAAAAGCTGCCCTCTGGGACGAGGTGAAGGACCGGCTTCACAAAAGTGCCCTCTCCCTTTCGGGGGGCCAGCAGCAGCGCCTGTGCATCGCCCGGGCAATTGCAGTTGAACCGGAAGTAATTTTGATGGATGAGCCGGCATCCGCTCTCGACCCGATTGCCACCACCTTCATTGAAGACCTGATCGATGAATTGAAGAAAAACTATACCGTTGTGATTGTAACCCACAACATGCAGCAGGCCGGCCGTGTGGGTGACTACACCGCCTTTTTTCTCAACGGCTATCTGGAAGAGTTCGATACAACAGAAAAACTGTTTCTGAATCCTGCGAGCAAAAAAACCGCCGACTACATTAGCGGCCGGTTTGGGTAAGCTGCAATGCGGTTAACCGCTGGCGGCTGCAGCCGCCCGTAACAATATACAAAACCCCCAACAGATGTCGCGGCACATTCCTCACTGAAACTAATATAGTGAAATAGCTTCAGAAGGCTGGTGGGACCAAGTTTTGAAGAAGCTTGTCAGAGTCAACTGATCGAAAGAAAAAAGTAAGCCCTCCCTGAATGCCGATTTCATTCTTTACACAAAAAATAAGCATTCACAATTCTAAAATTTTCAAATTGTGAACAGCTGGTGAATAAAACACGGTGGAATAGTACCGATATTTGCATTAGTATAGAAATATAGAATAAATATCAGCTAATCCGGCCTGGAGGGTGCGTTCAATGACAAGTTCAATATCAAAATTAATTCAGTTTATTTATGGAGATGAGCAGGGATCTGAGCTTGAAAAACAGGTCCATGCTCAGATAGTAAAGGCGCAACAGGATATTCAGGCCCCGCATCATCGGGGGAAAGGTGAATTGCCGCTGGATAACGGCGACTCTATTTTAATAACCTACGGTGACAATTTGCTTGAGGAAGGGAAAACTCCCCTTGCTAATCTGCGGGATTTTGCCGATGCAAAGCTGCGGGATATCTTCTCGGGGATCCACATCCTTCCTTTTTTTCCTTACTCTTCGGATGACGGTTTTTCTATTATTGATTACTACTCGGTGAATCCCCAGCTGGGAACATGGCGGGAAATCAGGGAAATCGGCAGTGTTTTTAAGCTGATGTCGGACTTGGTGCTTAACCACTGTTCAGCGAAAAACGAGTGGTTTAAAAAATTTCTACACGATGATCCCTATTATAAAAATTATTTTATTGCTTTGGATAAAGATACTGATGTGTCGATGATTGTACGGCCGCGTACTCACCCGCTTCTCACTCCCTTTGAGACGGACCATGGACGGGAGTATGTGTGGACGACCTTCAGTGCCGATCAGGTAGATCTGAATTTTTCAAACCCCGATGTGCTGCTGGAAATGCTCAAGGTAATGCTGTTTCATATTAAAAACGGTATACAGATTATCCGCCTCGATGCGATTGCATATCTGTGGAAGGAGCTTGGCCATCCTTCGATTCATCACGAGAAAACCCATGCAGTGGTAAAGTTGTTTCGGGCTATCTTGAATGTGGTTGCTCCTTGGGTAGTTGTTATTACCGAAACAAATGTACCCCATGCGGAGAATATCAGCTACTTTGGGAATATGGACGATGAGGCTCATATGGTGTATCAGTTCAGCCTTCCCCCGCTGGTGTTGGATGCCTTTCGCCGGGAAGACACCGGGCATATTCAAAAATGGGCTTCCGAATTGCCGGACACCCTTGGCACTACTACTTTTTTCAATTTTTTAGCATCCCATGACGGTATAGGCCTCCTCCCTGCAAAGGGGATCCTTTCGGAGGATGAGGTACACGGCCTGGTAGAAACTACCCGAGAGAGGGGCGGTTTTATCAATTACAAGGCAACCCCCGAGGGGGAGATACCCTATGAGATGAATATTACCTACCTCGACGCGGTGGCGGAGAAGGACCTGCCGGTGAGCGTTCGGGCGCGGAAGTTTTTGGCAAGCCAGGCGGTGATGCTCACTTTAAGGGGGGTCCCCGGTATTTACATCCACAGCCTGTTGGGTTCGGGCAATTATACAGAGGGGGTACAGCAGACCGGGCAGAACCGTACAATCAACCGGGAAAAGCTCACTTACTCAAGGGTAATGAAGGATTTAAACACACCAGGTACTCTGAGAAACCGGATTTTTAGCGGTTTCCAGGATATGCTTAAAGTGCGACGCCGTGAAGCTGCCTTTCACCCCTCGGGGCGTATGCAGATTATACCAACTGAGAAGGACGTGTTGTGTGTGTTAAGGATTTCCCCTGATAATAATGAATATGTTCTGTCACTAATCAATGTAAATCCGGGGCTTACAACTGTCCGTATCCCCCTCAGTGAGCTGCCCAAACCCATTAAAACAAACTACACCGATCTTATACAGGGCGAGTTATTTAATGCGAAGTTTGACCGTGATGTTATTGAGTTTCAGCTTGCCGGGTTTGGCGTGTATTGGCTCAAATAGGCAGCCCCGATAAATCCCGGCAGAGGGCAGAGGGCAGAGGGCAGCTATATGGCAATTTAGATAGCCAGTTAGATATCCCGAAACTGCTTGCTGCCCCAAATTGAAGTGGTAAGGTGGCGCAGTTTTGTCTCAAGTACGCTGTAGGAGTAATATTTTAATCCGAGATTGTAGTTTGTCTCCGCCATCCGAGCTCTCTTGTCGGGGTCTTTCAACACTTTTCTAGTGTATTCTACCGTGCTGTTACTAATAAAATTGTCCATCTCGATTACATCAAAGCCCTTCGGCTTAATATCGTGGGAGTAAATAGAATAGTTGTTTACTAAAATAGGTTTACGGTGATAAATCCCTTCGAGAAAGGCATTCCCGAAGCCCTCAACGATGGAGGGGTAGGTTATCAAATCGGCGTGGGGATAAATGTCGTCCAGGGTATATATCTTGCGGCCGTCGGGGGTGTTCGCACGATGATCTCCGATAATATCATCTACAAAACGGGCATGAATGCCCAGCAGTTCGGCGTACTCCTTTACCCGGGTTTGATATTCATAGCCCTCATCCCCCGAGGCGTGGCTAATAACAAGGGTAGCCTTCATATTTAAGCGGGCAACAAGTTCAATCGCATGTTCAATCCCCTTCCGCTGGACAACCCGGGTCGGTTGGAGTATCAGAAGCTCATCTTCGTCGATTTCGAGGGCTTCTCGAACATCGTTATTATAGGGGTCCTTTCCATCAGGAGGGTTTTCAAAGTCCATTACATTCGGAATAAGGGTGGAGGCTATGCCCGTGCGTAAAGCCAGCTGGTTTTGAGCGGAGCTATTGATGACCACATGCTGTATTGATTTGAGGTGGGGTGGATAACAGGCGTTAAAGTAGTCCCACACACAGTTCGATAAAAACCGTTTTCGTTCCCAAAAGAAATCGTGGTGATGGGCGATAATCGGAATTCCTGTTTCTGCTATTACTTCGGTAAGTGCTAATCCGAGGGGCACATTAAGGGGAATCGTCAGTGTATTTTGCGGGATAAGAAGATCAATGTTGAAGTGCTCTATAAAGTTGTATATCTTTGTTTTTAGAATTTCCCTGTAATGGTGAATTCCCTTGGTAAGCTCCTTGGGGCGGACCGACTGATCGAAACTCATATTATACAGCTTCTGAATTTCGGGATGTTTGAAATGGGCCTCGTCAACAATAAAGGACTTTTCCGGCGGAGTATCAAGTTCTCCTGCCATATAGTAGCACCTATAATCATGGCGCTCGAAAATCTCGGCCCATTTTTTTGTCTCCAAGGAGACACCATCGGTGCCGGATATACGAAAAGAAATAAAGCCTACATTTTTCCCCGATTTTTTTGGCGGTCTCACATTTGCACCTCATTTTCCAGATTAGTTCTCCCTTGAATTATAAATTGCGAACGCCGTAGGTCAAGCTTTCTCTGGAAGAAAATTTGTATATCCTTTAAACTCTTGTGTTATGAACGAGAAAAATACACATAAACAGGATACACAATCCACCCACCTTGTGTGGCGGGAATCCAGTAGAAAGACTCTGCTTGAAAGTTCTATTTTTAATGTAGATTCCATACACAGACATGCCTCTGACGGGCGGGAGGGGGATTTTATCTGCCTAAATGCCCCCGATTGGGTTACGGTGGTACCCCTCTTGGAAGGGGAAGACCGGGAAAAGCGGTTTATAATGGTGGAGCAGTTTCGCCACGGGAGCGGTAAAGTTACCTTCGAGTTCCCTGCAGGAACCATCGACCCTGGAGAAGACCCCCTCAAGGCAGCTGAACGGGAGTTGTTGGAGGAGACCGGTTATAAAGCCGGATCAATTACTCCCCTCGGTGATGTGTCGCCGAATCCGGCTTTTATGAATAACCGGGTACATATTTATTTGGCCGAAGATTTGATATGGCAGAGGGAACAGGAATTGGATGAGCATGAGCAGATTCGGTATCATATAGAACCCGCCGACAAAGTTGTGGGGCGAATGGGTTCCGGTGCATATGATAACGGGGTGATGGTTATAGCGCTGGAGTTTTTTCACCGTTATTGCGGGCAGCCTAGTAGGTAAGCCAATGGATAAGGCCGAGGGTAGAACAAAAAATAAGGCGCCGACCGGATTCGAACCGGTGCATAAAGGTTTTGCAGACCTCTCCCTTACCACTTGGGTACGGCGCCGTTGTTTAGATGTAAAGATAACAAAATTGGGAAGCATTGTCCAGTACCGGTAGAAAAAGAGTAGGAGAAGCAGGAGAAGAAGATGCCGCCGAAAATTCTATGTATTCAGCCACCGGTATACGATTTTGCTCTTTACGATCTCTTTTTTAAACCCTATGGGCTGCTCAGGATTGCCGCTCATCTGGAGGGGCAGGGTTTTGATGTAGAGTTTGTGAACGCTCTGGATTATAAGGACCCGGCGACTTCGGCTGTATGCGGAACGCCCCGACGGAAGGCAAAGGGCACCGGCAAGTTTCACCGTCGAAATGCCGCTCTTCCAAGGGGAGTAAAACCGATCCCCCGTAACTATAGCAGGTACGGAATATTACAAGAGGAGTTTTCCCGGCGCGTTGCCCGTTCCCATCCTGATTTGGTTCTGATAACTTCACAAATGACCTATTGGTACCAAGGGGTTGTTGAGGCGGTGCAGACGGTGAGGGATGTGCATCCGCAGGTGCCGGTAGTGATAGGTGGTGTGTACGCGACTCTATTGCCGGAGCACTGCCGGGCTGTAACGGGGGCGGATGAGGTGATAGTGGGAGACGGCCTCCGGCAGCTCCCCGAGATACTTGGCACGTATCACCTGGAGAGGCCTCGTTCTTCCCATGCCGGGGAACGAAGGGGGGCGATATTCGGAGGACAGGAAACCTGGGGCGATGCTGGTGTGATCAGGCTCAATACCGGGTGTCCCTATCGCTGTACCTATTGCGCCTCCGGGATTATTGAGCCTCGGTTTTTTCCCGGGGACTACCGGCGGGTATGGGAAGAACTGCTTGAAATGCACCGCCGGTTCGGTACGGTAAATTTTGCCTTTTATGATGACGCCCTTCTGGTGAACAAGGAAGAGAACCTTTTACCCCTGCTGGAAAATATAATTCGTTCTGAACTTCCGCTTCATTTCTATACACCCAACGCGGTGCATATGCATTATATTGATAAGGAAACCGCCCTGTTAATGAAAAGGGCCGGTTTTCAGGAGGTCCGTATCGGGTATGAGTCGGCGGATGAAGCGTTTCACCGGCAACAGGATGGAAAGTATACTTCGGAAGAAGTCCCCGGTGCGATACAGGCCTTGAAAGCTGCCGGTTTTTCTCCCCAAACGATTATCCTGTACGTTTTGGCGGGGCTCCCGGGGCAGAGGGCTTCGGAGGTCGAAAAGACCCTGTCTGCGGTTGCCCCTTTCGGAGTAAAAGTATCATTAGCAGAGTACTCTCCGGTTCCCCGCACTGCATTGTGGAAGGAGAGTGTAGCCGCAGCGCGTTTTCCAATTGAGGAAGAACCACTGTATCATAATAATACATTTTTTCCGATGGAATGGGAGGGATTTACCCGGGAAGAGCTGGAACGGCTGAAAAGAAGGACCTTAAAATGAAAAACCTTTAAATGAGAGTAGCCGGGATGAATACTGCGGCGCTATGCGTTATAGTAATTTTATGGTAGTATCTACCTACAGCGTGAAGGAATAATAACTGGAATAGAGGGGTTCCCGTGGGCATATCAAATGTTACAATGATCGGTCGAAATGCTGTTTTCGGCTTTCTGCTTTTTGTGTGTATATCATCAATAGGGGCGCAGGAGCCTTACACCCGTCTGCGCCTAAATACACAGCATACATCATCAGTTCCGGTTTCCACCGATGGAAGCGGGTATGAGACCTTTACCTTTGAGGTAGGGCCGGATGATTTTGCGGTAAGGTTGTCCCTTTCCGACGCCCCTGCGGATTTAGATATTTATGTAAAGCATGAACAGGAAATACAGAGTTACGAGTATGTTGATGCCTACAGTGATTCCCAGGATTATAACGAGGTGCTGTTTCTCTCTCGCTTATCCGATCCTCCGTTGGAAGAGGGCCGGTATTTTGTAGATGTAGCGTATCACAGGGTTTCGCTGCCCTTTGATAAGTGGAAACGTCTAAAGGAAATTCCCTTCAAAATAGAGCTGGAAACTATTACTGCTATGCAGCATACAAGGCTCAAACCAGGACGACCGACCTACGGAGAGCTAAAGCCGGAGGAAGGCATGGCAGCAACCTATTCCATAGAAATTCCGGAGGGGCAGACCCATTGTCGTATCGATGTGTTCGATACAAAGGCAGATGTGGACCTGCTTGTTGGGTACGAAAAGCCGGTCCTTACGCGCAAAAATGCCGACTATCTGCGGGAAGGGTTTATCGGGCAGGAAAGTATAGTACTCGACGGCTCTAAAGATGAGCCTGAACTACCTCCGGGGACATATTATATTACTGTGTTTGATGCTGTTTCCAATGTACGGCCCGAGCAATTCGGTGTGCAAGTGAGTTTTCAGTCCGAACCTCCGGAGAAGCTCCTGTCTATTCCCCGGTTTCCCCGCAGCGACGACGAACTCCAGCAAGCTTTTCTTTCGACTGTAGAGGTGGTAGGTGAAGCCGGGCGAGGGGCCGGCTGTTTAGTCTCGGAGGATGGACTCTTACTTACAAACTGGCATGTCGTGCGCGGATTCGACGGGGATGTTTCGGAGAATATTTATGTGGCCGCGGGTTTATCACAGCAGAGCCCGCCGCAGGAATTATTTAAAGCAGAGCTTCTTGATTATGATAATGAAACTGATCTTGCGCTGCTCCAAATTGAATCCGGATTATACGGGCAGTCCTTGCCCTCGGATTACAAGTTTCCCTATTTCAGGTTTGCCGACACGCAAAGGGTACAAATCGGCCAGCCCCTCTCTTTTATCGGCTATCCTGAGAGTGGAGGCAGCAGCTCCCGGGTATCCGTCTCTATTACCCGCGGCATCATAAGCGGCTTTGAACGTGAGGCAGATAGTGTGCTTATTAAAACCGATGGGGTTATTACTCCCGGAAATTCCGGAGGAGCGGCTATAAACGCCTTTTACGAACTGGTAGGTATTCCTTCTTTTACTGTGGGAGAAAAAAACTCGCCCATGGGTTTTATCAGGCCCGTGAGCGAGATTCCACCTGCATGGCAGCAGAGAATTACCCGCCGTAGAAATTTCTAATTTGATCTTTCACCTGATTAAGAGCGTCCTGATACTGCTGTTCAAGCTGCTGCATATGTCGTTGCAGAAGCTGATTGTATTCGGGGTCCTGTTCAGGTTTTAACTCAATTTCGTAGCCGTACTGTCGAGTCAAATTCTGCTGTTTTTGTTTAAGTTGGGGTTCGTATTGCTGTTTTACCTGTTCGGTAAGCTGTTGGCGATGCTGAAGGTATTGAGTAAAAAACTGTGAAACCTGTTCCAACATCGATGATAGCTGACTGTCTTTACCAACAAGAGCTTTGAGCCCCTTTTCTACATACCTAAGCCGTTCTTGAAAATTTTCATCCCGTGGTAAACTTATGTGAGAGAGGAGTATTTCCACCGCTGATTTTTCTACCGCTTTCTTTTCTTCACCCTTGTACTCTTTAATTGCTTTTTGCAGTTCCTTCGGTTCCGGGCTGCCTGAATCCATATAGTCGGAGGCAATTTTCTGGCCGACCTTTTTTAATTCGTTTTTGCGAACAGCAGATTTATCGCTTTGAATACCAGCGGTGCGCTCCATAGCAAGTTCCCAGGATGATTTTATTTCACCCATATCATTCTCCTCCTTACAAGTTCCGTCTTTTTGAATATAACTCTATACCGCCCTAGAGTTCAACATCTTGATAACAGGTCCATTATTACTTTACCCTGTATAACAATTCTTCTATACTATAGTTGTAAGTTGTTGCATTTTAAGGGGAGGTACACACTGCATGGCGGAACATGTTCAAATCACTATCGATGGAAAAGAGATTGTTGCTGAAAAAGGGGCAAATCTGCTGGTTACTGCCCGGGAAAATGGAATTGATATCCCGAGTCTTTGTTTCCTTGAAAAACTCTCTCCAACCGCCGCCTGCAGGATGTGCATTGTGAAAATTGAGGGGCGGCGCGGGCTGGTTACCGCCTGTTCAACCCAGGTAGAAGAGGGGTTGCAGGTTACAGCTTTTGACGAAGAGATTGAAGAGTTACGGAGGACTACTTTGGAGCTCCATCTTGTGGAGCACGAGTACGACTGTTCTGTGTGTGATGCCAACGGTGAATGTGAGCTTCAGGACCTGGCGTACCGCTACGATGTAGGGGTAGAAAAGGGCCGAAAAATTTCCGATTTGCCCATGGGAGATACAGAGGGAAGTATCCCTCTGCCCCATGACAAGACCTCCCCGGTACTGATATACGACGCAAAAAAATGTATCCGCTGCGGGCGCTGCATACGTGCGTGTGATGAGCTGCAGGAAAAAAGGGTATTGGATTTTGTTCACCGAGGATATGCTGCTTTTATTTCTCCGGAGTTCGGCGCCTGGAAGGGTTCTTCCTGTGACGGCTGTGGAGAGTGTGTGCAGGTATGTCCAACTGCCGCTCTTTTAGAAAAGCCGATTGTCGAACGCTTTCGGCCCTTTGACATAGAGAAAAGGGTGACCACCACCTGTGTGTACTGCGGAGTCGGATGCCAACTTGACCTTTGGATTAAGAACGACAAAATCGTGAGGGTGAGGGGATCGGAAAGACGGCCGAATAACGGCCGCTTATGTGTAAAGGGGCGGTTCGGCTATGAGTTTGTCCATAGCCCTGAACGGCTTACACGACCCCTGGTAAAGCGGAAGGGAGAGTTCTTTGAAGTGGACTGGGATGAGGCACTGGATATTGTGGCCTCCCGTTTTAAAAAGATCCAGCGGGAGTACGGCGGAGATGCATTAGCCGGGCTTTCTTCGGCAAAATGTACAAACGAGGAAAACTACGTATTTCAGAAATTTGTGCGGGCGGCCTTTGGTACGAATAATGTGGACCACTGTGCCCGGCTCTGTCACGCCCCGACCGTTGCAGGGTTGGGTACCGCCTTCGGCTCGGGGGCAATGACCAACTCTATACCTGAACTTGCGGATGCCGACTGTATTTTGGTAACCGGCTCAAATGTAACCGAAACCCATCCTGTTACTGCCACTTATATCAAGAACGCGGTACGTAAGGGTGCTAAGCTTATTGTTGTTGATCCGAGGAGGATCGATTTGGTCGAATATGCCGATATATGGGTCCGGCAGAACCCGGGAAGTGATGTGGCGTGGATAAACGGGGTGATGCATGTGATCATAGAAGAGGGGCTGCTTGACGAGGACTTTATCAATGGGCGAACAGAGGGCTTCGAAGAAATGAGCAAGACCCTTAAGCAGTACAGCCCCGAGAAGGTTGAGGAAATTTCGGGGATAGCCGCCGATACGATACGAAAAATTGCCCGCTTTTATGCGGGGGCCGCCGCCTCTTCAATTGTGTATGCGATGGGAATTACCCAGCACACCACCGGAACCGATAATGTGCTTTCCCTGGCGAACCTTGCAATGGTGGCTGGGCAAATAGGTCGGAAATCAACTGGTGTAAATCCCCTGCGTGGGCAGAACAATGTACAGGGGGCCGGAGATATGGCGGCCCTGCCGAATATTTTTCCCGGATATCAGAAAGTCACCGACCCTGAAAGCAGGAAGAAGTTTGAGCGTGAGTGGAAGGTTGAGTCTCTGTCGGGGGAACCTGGATTAACCGTGACCGAGATAATGAAGGCGGGCATAGAGAAACGGGTCCGGGGATTATATATCATGGGAGAAAATCCCATGCTCTCGGACCCGAACCTCAAGCATGTCGAGAAAGCCCTAGAGGCCTTTGATTTTCTGGTGGTGCAGGATATTTTCCTGAGTGAAACCGCCCGTTATGCGGATGTAGTTCTTCCGGCCGCCTCCTTTGCCGAAAAGGAGGGGACCTTTACCAACAGCGGCCGTAGTGTGCTGAGGGTGCGGAAGGCGGTTACTCCTCCGGGAGCGGCGAAACCGGATTGGCAAATTGTTACGGATTTATCCCAGCGGATGGGCTATTCCATGTCCTATAACTCAGCCTCGGAAATAATGGATGAGATTGCGAAAGTAGCTCCGATTTACGGTGGTATCAATTATAGGCGCCTTGAGAAGGAGGAGCTGCATTGGCCCTGCCCAAACGCCGACCATCCGGGTACTTTGTACCTCCACAAGGACGAGTTTAAAAGGGGGAAGGGGAAATTTCATCCTGTTGATTATCTTCCCCCGGCTGAGCGGCCGGACCGCACTTATCCCTTGATACTATCTACCGGACGGATGCTGTATCATTATCACACCGCAACTATGAGCCGCCGTTCAAAGCCTCTGAACAGTTTTGCAAAGGATGCGTATGTAGAAATAAATGTGAAGGATCTAGAGCAAATAGGTGCCTGTGACGGGTGTCGTGTGAGGGTTATTACCCGTAGGGGGGATATTGAAATATTCGCCCGAAGGAGTGAAAGGGTAGCACCGGGGGTGGTATTTATTCCTTTTCACTTTCATGAATCTCCGGCTAATCGACTTACCAACGACGTGCTTGATCCGGTCTCAAAAATTCCGGAACTAAAAGTGGCTGCATGCCGGATTGAAAAAATGGAGTAAGCCGTGGCTGAAGAAGAAAAAAAAACAAGGAAAGAACATCTAGTTGCGGGGGTCCTAGCGGGAGGCACAAGCCGCAGATTGGGGCGAAATAAGGCCTTTATTGAGTGGAGGGGGCGGCCCCTGGTGGAATGGTCCGTTCTGGGGGCAAAGAAGATCTCCTCCGATGTGTATATTTTGGCGAAGGAACAGGCTTTGTATAATCGCTTCGACTGCCCGGTGCTTCCGGATTTGTACAGCACTTCCTCTCCCCTAAGCGGAATACTCACCCTAGGGCCCTTTGTGAAAGAGTGGCTTCTGTTACTTGCCTGTGATATTGTACTCCTGACCGATGGGCTGCTCCCTTTTCTATGGAATAAACGGGAATCCGGAAAAGCGGTCGTGGTGCATTCGAAGGAAGGGCTCCAACCGCTGCTCGGCTTATACCCTGCCGGGCACCTCTCCTATTGGGAGAAGGCGTATCGGAGCGGTAATTATAAGCTGCAGCCGGTAATTACACAAATGCCGCGGGTAGAAGTAGCCCCAGGGGAACTTCCAAAACCAGAGCACGGGGGGCCTTCCTTTCTAAACATCAATCAAGCCGCCGATGTAGAGCGGCTTTTCCAGCTGGAAAAAAGGGTGAGGGTGCAATGAGTGAGGTGACGAAGAAAACTCCAATTATATGTGTAAAGGGTGATGAGAAAAAACGAGTAGACGATATTGTTATTCGGGAAGCCCATGTTGCAGTGTACATTGAAGAGACACAGGTATTGTCTGCCCCTTGTTTAGATAGGGATCGTGAATCATTTGTATACGGGGCGCTTTATATTCAGAAGGGAATCTTTCCTGAAGATGTGGCACGTATAGAATGGAAGGGGCTTACCGCATTTGTATATCTCCATGAGGATTGTTCCCCCGCCGATTCGACGCTCGCACTTGTGCGAACCCCCATGGAACCCTGTTTTTCTGCGGCGGAGGTGAATACATCGGTGCGGAGGTTTCAGAAGCTTTCTACTCTCTTTAAGGAGACCGGTGCCGTACATGTTGCCGCCCTCTGCAGGGGAGATGAGATATTAGATTGGAAAGAGGACCTGAGTCGAAGAACGGCTATTGATAAAGTCGTCGGTGGGTGGTTATTATCCGAGAAATCGAACAGCGGGAAAAACAAAAAAAGGGGAGAGGCCCTGGAGAATTGTTTTTTAATAACCTCCGGCAGAATATCCAACGATATTGCTGTACGGGCTGTCCGAATTGGAGTTCCCCTCATAGTATCGGTGGCCCCTCCGAGCGATCGTGCTGTTGAGACCGCACATAAGTATCGGCTCACTCTAGTTGGATTTGCCCGCCCTCCCAAAATGAATATTTATACCCACAGTGTTCGCATCAGTTGAAAAGTTGTGTTAGAATAAGCCTCTTAGAATAGGGCTCTTAGAATAGGGGCCGTTTTAAAGAGAAATTGAATTAGA
>CAZDFY010000024.1:0-23305 GCA_964504785.1 uncultured Sediminispirochaeta sp. | reverse complement strand
CTCTTAGAATAGGGCTCTTAGAATAGGGGCCGTTTTAAAGAGAAATTGAATTAGAGGGGGAGTTGATGAAGAGTCTCACATCAAAAATTGTGCTCATGACGATAGGTGTAGCCTTGCTTATCGGGTTTGTTACCGGTTTTTTTATGTCCTCATTATTATTGCAGCAGAGTCGTGAAGGTCTTGAGATGTATGAGAAATCTCTCCGCCAGGGATTCGATAGATTGATAAAGTACGAGGTACAGACCGTTCACAGCATGCTTGATACCATTAAAGAAATGCAGAATAGCGGCCGGTTCGATGAAGAAGAGGCAAAGGAGTTGGCCGCCGATATTGCCCGTGAACTCAGATACGGTGAGGATGGGTATTTCTGGATAGATACAAGTGAAGGAAAGAATGTAGTGCTCCTCGGGCAGGACGTAGAGGGGACCAACCGGCTTGAATTGCAGGATGTAAAGGGAAACTACATTATTAAAGATATCATTGCCCATGGATTGCAGGAGGGAGGCGGTTTTACCGATTACTGGTTTCCTAAAAAAGAGGGGGGCGAAGCCCTTCCTAAACGCGGGTATTCCCTCTATTTTGAACCCTACGACTGGGTAGTGGGTACGGGTAACTATACAGACGACATTGATGCAATAGTAGCGGACCAAAGAGAGAGCTATACCCGGCAGGCCCGGGAGGCAATAAGCCGCATGCTTATAATTATCGCCACTGTACTAGCAGCGGGCCTTCTTTTTGCGTACTTCTTTAGTCGCCGGATTGTACAACCGGTAAAGAAAGCCGACAAGCTTTTAAGAGAAATTGCCGAGGGAGGCGGAGACCTGACCCGGGAACTTCAAGTGTCGAGTCGTGACGAGATCGGTGATCTTACCGCCAATTTTAATCGGTTTGTAGAAACCCTCCGTTCGATAGTAGACTCGGTGAAGGGAGAGGTGAGTCGTGCCCATGAACAGAGGGATGCCATTGTGGCAGGTTCAACCGAAACGGCTTCTTCAGTTGAGGAAATCTCCGCTACCAGCAGTTCAATATATTCGCAGGTGGAAAGGCTCAATCAGCAGGTAACGGACACTTCGGAGTCCATGGAGAAAATAACCTCGGTGGTAGGCAAGCTTGAGGGCCACATCAGCAACCAGGCTTCGGCGGTAGAGGAGTCGGCGGCATCGATAAATGAAATGGTCGCCTCGATTCAGAATGTAGCCACTACAACCTCTGAGAAGCGCAGCCGCATAGAGGAATTGCTGCAGTTTACAAAGGGCGGACGGGAAGAGATATCACGGACTGAAAAGAAGGTGGACGACCTAAACGCCCGGGTATCCGAGGTAATGAATATTGTAAATATGATCAATGATATTGCCGATCAAACAAACCTGCTGGCGATGAACGCCTCTATTGAAGCCGCCCATGCCGGAGAATCGGGGCGCGGGTTCGCGGTAGTTGCGGGAGAAATACGTAAGCTTGCTGAATCCTCCTCCAGCAATGCAAGCCAGATATCGGATACCCTGGAGAGTACCGTTGAGAGTATTTCCGAGCTGAAGTCTTTCACCGAGCATACTGTACAGCTGTATCAAGATATCGAAGGGCGGGCGCACGAAGCAACCGAGGCTTTTACCGAGGTTTCTTCTACAATGGACGAGCTTTCAACAGGGGCTACAGAAATAAACAACGCGGTTGAGTCGCTGCGAGAGATAACCGCCGAGGTAAAGAGTGGTTCGGCTGATATGACCAGCGGTTCCGAATCGATTCGCGAGTCCACCAACAATGTTGAAGAGGTATCACAGAATGTGTACCATGCAGTATCGGAGATAAATACCGGTATCCAGGAAATTAATTCCGCGGTATCCGATTTAAACGAGGCAATCCAGTTTATTTCCGAAACAATCGACGGGATTTCGAAGCAGGTTGAACAATTCGTAACCTGAAACAGGGAGATCGTGTATGAGTGAGCTTCTGTATTATGAGTCGCCTTATGAGTCAAGTTTTACCGCAAAAATCACAGCGGTAGAGCAGGTGAAAAAAGAGTGGGCAGTCCAACTTGATCGGACCTTGTTTTACCCTGAGGGGGGCGGTCAGCCTTCGGATATAGGGTGGATAAATAACATCGCGGTAAATCGCGTGGAGAAGCGTGAGGGGAAAGTATGGCATTATCTGGCGGAGAAGCCGGAGGATACCACTATCGAGGTCCGCGGGCTGATCAAATGGAGTCATCGTTTCGACTATATGCAGCAGCACACCGGACAGCATATACTTTCAGCGGTAATGTACCGGCGTCTGGGATACAATACAGTGGCTATTCATCAGGGTGATGAGTATACAACTATTGAAATAGATACCGATTCAATTACACAGGAAGAAATTTCGGAGATAGAGACTGTTGCCGTTGAGATGATTAACCGCAACCTTCCAATCCGGAGCTCTTGGGTTAAAGAATCGGAGTTAGGCGATTATGATTTGCGAAGGGAGCCGAAAGTGGGCGGTGATATCCGCCTGGTGAAGCTCGATACCTACGATGCGGTTGCATGCGGGGGAATCCATACCGATAGTACCGGTGAAGTAAAGCTGGTAAAACATATATACACTGAGAAGATCAGAGGAAGAGTGCGGCTGTATTGGAAAATAGGGGACAGGGCAATTCAAGATTACGAGTTGAAGAACCAAACGGTAGCCACCTTGGTCGATTGGTTTTCCGCCCCTATGCAGGATCTGATTCCACGGGTTGAAAGTACCCTTCGGGAGCTTACCGAACAGAGAAAGCGTGCCAACGAACTTGAAAGCCGGGTAGCTCGGCTTACCGCAGAGCAGCTGTTGAAAGGTGCCCAAGGCACACTACCGGTGATGCTCTCCGAATTTGAGGATGAAGGAAAGGATTTCTTAAAAAAGATCATCCAGGAGCTGCCGAATGATACTGAATGGGCGGCATGTCTAATAAACCATCAAGGTGAGAGCTTTCAGTGGATGGTTGCAGTTTCCGAACAGGTGGATTTTGATTTTAATGCCCAGCGTAAGGAGCTCATGTCCCTTATCGGCGGAAAAGGGGGCGGCAGACCCCCTGTATGGCAGGGAATCGGCACACAAAAAGAGGGAATCCCCCAGCTGTTCAAGCAATTTTCCGCGCTGTTTTAAGCGCTGTTTTAACGGCTGTGTTACCGGCGATGGTATGCTGTCCCGACGGGTTCCTGTCCGGCATACTGAAGGTAGGCCTTTCGATCAATCGGATAGTCCCAGCATCCCTGACGGTGAAAAGAATATCCTCCGAAGCCCGTCTTAAATCTATACAGACCATACATGGGATGCCCCGGCTGGTCCGCCGGGGGAATACCGAATAGATCATAATAGGTACACCGATTGTGCTGGGCCAGGCGGATAGCCTCCCACTGTAAGCGGTAGGTAGGCATAAGATTACGTTGTTCACTGTGGGAGGCACCGTATAAGTAGGTTGCAGTTTTCCCGTGGAGCGCTAAAAGCATCCCCGCCAGGGGGGTATGGTCTTTCTCGGCGATAAGCAGATGAATATCGGTGTTGGGAAGGTCTTCCTTCGCTTCGACCTCAAGCAGCTTTTTGAAATTCTCATAGGAGTGGAGAGAAATTCCGTTTCTCCGTGCGGTTTCTGTATACATACGGTACCATTCATCGAGGCGGTCAAACCGGGCATCCGTAACCCTCACACCCTTCTTCCGGGCGAGGCGGATGTTATATCGGGTTTTCGAGCGCATCTCCCGTAGAAGTTGGTCTGAATCTTTAGAAATATCGAGCACTTGAGTATCCGGCGGTTGTACGTCCGTCGGTGCTTTTCGCAGATTTTTCTGTCGGGTGCCGAAGTTCATGCGCAGTTCGCGAAGGTGTTCGGAGGGGGGCAGCTCTTCCTGATAGGGGGATTTCCAAGGAAGGTCATACCGGATAAATATGCATTCTTCGGGAAGAAAACCAAGCAAGTGCTGGGAGAGCTGTTCAAGAAAAAGGCCGCGATACTCCTCGGGAACAGAAAAAGTAGGGGCCCAGGGGACATACGCCCAGGAGTACTGATTGGCGGGGTTTTGAATAAACAGCAGGAGGGTATCCCTCCGGTCCTGCCATGTGATTTGAAAGGCGAGGGGATGCCACCCCATCCGGTCTTTTACCTTTGCCCAGAAGCGGGATTGCATGAGGTTTTGTCTATTTTGCATATTTTCAACTGAAATGCGTTTCAGATGAAGCATACTTACCCGGGAGCCTCTTCGTGGTTCTCTTTCTGATTTTTGTCTTGGTCTTTTTGATGTGAGTTTTCGTGCAGTGTTGTCGGTAAAAGCCCCCGTTCAAGCATGACCCATTTTAGAAACTGATAATTTACCTCCCACGCATGGGGGCCGTATCCGCCTGCCATTAAATACGCGGCGGGTATTTTGCGGGAGTCTAAAAAGTCGAAAATAATTGAATCCCGTTCTTTCAGCTGTTCCAGGCTTAGTTTTAATTGTGAGGTGGAATCAAGGCCGTCATACTCATAGGGGTCGGCGCCGAATACTACAACTGCAAGGTCCGGCTGGGGCAGTGCGGCTTCGAGTTCTGCAATTCCAAAGTTAAGCGCAGCGGCGTAGTCGGCTTCCTGCCCCGATTCAATAGGAATATCTACCGTACTCGGAATAAAGGAGGGGTGTTCCTTTCCATTTTCGTCATAGCGTTGTACATCAAGGGGCCAGCCGCTTTTCATATGAACACTCAATGTAGCAATTGAGGGGTCATTGGCGGTTAGAGCGGCGGTCCCGTCTCCCTTGTGGGCATCGCCGTCGATAACCCATGCCGTTTTTATTCTACCCTCAGCCTGGAGCCTGCGGATTCCGATGACAATATCGTTCATTATACAAAACCCGTGCCCAAAATCTGCGTGGGCGTGATGAAAGCCCCCGCCGAAATAGAAGCAAAACTGTTGATCCAATGCACTGCGCATACACTGAAGGCTGCCTGCGGTTCGGGTACATATTACCTTAAAAATGTCTGTGAGGGGGCTTTTTGCGAGGTCCGGATTGTAACGGTTATATTCCCCATTTTTATCTATAAGCTCGTAGGCCTGTAAAAGAAGGGCTTTAAGGTCCTCGGAATAAAGGGCCTGTACGTATTTTTCGGAGTGAACCCGGGCGATATCCTCTCTGCGAATATCCTCGGTTTGGGAAGTGAAGAGGAGTTCCGGCATATGAGGACCAATTTCGGGATCCTGTTGGAGCATCTCAATTGTAGATGTAGCACGGGTATCAAGTACCGGAATTTGCATGCCGAAATGCTGCAGACCGGGCAGGTTCGGATAAAATAGTAACTGCATAACTGCATTGTAGAGCCTTTTACTTATCATCTCAAGACAACGTGCAGCAGGATATGAATGCCGGCCGAAATTTTTATGTTCTGCTTCAGGTAATCAAGATTTTTTCCAGTGTATAAAAAAATGCGCTAAGCTTCGGGACAGTCTCTTATTTTTTGACAAGCGGTGTTCCATTGCCTATGTTTATATAGATGGAAATATACGGTTTTTTCTCTTTACTGAAAAGTGTTCCCCAAATAAAGCGTAAATATGGGAATCGTGTGTATTTATTTCAGAGTCAACTGAATTATTCACGCCTTACAATTGCAGCTGCAATTGTGGTGCTGCTAGGAATCCTTTCTCTTTTATTTCTCAGGCCGCAGGATGCAATTATAAGGGCTATGTATTATGTACTATCCGCGGGCTCTTTGTTATTGATACTTCTTTCACTAAGTCTGGATCGTATTTCCTCTAGGAAGTTTTTTACCCGATTTAAAACAGTACTATTTCACGGGGTAGTACTTTTTTATATAGTATGGGCGGGTAATTTTCTTCATGTCGCCGGAAGCAGCATTATCGGTTTCACCACTTACACTGCTGTTATCATCGCCGTCCCCGCAGTTTTTTCGCTTGGCCCCCTGCATGCGCTTTTATTAAGTCTAGTAAGTCTTGTAGTTGTATTTTCTCCGTTTCATATAGTCCAACACGCGGAGGCGCACTTTAGTGTGCAGCTGAACCTACTTCTTTTTATTTTAATAATTTTGGCATGGGGAATCGCCTTTCTCCACTACCTTACTACTATTGAAATCTTTTTAATGCGGGATAAGTTGCAACAAAAGGAGCATAAAGCGGAGCTTGCCCTAGCAGGGGGGAACCTTGGGTATTGGAACTGGGATATAAAAAATGAGCGTATTGAAGTAGATGAACGATGGTACAGTATGCTTGGATATACCCAACAAAAAACCAGTCTCTCCTTTGCTGATTTTTTTGCGTTGATACATCCGGAGGATCGTACTCAATTGGCGGAGAACATACAGGAGTATCTGGCCGGCGACAGTGATGGGTATACGCAGTTTTTTCGAATGCATACTGCCGATGGACAGTGGAAATGGATTTATGCGGAGGGCCAAATTACCACATGGACCCCTGATAACCGCCCATTAATTATGCACGGTATTCATCAGGATATTCAAAACAATAGAAACCAGCATCAGAAACTGATCGAAAGTGAGTCGAGGTTTAAAGCCTATACCGAAAATTCTCCGGTAGGAATATTTATCGTACAAAAATATAGTTTTTCCTATGTTAATCCAGGGGCGGTGAGGATAACCGGGTATTCCGAGGATGAGTTGTATACGTTGAAGCTTACCGAGCTTGTACATCCCGATGAGTACAAGGACATCATGCATGTAATACACAATGTGGTTCGGAAGGGCAAGATTGAAGAAGAGTATGTGTTTAGAATTTTGGGAAAAGCCGGCCAAATTCGTTGGGTTGAAATACGAATTAGCCGTCTGAATGCACAGGACTCGACCTTTTTACTTTCAGTGGTTGATATAACCGCCCGTAAAGATGCTGAGTCTCGTCTAAAGGAGTATGCTACTTACGATGAACTGACCGGTGTATACAACCGCAGGGTCGGGCTTACAATGCTGCAACATGAGCTCTATCAATCCAAACGAGAGGCGAAACCCCTGAGTATCTGTTTTGTGGATGTGAACGGTTTGAAAAAGGTAAACGACACGTGGGGGCACGATGAGGGGGACCAGCTCATCCAGTCGGTAGCTGCAATGATGAGAGAGGAGCTTCGTAAAGGAGATTTACTCTGTCGTCTCGGAGGAGATGAGTTTTTAATGATGTATAGAAACTGCAACTACTCAAATGCAGTTAAAATTTGGGAGAGAATAGAAGAAAACTTTAGGGAATTAAACTCTTCTTCCGATAAACCTTATGAGGTAAGTGTAAGTCGGGGGATACTGGAATATAACTCTGCCCGTCATAGTGATGTGCATGAGTTATTAAATCAGGCCGATAAAAAAATGTATGTAAATAAAAGCCGGTATCATAAAAGAAAAAGAGGATAACACCATGGAGATTGTCGATAAACTGTCTTCGGCGATTCGCTTTAAGACGGTCTCCTATACTGAAGGCTCAAGTATAGAGTACGACCAATTTGAAAAATTTTTAGAGTTTTTACCTGAAGCATTTCCACACCTTTTTAAAAGGGCCGAGAAGGTAACAATAGCAGATTATAGTCTGGTGTTGAAAATCTCGGGAAGCGATACAAAGGCAAAACCGATTTTGATGCTTGCACACTACGATGTAGTACCTGCTGAAAATTTAACCGAGTGGAAATACCCTCCCTTTGATGGACGGGTTGAGGAAAACGAGGTATGGGGGCGGGGGGCCCTTGATAATAAGGGGCCCCTCATCAGCATTTTACAAGCTGCTGAGGAAGCACTTTCCAACGGGTGGTCTCCCACCCGCACGGTATATTTTGCCTCGGGCCATGATGAGGAACTTGGAGGAGACAGGGGTGCTAAAAGCATAGTCCGTTATTTTAAGGAACAGGGAGTTCAATTTTACGCCGTATATGACGAAGGCATGACCATGGTGACCCCTGAAGTCTTTAGTGTGGTTGATCGGAATGTAGCTTTCATCGGTACCAGTGAGAAGGGGCTTGTTGATATTGAATTAAGTGTTGAAGGAAAAAGTGCCCATGCCTCGATGCCGCTCCCGTCAACAGCTGCGGGGACTCTCTCAAAGGCAGTTGCTCTGGTCGAGGAAAACCCCTTCCCTCCACGCATTATCGGTCCGGTGGCGGAGCTCTTTGCGTATGTTGCTCCCTACACTCGGGGGATTATTACACTAATGCTGCGTAATACCGGGGTTTTTGCCCCTCTACTTAAACCGATTTTACAGCGGACTCCTACCACGAACGCACTTATCCGAACTACCCAGGCCGTAACGATGCTCCAGGGAAGTTCAAAAGAAAATGTCCTGCCGGCACGGGCCTCAGC
This sequence comes from uncultured Sediminispirochaeta sp., assembly GCA_964504785.1. Classification (GTDB taxonomy): domain Bacteria; phylum Spirochaetota; class Spirochaetia; order DSM-16054; family Sediminispirochaetaceae; genus DSBN01. The sequence goes on along the minus strand of CAZDFY010000024.1, from coordinate 15,022 downwards.
GGTAATAAACTGCCGTATACTTCCGGGGGAAACTGTTGGGGATGTGGTGAGGCATATGCAAAAGGCGGTGAAGGGTTTACCGGTCAAAGTGGCGACTGTCCCTCCCACGGGAGGTAATGACCCGCTGCCGGTTTCCTGCACGGAACACGAAGGGTACCGGCGGCTTAAAGAGGCGATTACGGCGGTGTATCCTGATATTGTAGTTTCCCCTTCACTAGTTTTGGTTACAACGGATTCCCGGCACTTTAGAGAAATCAGTGATAACATATATCGCTTTATTCCTTTTATCTTGGACAGGGCATTACTTGGTTCACTGCATTCTACGGACGAGCGGACACCGGTTGATGTTCTTGTGAAGGCCGTTCAGGTGTATAGGGGGCTGCTTGAAAATTTTTAACACGGGGGGAGGAGTAACACAATGTCCAATGTACAGCATCAAGAACAGAGCAGCCTTCAAATAGGGAAAAAGGCTTTTCTCTCGGCGATAATTATCCTGCTTGTGCTGATGATATTCGCCGGAGTACTGACACGGATGGTACCTTCCGGTGAATATGAAAGAAAGCTCATTGATGGTCGGGAGATGGTGGTGCCGGGGTCCTACACTCCGGTCGAGGTCAGTCCCCCGGCGGTGTGGCGGTGGTTTACCGCTCCTTTTGAGGTGCTCTGGGGTACGGACAGCCTTACAATAAATACTATTATCCTGCTGTTGGTACTTATTAGCGGGGCCTTTCATATCCTTGAAACCGGCGGGATTATGAAGTCGATCCTCCGGGCTCTGGTGGAGCGTTTTACCCACAAAAAATACCTGTTGATGGCGATTATTATTTTCTTTTTTATGTTTTCCGCTGCAGTTTTGGGTATATATGAGGGTATGGTACCGATGGTGGTAATTGTAGTTCCCCTGGCATATGCACTGGGATGGGACTCCCTTACCGGTTTAGGTATGAGTTTGTTGGCCATGGCCTTTGGTTTTTCCGCTGCCGTCACAAATCCCTTTACAATAGGAGTAGCCCAGGGAATTGCGGGGCTGCCCCTTTTCTCTGGTGCCTGGCTGCGGATTCTCTTTTTTATCACGGTATATGTTCTCGTATTTATCTTCGTACGCAGCCATGCAAAAAAGGTAGAACGGGACCCCCAATCCTCCCTTGTGTATAGGGATGATCTGGAAGTGCGGGATAACTATACCCCCGTCGATGGTGATGATTCGACCTATTTGCATGGTCCTCGGCTGAGGCGTTCCTTGTGGTGGGTATTAGGATGGATTGGAACTGCAATAGGATTTGTATTGGTTTCTTCCCAGATAGCATCCATCACTTTTCTTGCGTTTCCTGTAATGGGAGTATTGTTTTTTATAGCCGGAGTCGGCGGAGGGTTTTTGGCCGGCTTATCCGGGCGTGAAATTGTAATAGTATTTTTAAAAGGAACTCTTTCAATACTCCCCGCGGTCTTACTGATAATGATGGCTATGAGTGTGAAACATATTATTTCGCTCGGAGGAATTATGGATACCATTCTGTATCATGCCTCCGAGCTTATCCGGGGAACCGGACCGTATGGTGCGGCCTTACTTATTTATGGCCTCACCATGGTGCTCAATTTTTTTGTGGCCTCAGCTTCCGCGAAGGCGTTTTTGATGATGCCGATTCTCACTCCCCTCGCGGACCTGGTAGGGCTTACCCGTCAGACGGTTGTGCTGGCTTTTGATTTTGGGGACGGATTCAGTAATATGATTTATCCTTCAAACGCGTTGTTGTTGATTGCATTAGGTTTTACCGTGGTAAGTTATCCTAAATGGCTGAGATGGACCCTTCCCATACAGGGAATGGTCATGGCGGTGACCCTGTGCTTTTTGATGATTGCGGTACGTATAAATTTCGGTCCCTTCTAATTCTTAATCACCGTAAAAATCTTCTACGATCCGACGGTGTTCAAATGCGAAGGGCAGGGAATGCATCTCCTCACGGGTGAACCAGCGTAGCTCTTTTACCTCCGACTCTTGTCGTTTCAGCGTTCCGGTGGTGTAGGCAACAAATATGAGCGCCACTGCATGCCAGTTAAATTCAGAATAGTGTTCGGTATAAAAGTTAAAAAAACTGTAGTTAATTACCTGGAGCCCTGTTTCTTCATGTACTTCCCGCACCATTGCCTTTTCCACCGGCTCTCCGTACTCAATGTGTCCCCCCGGGATGCACCAATGCCCCTCAAAGGGATCGTGATTTCGCTGTTCCAGAAGAAGTCTTCCGTCGCTCTCAATCAAAGCACCTACAGTGGCCTTTACGCAATAGTGCCGGTTTTCGCTCATGCAACCGCCCCTCTTTCTTTAAAATAGTTAAATAGATTTTAGTGTCACACTTTAGATGTGAGTATAGCATTATAATTATCGGCGTCAAGCTAAAATAAATATTACTAAGTATTCTCTTCTTATAAACCCTTTGGCGGGCCGAGGATTTCTGAAAGCAGAATTGCCCTTTGTAATTCATTTAATTCCCTAAGCCTTGAAACAGGGAGGGAATTGGGAAGGGCGGCGTGCTTCCCTCGATCGGCCGAGTAGCCTGCGGTTTCGCTTACTTGTGAAAGTGATTTTCCATAAGAATGCTTCATTTCTTTGATCGGGTCGAATTTTGCTCCCAGTTGTTGAGTGGTCCTCTGTTCGTAAGCTTTTACCTGGGTTGCGCCTTCGCTAAAACTTACTTTGGGATCACTTTCACGGTCCTGTTTTCGCAGTAATGCTATAGAGGAGAAAAGTCCCCCGCCGTCTCTTGCGGAGGACCCTCTCTTTCCAGAAGCGGATGTGCGTGCCTGTGGGGCATCTGTTCTGCGGTCTTTCTTAGCCTGGATAAAAGACATAACCACAGGCAGTACAATAATCAGGATAAAGGTAAAAACTGTGAACAAGGTTGCAATTGCGTCACCGTATGCATTCATTTTGATATCCCTTATCGTCCTTGTTCTAGGTGTTGCTGTCTTTACCGGTTTCGCCTGTACCGCCGGTGCCTTCACCGCTGATGCTCTGGCGCATGCTGGTATCGGCTTGCACATTCTTCATGCGGTAGTAATCCATAATACCTAAATTGCCCTTGCGGAAGGCCTCGGAGATAGCCTTTGGAATTTCGGCTTCCTGCAGCACAACCTTAGCCCGATTTTCCTGTACTTGAGCTATCATCTCCTGTTCACGGGCCTGCGCTGCGGCACGCCGCTGCTCTGCAACTGCCTGAAACCTGCGTTTATCGGCTTCAGCTTGATCAGCCTGAAGTTTTGCGCCGACGTTCTCGCCTACATCGATATCGGCAATATCGATTGAGAGAATTTCAAAGGCCGTTCCGGCATCAAGGCCTTTCTGGAGGACCGTGCGGGAAATCTGATCGGGGTTTTCCAGCACATCCTTATAGCTCTCCGAAGATCCGATCGTTGTAACAATCCCTTCGCCTACACGGGCAATAATTGTTTCTTCCTTGGCACCGCCGACCAGTCTTTCAATATTGGCCCTTACCGTAACGCGGGCTTTTGCCCTCAGCTGGATACCGTCTTTAGCTACGGCGTCAATGGTGCTTCGCCCCATTTCAGGATTCGGACAGTCAATGACCTTTGGGTTTACACTTGTCTTGACCGCATCCAGTACGTCCCTTCCTGCAAGGTCTATGGCTGCGGCCTTCTGGAAGTTGAGCGGTATACTGGCCTTGTTTGCGGCTATCAGTGCTTTTGCCACTCTCAAAACATCACCGCCGGCCAAATAGTGGGTTTCAAGGAGATCGCTATCGATGCCGATTCCGGCCTTGGTGAGCATAATCCGGCTGTCGACAATGACTTTGAGCCTGACCCTTCGAATCCACATGCCTACTAATCGGCCCATAGAAATATGAGCGCCGGAGAGCAATGCCCGGAACCATAAACTAAAAAACTTGAAAAAGAAGGCGATAAAAACCAGCAGTACAATGCCGATGATGACATATAAAACAATCATTGCCATTACGATTCTCCTTTCCGCACCACAATGCGGTTTCCCTCAATATGAACTATCCGAACGGATACTCCCTGTTCTATAAACTCGCCGTCGGTGACGGCACTAAAGCGTTTTCCCTTTACAATAATTGAGCCTGCCGGCCGAAGGGCTGTTTCTGTGGTTCCTGTTTCTCCCATCAGACTTTTGTAGTGATGATCAGTATGGCTGGAGTATCCCGTCTCGGGGGACTGATTTTGTGAAAGAATAAGACGGCGGCCCATGAAGGTTCGTGGAAAAAACTTAAAATAGAGGATAAATATTGTGGGTAGTGCAATAAAAGCGCCGAGTAAAAAGAGGGATCCCACAAGGTTTCCCTGGGTCTGAAAAGTACGAACTATAGATGCTATAATACTGCCGAGCCCGACTAAACCGATAATTCCCCCGGCGGGTACAAAAAGTTCAATAATCATTGCTGCTATACCGACCACCGCCAGAGCAATTATTGCAATCATGCCGTTGTTTCCTCCACTACAATACGGTTTCCCTCAATTTCGACAACCCTTACCTTTGATCCAGCCTCAATCCAGCGTCCCTCTGTTACTACGGAGTATGTCGAATCACCTATCGCAATTTTTCCGGCGGGCCTCAGCTTTGTTAAGACTTTTCCCTCCGCGCCGGGGTACAGCTCTGAAGCAGAATCCGCCGCTTCATTATTCACTCCCTCAGTGCCGGCCCCTGTACTAGAAGCGTGAGCCGGAGAAGGCGAGGGGTTGGTAAGAATCAGCCGCTGAAAGAACCTGATCTTTGGAAAGAACATCATAAGGATTCCCAACAGCACAAACGATGCAGCCAGGGTGCCGAATACCAGGAGTAAGTTTCGGGTAAATATTTCCATTTGCCATTGATTGTCCGGAAGGATAAACTCTTGTCGCGAGAGGACCAAACCGGCGGTCATACAAATCAAACCGCTGATACCAGCCACTCCAAAGCCGGGGATCAGAAACACCTCTACTATCAGCAATATAATACCGGCCAAAAATAAAAGTAATTCTATAGAACTAAGTGTTCCAAGAAGTCCGCTGGAGACAAACATCAGGGCAAAGGCGGTAATAGCAATTGTTCCGGGGATGCCAAAACCCGGGCTGGATATTTCCAGATACAGCGCTAAGAGTCCGATTGTTAATAATAAACTCGCCACAGCCGCGCTTGTGAGAAAATGAACTATCTGATCGGCGGAGGAAGGCTTGATCCGCAAGGGTGAATTGATTTCCAGGAGTTCCTGAAGTGCTTCTACTGAAGCTGGGCTTCCCTTAGAAATACCGTAGAGGTCCATTTGACCGGAGGTGAGGGTGAGGAGTTTGCCCGCAGGGCTCAGGATGGTGGTGTCTTCTTTGCTTTCAGTTTTCTCATCTTCAGAAGTAGAGGAAGAGGAGGGAGTAGTGCTGAGAAATTTGTATCCCTCCGGAGTAGTAGTGACGGTAAGCTCAATATCCTGGTCAACCATTGCAAGGGCTACCTCCGGTGGGTACCCGTTTTTTTCAGCCAGGGAAGCTAACTGGGTTCTTACCGCGCTTACGGTCTTTTCACCCGCCGGCTGCATTCCTTCAGATGTCTGATAGACAGGAGCGGCCGCCCCGACAGAGGTGCCCGGTGCCATATAAATGGAATTACTGGCGAAACTGATGAGGGCGCCGGCGGACCAGCTCACCCCGACACTTTCAGGTTCCGCCGGTATATAGGCAACTGTGTGAAGTTCATCGAGAGAACCGATTAGGGTAGCGATTTGAAGTGCCGAATCTACACGTCCACCGAAGGTATTGATACTGAAAATGATGTGGGATACCCCGGAATCCTGGGCTTTTTCAATTGAACGGCGCAGGAACACTACTTGAAATGGATCGATCTCTCCCTCAATAGGAATAAGGGCGGCATCGTATTCGGGTTCCTGTGAACTCAGAAGAGGAACCGATATCAATAGAATAAACAGTATTAGAATAAATCTCTTCATCGCTGCCTGGGCTCTCCCTAAATAAATGGTGTTACTATTTAGCAAGAAAGTCAAACAAAAACTTCTATCAACAGGGATCAATAGAGAGCAACAGGGATCGAGAGGCGGACCTAGGGTAACCTCAGGCGGAGGAAGAGGCTGTTTTGTTTTTAATTACATCAGCCACTATTTCTGAAGAGATGAGGGTCATCGGGACCCCAACCCCCGGATGTGTATAATGACCGGTGTAATAGAGGCCCTCCACCTTTTTACTGCTGTGGGGTGGCCGGAATACTGCGGTTTGAAAAAGGGTATGGGCCAAGCTTAGAGCGGTCCCCTTATATGCATGATAGTCGGATGAGAAATCTCTATGACTAAAAATACGCTGTACCCTCTGTTCTACCCTAAGGTCTTCACCGGTGATCCTGGTGATATGGTCCAGCACATGTTCGGCGTATTCTTCCCTCTGTTCATCGGTGTCCCTCATCCCCGGTGCAACGGGTACCAGCACAAACACATTTTCACCACCCTCGGGAGCGGTGTACGGGTCGGTTTTAGAGATAACGCTCACATAAAAGCAGGGGTCCAGAGGCCATTCGGGGGTATTAAAAATAGTAGTAAAATGCCGGGTCCAGTCTTCCTCAAAATAAAGAGTGTGGTGTTTGAAATTGTGCAGTTTTCTATTTAATCCTAGATACATTAAAAACATCGATGGAGAGAGGGTCCGGGAGTTCCAATAGCGTGATGTAAATGATCTGCTGGAAGCGTCCAGGAGTTCCATCTCCGCGTAGGGATAGTCTCCGGTAAATACTACCGTATCGGCGGAATAAAATTCATTTCCCACCTCAACCCCTTCAACTTTGCCGTTTTTTGTGCGTATTGAGGTGACATCCGCGTCGGTGCGAATTGTGACCCCCTGCTCTTCTGCGAGTTTTGCAAAGGCCTGAGCTACCGTACCAAGCCCGCCAAGAGGATAGTGGACCCCTAAATCAATATCAACATGGGACATAATTGAGTAAAGGGCCGGGGCCTTTTCCGGACTTGTTCCTAGAAACACCATTGCATATTCCAGAAGTTGTTTAGCCCGTCGGTCTTCAAAATAGCGACTTACAAAACGGTCCATTCGATCCAGAACATTGAGTCTGAGCCCCTCCTGCATCATTTTTCTGTTAAAAAACTGGAAGATACTTGTATACTCACGGTAGAGAAACTGTTCCATCGCTACCTTATACTTGTAACGGGCAAGGTCCATATAAGTGTCAAGTTTTGCCCCTCCCCCCGGTTCGAATGAGTCGAATACCCTCTTCGTGTTTTGAAAATCCGAATCAATATCCACAAACTCGCCGGGATTAAAAAAGACCCGATAATATGGATCGAGTTCCGAAAGTTGATAAAAGTCGGAGACCCTCCGTCCGAAAAGGCCGAAAAACCGCTCAAAGACCTCCGGCATGAGGTACCAGGAAGGGCCCATGTCAAAGGTAAAACCATCATGCTTCCAGAGGCGCGCCCGTCCTCCAACGCTCGAGTTTTTTTCAAGCACTGTAACCTGTATTCCCTGTTTTGCCAGCAATGCTGCGGTAGTAAGACCTGAGAAACCGGCCCCGACTACTAAGGCGGACTTAGCCATATAGTACTCCCGTAAAATAAGTAACTTGTCTTAACTAGTATGCTATACAGAGACCTCAAATGCAAATTAAAAAAAGTAGAGGTTTTGGCGTTTTAAAAATCTTTAGTTTTTGAAAGCGCCTCAATAGTTAATAGAAGTAGTAGCGAGCCCCTACACCGCCGGTAAGATCTCCGGAGGTTTCAGGTGCAAGGAGTACTACAGGTCCCAGCTCAAAGAACACTTCTATAGGGGTGTTCGGGAAAGTATAACTGAGGCCAAAGGGGACCCTCACCCCTATTTCCGGGTTCTCCTTAAGCTCAATCATGCCTCCGATGCCGGTATAGGCTATCAGTGAGGGAAAGTCAGCACCGAAAATACCGTAAAAATGGTGAAGGTAGTCGGAATGGACATACAACTTATCTTTAATAAATGACCATGAGAGGGTTGCATCCACCGCACTGTTGTCGGATATAAATAATTTTCCGGTGATACCGGTCGGCTCTCCTAGACTTACTCCAAGTCCTAAATTCTTCTCGGCAGCGGTAATGCTGCCCAGGACCATTAGGATAAAAATAAGTATGAAAATCACACTTTTCTTTTTCATAATGCTGTTCTCCTTATTCTAGTATAGCTTTAACATAAGAATAGTCATTTACAATGTCCACTGAATGTTTTAAATATGAACTAATGGAAAGTACGCTCATTTTACTAAAAAAGAAATACGGCCTTGCCCATGTACCCTCCCGACATAAGGCTGAAAAATGGGCGGACCGTGTGCACGGCTTAATGGGACAGGGGTATTCTGAGGAACAGGCCGGTATGGAATCTGCTAAACAGATTTTTTCCTATGAATACAAAGAAGTGTATGCGAGGTCCGGGGCTGCAGTACATATTATTCTCTCGGGTCTGTAAGTAAAATAAACTACGGAAAATGACTTGCACATGTAGTTTCCCTAGCATAAGCTCGTTATTAATGGGTATGGAAATAGCTAATACTCTCGCGTATCTTAACAGTCTCTTTGAGAACAGCCCTGAGGCTATCGTGCTGTTGGACAGTCATAACCGTGTGATACGTACCAATCCTGAGTTTTACCGGTTATTCGGCTATACCGAAGATGAAATTCGGGGATTACATATAGATACACTTATAGCAGGAGAAAAGGAATATCAGGAAGCAGCTCTTAACTCTCAAAGGGCGGAAAAGGGGGAGCACCTAAATACCGAGTCGATTCGACGTTGCAAAGATGGAGCGCCTGTTGAAGTATCGATTTTAGGGGCCCCTATAGAGGTTGAGGGAGAGATCGTCGGTATATTTGGAATCTACCGCGACATTTCCCGTAGAAAAAAGGTAGAACGGGAACTCTCCTTAAGCGAGCATAAATACCGTGAGCTCTTTGAGAATGCACCGATAGGTATTTTTCAATCCTCTTCGGAGGGTAACTTTCTCACGGTCAATAAAACTATCGCGGACATTCTTGGTTTTGACGATCCGCAGTCGCTGATCTCCTATTATCAGGATTTATCACATCAACTGTATTACTCACCGGAGCGAAGGTCAGAATTGATAAGCCTCTTAATAACTCAGGGGGAGGTTAAGAATTTTGAGATTGAGGCCCGAGGAAAGGACGGTAGTGTGGTATGGCTCAGTCTCAATGCCAGGATATCCTACTGGGTGTCCGAGGAAAACTTCGTAATCGACGGTTTTATAAGTGATATGACTGAGCTTAAACATACTGAAAAGGACCTGCACACCTCCTTGAGAGAAAAGGATGTGCTGCTGCAGGAAGTGCATCATCGGGTAAAAAACAATATGCAGATAATTTCCAGCATGCTGAATCTTGAAGCTATGAATAAAAAAAACAGCCGGAGCAGGGAACTCTTAAATGTGGTCCAGAACAGGATTCAGTCTATGGCCTTGGTCCACGAAAAGTTATACAGGTCAGATAAAATTGAACTTATTGATTTGTCCGAGTATACCAGAGACCTTTGTATGCAGATATTGGACGTTGTGTCGGAGGACTTTAGACCTGATGTTGAGTTTAGGCTTGATCCGGTTTTTTCAGGCATAGATTTCTGCGTACCCTACGGTCTAATTGTGAATGAATTAGTGATGAATGCCTATAAGCACGCTTTTACACATATTCCCGTACCTAAAATTACTTTAGAGCTTGATAAAGGGGTAAGGGAAATTGTGTTACGGGTACGGGATAACGGGATTGGATTACCCGATAATTTTGAAATCGACGATTCTCCTACCCTTGGAATGAAACTGATCCACCTATTGATACTGCAGTTGAAGGGTGATTTTTCATATTCTAACAGTGAAGGGACCGAATGGAGAATAGTTTTTCCAGATGAAACTGTGTGGAACGAACATCCGATGTAGTTCATTAGCGTATAACAATTTTGATATCACACTGTAGAGGCGATTATTGATTCCAACCTTGTACCGAGGTTTCGTTTTTCTTCCGGAGAGAGGCCGGCTGTGGGGATCGGTTCATGAATAAACAGTTCAACCTTTCCCGGGGTAATGCGGTTGTGTTCTTCCCGTAAGGTATAGGTGTCTTTGATGGTGATTGGAACAATGGTACTTTCAGCTCGGAAGGCAATTTTTAAGCTTCCGGTATGAAAATTGCCCATAGTGGAAGAACGGCTTCTGGTCCCTTCAGGAAATATTACCATAGAGTGGCCTTCCTTAAGGTTTTTAACACCCTTTTCAAGCTGTTTGACCGCTCTGCGGGGCTTCTTTCGGTCGATAAACACACACTGCATTTCGCGCATCCAAGTGCTGATAAATGGTAAAAAGGTAAGCTCCTGTTTGGCAATAAAACCGATGTTTTTGGGAATAACCGCCATTATGAGGGGAATATCATACGCGCTTTGATGGTTTGCCACAAAACAGAGATTTCCATCATTCGGCAGGTTTTCAAAGCCGTGTACCACTACTTCCGCCGGAGTTATTCGCAGAACAAACCGGGCCCATCCGGTGCTGGCCCATAGGACAAAGGAGTCCTCCAGTTTTTTCAGTCGGAAAAGCTTGAAAAAATACAGCGGCAGGACCATAACAAGGCTCAGGATCATAAAGATCCAGAATTTCAAATAGAACATAAATGAATGCAGCATGGATGCATACTATAACGATTGAAAGAAAAAGGCAAATGCTTTCAGCAATTTTAGGTATCTTGCTTTGCATGTGCCTTCGGACTATGATACTAGAGGGAGTAGCTATGGGAAATGAACAGTTGTACCAGGAACTTGCAAGAGCCGGGGCTTTAGTGGCAAACGAACACCGACAAAGTAACCAGCTTTCAATTTTAGTTGATCAAATCTTCGATCTTTCTCATTCTGATCTGTCCTGTCTCTATTTGTATACCGGTGTGAATGAAGAACGCAGAGTAGTACTTCAGGAAAAGCGGGGTGATTACCATGTCCCGGACCAGCTGGCCGCGGAGGATGAGCTCTTTGGGTTTCTTGAAGAGTGTGAAGAGACTCTTGTGCTGACCCACCGCTCTGCCCCCTTCTTCAAATCGGCCTTTTTGAATTCTGCCATGAACAGCGCCGTTGTTTTACCTCTTTTTACCGCCACTACTCAGCTTGGGTACGTCTTTATAAACGCAACGAGGGAGAATTTTTATCAAAGCGGGGTCTTTTATTTCCTTGATTCCTTTGTGCGGCTTTCCAGCGGTATGGTCCAGAGCGCGCAGCTTTACCGCGATCTTGAAAAGCAGTACAAGGAGATTGAAGCTCTAGAACGGTATCAGGAGAATATATTTTCTTCTATGTCCGACCTCCTCATAACAACCGATTCAAGGGGCAGGATCCACTATTTCAACCGGGCTGCGGTGGAGCGGATTGGAGTGGGGGATGAACTATTGGGAAAATCGGTACAAGAGGTATTCAAGTCGTCCCTGGGAAAAAAGATACTCAATGCTATTAAGCAGGCGGATGCGGAGGATAAAGAAAAGTTGGGAGTACAGGGTATCATGAAGCGAAGGGGGGATGAAGACATGGATTTCAACCTGAATATTTCTCCTCTCCGGGGCAAACGAGGTAAAAAAGAGGGCCTTACATTGTTGTTTACCGATCAAACCAGGGAGCGGGAATTGCAAAGCAAAATGGAAAACGTTGTGGAAGAGCGACGCATTGTAAAGGATATGTTTGCCCGGTACCTTTCCAGCGATATAGTTCAGACATTGGTAGACAGGCCCGACCTGGTTAAGCCGGGGGGTGATAAAAAGACGGCCACAATACTCTTTGCCGATATTCGCGGGTACACCTCATTTTCAGAGACGAAAGATCCTGAGTATATTATCGACGTACTAAATGCATATTTCAGTGAGGCGGTTGAGATAGTAATAAAGTACAAGGGGTATATTGATAAGTTTATTGGAGATGCGATTATGGCTGCCTGGGGGGTTCCTATGTATTCGGAAATGGAGGACGCCCAATCTGCGGTAGAGTGTGCTGTGGAATTGCAGCGTCTTGTGAATGCAAAGGAGCGTAATTTTTTTACCGGAGATGCATCCCATTTGAAGGTAGGAATAGGAATGCATACAGGGCCTCTTATAGCCGGAAATTTGGGCAGTAGGCGCAGGATGGACTATTCGGTTATCGGCGATACAGTTAATGTTGCCGCGAGGCTTGAGGGGGTTGCCGGCCCGGGACAGGTAATTATCACCGAGGATACAAAAGATTTGATTGACGGCAAGTTTAAGTTAAAAGAGATGGAACCGGTACAGGTCAAGGGCAAGGTCAAGCCTTTGCATATTTATAATGTAGTGAAAAAGATTGGTTAAATTACATATTGGAGGCTTTTATGACGGAAATAGTAGAACAGTTGACCCTGCTTCCGGATTACCTGTGGGGTATAGGACTTGTGGCGGCTGCGGTTATTATAGCATTTTTTATTTGGATGATAGCTGGGCGGGCTCTTTTAAAGCGGCGCCTGTTGCAAGTAGCAGAGGCTCCTGAAAAACGTGATGAAGTGTTTACCCGTCACTATGGCCCCTCGGATTTAGTGAAATTTGCATCCACTTTAGAGAATGCTGCCCAGCGGCGGCCCGATGCCGATCTCATCAGCGTGACGGGAGCCGACAAGGTGTGGATAACCCATCTATCCAGGCATCCGAATACTCGCTGGACAAAAAGAATATTGGAGTGTGCACCCGAGAAGGGCTTGTTTACCGTTTTTTTGGTCTCCCTTAAGAGTCGAAAATGTGCTGCTGTTTTTACTACCTGGTTAAAGGATAATGCGGATTTGCTCGCCCTGCGGAAGGTCGCTTTGTCCGGGAGGGGGGAGAACTTCGACGGTGCTCAGGCCCGAAAGTTGCTTTATGAACGGCTGGACCAGGTCCGTGAGATGGTTGGGGACCCCCTCTGGCCGTCCCGTTATATGGCCCTGAAAGTGCTGTTATATGACGATGATGAGCGTTCATACCGGGCGTTATGGGAGGCTTTTCATGACCCCCACAGCCTGGTTCGCCGCACGGTTGTACAGGAGTTTAAGCCCCGGGAAGAGAAGGGGTGGAATAGTTTATACGATGAGTTAGTACGGTTATTGACTAATGATTTTGTATATGAGGTCCGGGCCGCCGCAAAAAAGCGTCTTTCCAGGGAGTTTCCCGATCGCCCCCACATTCAGTATAACAAATTGACAAAACTACAGAAGCTGCATCTGGTGGAGCAGTTGGACCGGTCGTCTCATGAGGACCGTGATTTCGCCATATCGGTACTGGAGGGCAAAGATGATGAGTTGTCCCTGAAGGCGGCACGGTTCCTTGAAGAATCCGGTGTGTTGAAGCAGCTTCTTACCAGTGTTGATTTTTCTGATCGAAGGGCCCTGGAGCGGAATAAAACTTTACTTGAACATGCAGTTGGGGTAAACCAGATTGGATTTCTGGAGGCCCTTTACTCGGCGGATTCTCCGGCGAGCTGGCTTGTCGCGGCTGGGCTTTTATCGAAAAAGGGTCCCCGGGAGTTGATAGTAAGCCTGCTTAAGAAAGCTGAAACCCTCGACACCGGCCAGGCACCGGAGTATCGGGAAGTGTTTGAAGCCGCTTTTTCCTGTGCGTGCCACAGTGGAAACAAGGATGCCGCCCAGTATGTAGCCGGTTTTCTGCTTGATCATCGAGGGGAAACAGAGAAATCCGCCTTCATCCTTGGACAACTTGACGGCAGCCATGGGGAGGTCTATGTACCGGCTTTACTTAAGCTGTTGAAGGATAAGGATTATACACAACTTGAGGCCCTTTACTCTGCACTTATTCGTTATGAAAGCTCCTTTTATCTGGATGATTTATTAGATATCATTACCTCGGATCGTGGTGAATATGCCCATCAAGTGCGGATTTCCGCCTTTCAGGTGCTGGGGCGCTTGCAGCTTCCGTATTGTTTACAGACTATCCTCGAACATCTGCCGATTCTACCCTTGGAGCAAGCCCGGGAGTTTGCGGTGCACCTTGCTAAATACAGCGGCAAAACATTTGTTCAGCGGGCTCAAGAGATTTTTGCCGGTGAAGACGGCAAAGTCCGGGCCGCCCTTATTGCGGCGGTACCGGAAACTGAAAACAAGGACTTTATAAAACCTATTCGAGAATCCCTTGATGATGCGGACCCGGACGTGCGCAGCGCCGCCGCGTACGCCCTTTTAGAATACGGTGATACACGGTCGGTCAAGGAGGTCCGTGAAATGCTCCGAGACCCGGTTGAGGCGGTGCGTAGTAGCGTTGCCCGGGGGCTTGGTGAATATGGAAATGATGCGTCTCTCACGTATTTTGAGGACCTGTGTAAGGACGAAAATGAGACAAAGGCGGTAAAGCTGGCAGCAGTCAGGGGGCTTTCCTTCTCGCCGCGGGAGAAATCTGTTGACATACTTGTAGGGTATTTGAAAGCAGATATTGAATCGGAGCTTCAGGAGCAGGTGTACGGGGCGTTGGCGAGAAAGGGCTCTTCAAAAGAGATTATGGCCCTGGTTTCGCATTTAAAAGATGCAGACCACGAATTACGGGAGAAACTGGTCCATGTTTTTTCTAAGATGGGCCGGGAGTCGGAAGCGGTCCTTGTTGAACTTTTGCGGGAGGATATTGCTTCACTCAGGCCTTATATAACCAGTGTCCTTGAAGAAACCGGTTTTATCGACCATACAATTCGGAAGTTGTCCCATCGGGACCCAGAAATACGGCGGGATGCGGCTGAGTTGCTTTCACTCATCGGTACCACAGCAGCTTTTAGGGGAATAGTACTTGCCTCGCGGGACCCGGATGAGCAGGTTCGGGTGAGAGTTACGAAGGCACTGGAGCGTCTCAATTCTAAAAGCGGCAATGAAATCCTTCAGCAACTGAAAGAGGACCCGGACCCGAAAATTCGAAAATACACCCTATGGGCTCTGGAACGTATAAAGGTTAAAAACTCTTAGCCGGGAAGGGCGCCGTGAAAAAGCCCCCGGCGGTGTGGCGGGGGCTTTTATCTACTGGTCCAAACCCTGTGGGGA
>CAZDFY010000023.1:30973-39169 GCA_964504785.1 uncultured Sediminispirochaeta sp. | reverse complement strand
TGTCGCCATCGATGCCGATGTCTCCATGAATAAGCTCAGGCTCCGCCGTTTCCATAGTTAAAATAATACCGTTTTTCAGCAGTGTTTTCATGCTGCTCCTCCTATACGTGTGAAAGCGCCTGTTCCAGTTCGGCCAGGATATCGTCGATGTGCTCGAGTCCGACAGAGATGCGGATCATGCTCTCGGTCAACCCGAACTCGTGCAGGCTCTCCTGGTCATAGCCGCGGTGGGTCATGGCCGCCGGCAGCTGCACCAGGGTTTCGCAGTCGCCCAGGCTAACTGCCAGCTGGAAGAGCTTGGTGTTGTTGACCATCCGCTTGGCCGCCTGCAGGCCGCCGTCTACCTCAAAGCTCACGATGGCGCCGTAGCCGTCCATTTGTGATTTGGCTATTTCGTGGCCCGGAAAATTTTCCAGCCCCGGGAACTGGACTCCAGTTACCTTCGGGTGCTTCTGCAGATACTCGGCCACTGCGACCGCGTTGGCCTCGTGCTGCCGCATGCGCAGACCCAGCGTTTTTAAGCCGCGCAGCAGCAGCCAGGCATTAAAGGGGCTCAGTACCCCGCCGAACTCGCACATATAATCGAACTTCAGACTCATTATATACTCTTGGTCCCGTGAAACCGCCACTCCGGCCACCACGTCACCATGACCACAGATGTATTTGGTAGCACTATGCACCACTACATCCACTCCCATCTCGAGGGGCCGCTGGAAGTAGGGAGTGGCAAAGGTATTGTCTATCACCACCTTTATCCCGCGCGGTTTGGCAAAATCGACGATTTTT
Organism: uncultured Sediminispirochaeta sp.; assembly: GCA_964504785.1. Taxonomy (GTDB): domain Bacteria; phylum Spirochaetota; class Spirochaetia; order DSM-16054; family Sediminispirochaetaceae; genus DSBN01. Next base: position 38,383 of record CAZDFY010000023.1, on the reverse strand, counting down.
CTAATATCCACAATACTGAGATTGGGATTGCTGGGGGTTTCGAAGTAGATGACCTTGGTGCTCTCGTCAACTACGGACTCCAAGGACTCGGGCTGCGCCAGGTCGGCAATTGTGTAGCCAATCTCGTATTTCGGCAGCACCTTAGTTACCACATTATAGGAAGATCCGTAGAGGGTCTTATGTACGAGCACCTTGTCGCCCGGTCGTAAAAATGAAAACAGTACCGAGCTGATAGCTGCCATTCCGGAGGCAAACGAGACAGCTCCACTGCCGCTCTCCAGCGCCGCCATACGGTTTTCGAACAGCCGCAGAGTAGGGTTATTGCCACGGGTATATACATAGTCATCGCTTTCAAAACTCATCACCGCATCGACTTTATCGGTGTTCTCGAAAGCGAAGGTCGAAGTAAGAAAAATCGGCGGATTGAGGGCATTTTCGGGATTGTTGTGCCCTCCGCCGGCGTGTATCGATTGTGTTTCAAATTTCAAGTGCTTGTTGTCCATATATACTCTCCTAAAATACCGGTTGATACTCGCAGCTGCAGGCCGCCTTCTTCGCGTACAGGGCTGCAACGGCCAGGTCGAGGAGTCTACGCTTGTTTTCCGCAACCCGGTCGCGGGTAATAAATTCGATATCCTGTCTTACACCGGCTGCCCAGTTGATCGAGTAGACCATCCCGGCAAAGTGGATATCCCTCTCGCGGGCCAGGGTGGTTTCGGTGGCCGCCGTCATGCCCGCACAGTCGGCACCCCACTGCTTGTACATTTGTATCTCCGCGGCGGTTTCGAAGCGCGGTCCGTTGCAGCAGAGATAGGTACCCTGACTGCCCATTTCAATCCCGCCCGCCCGGGCGGCCGCCAGCACATTGCTCCGCAGCGCCGGGCAGTAGGGTTCGCTCATGTCGGTATGCTTGAGGCCCGACTCTCCCCCGTTGTAAAAGGTGCTCTGCCGGCCGTGAGTCATATCGATAAACTGGTCAATCAGCCCGATGCCCCCCGGCGGTACCCTGGTGGTGATTGAACCAACCGCATAAATGCCGATTGCATGCGTCACCCCCATAAGCGACAGGGCTTCGATGTTGGCGCGGTAATTTACCATGTGCGGCGGTACGCTGTGGTCGGTTCCGTGCCGGGTGATAAAGTAGAGATCGGAATATTCACCCTGCCCCCGGTACAGCTCCACCGGACCGAACTGGGTGTCTACCTGGTGTGCGTCGGCGGCAATACCCTCTGCACTGTAGATGCCGGTACCGCCGAGTATGGCTACACTCATGCGCCCGCCTCCGGGCTCGTCTCCGCTTCACTTGAAGCGAAAACCTGCGGCAGCTGATATGGTGAAACCAGCCCCTTCGGGGTGATTACCCCGGCAATCAGGTGCGGCGGAACTATATCGAAGGCCGGATAATAGGCCTGCATATCGCTGCGGGTGGTTAGTTCTCCCTTTACCCGTTTCACCTCTTCGGGGTTACGCTCTTCTATTATAATCGAATCCCGGCCTTGCCGGGTCATATCCGGATCGATGGCAAAGGGAAAATAAGGAATTCCGTGATAGTTGGCCGCAATGGCATTCTGAAACGTGCCGACCTTGTTGGCTGCCCAGCCGTCCCGGGTAATGATATCTACCGCAGTCATATACTTTTGAACCTTGCCCTGGGACATCATGTAGGCCACCATACTGTCGGTGATCAGGGTTACGTCGGCACCGATCTCCTGCAAACAGGGGGCGGTTAAACGGGCTCCCTGGAAATAGGGACGGGTTTCGGGACTGTAGACCTTTATCTGCTTGCCCTGCTCCATGGCCAGTGCGACGGAAAGAATGAAGGAGGTCTCGGCGAAACACATCGTCATAACCCCGTCTCCGGCTTCTATTAGTGAAGCGCCCACCTCTGCCATTTTGAATGCTTTCTGTTGGTACTCAGCCTTGAAGTCTTCAATAAAGCCGGCTGATATCCGTTCAATATTTTCTCCGGACTCTATGCCGGAGCGCACCTTATCGACCATTACCTCCAGGGTACGAGCCATAGTGGTATTGGTCGGACGGGTACTCTGCAGCCTCCGCTTCGCCTGCTCAAAGAGCTCTGGGCCTTTTTCAATTGTGCCGGCTTCAGCACGCCCTGCCAGCAGCTGAATTGCCGCCATGGCTACATGCACCGGACCTCCTCCCTGGGTCACCATCATTTCGATCGCCTCGGCCGCTTCTTCCACCCCGGCACAACGATAGAACTCCTTTTTGAAAGGATATGCCCGGCGGTCTCCAATTAGAAGTGTGTCCTCTTCAATCCGGGCGATGTTTTTGTGCTGCAGCACAAAGGGTAAGTATTCATCCATCTGTTTCATTATTCGCTCCTGTGTACAGCCGCCTGTAAGAGGGGCCGTCCGGCAGCACCCGCTTCGGGGCAAGCCGGACGACCCGCATGTGCCGTCGTATAGCGTATGAAGTTTAGGCTTCCTTCTTGGGCATCGACTGAATGAAAGCTGAAATAATCAGTCCGGCAGTTCCGATACCAGCGATAAGTATAACCCCGGCTGTACCGACATCGCCGCCGGCGCCAAAACCGCTGTACAGCAGTCCCTGACCTACACCGAGGGCTGCCAGAAAGCCTCCGACCAGACCGACCAGAATGCTGATGGTCATCACGATGCCGCCGATCTTTGACAGTTTTCCGGCCACCGGGATGTCCTCTTCGTCCATGATTTCGGTCCAGAGCAGGTCCCATTTCTTAATGCGCGGGTACAGGATCAGCATAATCGGAATTCCGAGAAATACCGACGGTACCGAGTTGTTGATGGTAATGATACTGCCGAGGGCTGCAAAGGGAACCATTCCCAGCAGTTCCAGGCCCCAGGCAATCGGCAGGGCACAGGCCGCCGAACCGAGAATACTCACGATTACGTAGGCCAGAATCTTTCTGCCCGATTTCAGGTCCGGTTCGCTGTCCTCTTTGGAAACCAGGCCGAGATTGATCCACAATTTATACGGTACGTAGGCAAACATGAAGTTTCCCACAAATCCGAACAGGCTTCCGATTCCCAGGGAACCGAAGAAGTCTCCAATCAAGTTACCGATGGCCGCACCCCACGCTCCGGCGGGTCCGAACAGCAGCCCCAGGACAACCGGCAGCGCACTGGCGGGCCGGATCTCGGTGATTCCTGGAATCAATACGAAGCCTTTGAACGGAATCAGCAAAGCTGCGTACAAACCGGCAGATAGTGCTACCAGTACCACCATTTTGGTGTTTTTCCACATGGCAAAAACGTCTTTCATACTCCTCACTCCTTATAAGTGGTGCTATATATATGCCTCTTAGGCAAAATCCCCCCAAGGGAATAGATTGATAAGTGTGTTGTAGGCCGTTGGGTCGAATTTTAGATAAGATGCGACCGCTACAATCGTCAGGCCTATCAGCATCATCAGGTAATCATGACCGCTCATCTTTAACTGCAGGAAATTACTGCGGTTATTGCTGTAACCGAAGCCCTTCGACTCCAGCGCCATGGAGAACACATTGGTTCCCCGGATAACCGAAACCAGCGTTGGGATCATGAGCGGCACATATTTCTTAATTTTCTCAAACAGGCTTCCGCTCTCCAGGTCGAGCCCCCGGGATTTCTGGGCCTGGATGATGGTATAGCTGGTGGCCACAATCATCGGCACCAGTCGAATAGCAGTCGAAAAGGCAAACGCCCCGCGGTAGGGAACCTTTATTTTCACCAGCCCCTCGGCTATCTCCTCGATCTTGGTGGTGCTGAGAAATACCATACCGGCCACAATCATCAGATTGGTCTTAATCGCAATCATGATGCCGTATAGTACGCCTTCCAGTGTAAAGATCAGAAAGCGGGTTTCCCCGGACTGGGCGATCGACCATATGACCACCGAAAACAGGGTGATCATGATCAGCACAACCTTGATGCGCTTGAGATTCGACAGTATATGGCCCATTCCGCCGTAGATTAATACCAGTACCAGCGCCGCCACCAGCATTACGATATTTTTGTACATTACACCCACCGCGAAACTCAGAAACATCAGCAGCAGTTTCGTGCGCGGATCGAGGCGGTGAACGTAGGTGTTCAGATCCATATATAAAAACATATCCATTACTGCAGCCCTCCGGTGCAAAACTTCATCTCTTCAATCGACAGAACGGTGCGCTCGAGCATATTGCTCAGACTCACGATGTGCGGGGTCTTCAGGTAGGAGTCGTACAGCTCCTTTTCCCGGGCAAATACCTCGCGGGTCATTCCATCCATCATTATCTTGCCGTCCTTGATGGCAGCCACACGATGGGCATATTCGGAGACCACCCACATGGTATGGGTAATCATAATGATGGTATGTCCCGAATCGTTGAGCTTTTTGATGAGCTCCATCATCCGCTTCTGTTCCTTGTAATCCAGCCCGGTGGTCGGTTCATCGAGCACAATGATTTTCGGTCTGGCCGACAGCACCGAGGCCACCGCAACCCGCTGGCGTTCGCCTTTGCTCAGCGAAAACGGGTCTTTTTCCTCGTATCCGGCCAGTTCCACCGCCTCGAGGGCTTCACTCACCCGCTCCTTTACTTCCTCTTCGGAGCTGCCGCGGATCTTCGGGCTGAAGGCGATCTCGTCGAATACGGTATCGGCAAAGATCTGGTGGTCGGGATTCTGGAATACATATCCAATCTCTTTTCCGATTTCGAAAATAGAGTGCTCGCGGGTATTTTTACCGCCCACTGTGATGTTCCCCTCGGTAGGGGCCAACAGACCGTTGAAGTGTTTTACTAAAGTGGTTTTTCCGCTTCCATTGTGACCGAGAATGGCCACGAACTCCCGCTCACGGATATCCATACTAATTCCGTCGACCGCGCGGTTTCCGTTCGGGTACACATGCACCAAATCTTCGACGCTCAGGACTACCTCGCCGTAACCGTTCCGGCGCTCTTCGTCACGGGAGACCAGCTGGTCGTACTTACCCTGATCTATTTTCAAGCCCTGCTGCTGGAAAAACTTGTACCCATCCTCCGGATTCAGCGGAAGGTCGCAGTTTTCACAATTCAGCAGCTCCTTGAAGTATTTGGGAATCTGCAGCGACATGATGCCTACTTCGTCGGTAAACCTGACTTCGCGCAGGACCTCCAGGGGATTGCCCTGCCGGAGGATTTCTCCGTCTTTCATCACGACGACACGGTCGGCGTGCAGCGCCTCTTCGGTCTCGTGTTCAATGATCACGAGTGTAAAATCGCTGCTCTCGTGCAGCTCTTTGGCAATAGTGAAGATTCCCAGTTTGCCGACCGGATCGAGGTCGGTGGTCGGCTCATCCATGCAGATGATGTCCGGATAGGTTGCTAAAACCGAACCGATGGCCAGGCGCTGCTTCTGCCCTCCGGAGAGGGTAGCCGGCTGGCGGTTTTCAAAGCCCTCCAGCTTGACCGTTTTCAGCACCTTTTCTATCCGCTGCACTATCTCATCGCGGGGAACGCCGAAGTTCTCCGGTCCGAAGGCTATCTCCAAATTCACATTGGTGCTGAATAGCTGGGCCTCGAAGTCCTGAAATACCAAACCAATTTCTTTGGCCATACGACTGACGGGAGTACCTTTGACCTCGTGCCCGTTGACCAGCACACTACCGCCGTACTTCCCCTTCATAAACCCGGGAATCAGTCCGTTCATGCTGTTTGCCAGAGTCGATTTACCGGCGCCGCTGGGCCCCATAATAACTACGAACTCGCCTCTCTCGACATCCAGATCGATGCCCTTTACTGCCTGGGTTTCATCATCACCTTTGTAGGTGAAGGTCAAGCCCTTCACCTCAATGGCTTTATCGCTACTCATACTTCCTCTCCCTCGTTATCGCGTGAGACCGGCGATAGAATCGTTGAACGGCGGATAGAGCACACCCTGCTCGGTGACTATCGCCGTAATGTTCTCCGCCGGACTTACATCGAAAGCCGGATTGTACACATCTATTTTGTCGGGCGCGAATTGAACCCCTTCGATATGGGTAAGCTCTTCACGCCCCCTCTCCTCTATCTCTATCTCCCGGCCGCCGGGACAGTCGAAATCGATGGTAGACACCGGAGCCACTACATAAAACGGAACATTGTATTGTGTGGCCACTACCGACAACATGAAGGTGCCGATTTTATTGGCCGTATCGCCGTTCGCTGCAATCCGGTCGGCCCCGACTACTATCAGGTCGATCAATCCGTCCCGCATCAGGGTTGCCGCCACACTGTCGGCGATCAGTTTGGAGGGGATGCCCTCCTCTACCAGTTCCCAGGCAGTCAGCCGGGCTCCCTGCAGCCGCGGCCGGGTCTCGTCGGCGTACACAAAAATCTGTTTACCCGCCTCGTAGGCCGCCCGAATGACACCGAGCGCAGTTCCGGGACCGGGTACCGCCAGAGACCCGGTGTTGCAGTGGGTTAAAATAGTACCTCCCTGCGGCACCAGGCTGTTGCCGTTGGCGGCAATCGCCTCGCTCTTTTTAATGTCTTCGCTGAGAATTGCATCGGCAGCCGCTTTCAAAGCGGTGTAAACATCAGCCGGAGCCGAATCGGTCTGCCCATCGAGGATGCCCCGCATCCGTTTTATCGCCCACATCAGGTTTACCGCGGTGGGCCGGGCACGGTTGAGCTCATCGAGGGCCGATTCCATATTACTCCTAAACTCCGCCGGGCTATTTTCACGAAACTGACCGGCCGCCAGAACCACCCCATAGGCTGCTGCCGCTCCAATCGCAGGAGCACCCCGCACCACCATATCGCGAATAGCAAACACACACTCCTGATAAGTGCTGCATTCGAAATAAGTGAATTCCTGGGGAAGCTTCCGCTGGTCGATCAGCCGCAGCCCTCCGTCTTTGAACTCTATAGCATCAATCCGTCGCATCTGTTTCTCACCTTGTCCTGTTGATTTTGAATCGAATTACATCCGGTTGAAAATAGTCGAGAGAATAAATAAGCGGCTTGCCCTCATTGTCGTAGTGCAGCTGCTCGAGCAGAATAAAGAGCTGATCCTCATCCACCCCCAGCTCTTCGACCATCTCCCGGGTAGGAGCGGTGGGAATTACGTAACTGACCGCAGTTTGTATATAGATTCCCTTCTCCCGCTCGAGATAGTTGAACACCGATTCATCCTCTATTGTATACGGAATAGAATCAAAAAAGCGAACCGGCATACTGTCGACACAGTAACTGGCCAGATTACCGCTGGCCAAGCGCAGCCGCTTGAAGGTTATGATCTTCTCCTGCGGGTCGATCTGTAATTGTTCGGCAATTTTGCCGCCGGGAAGTTTTACCTCTATACCAATCCAGCGGGTACTCGGTACCAGCCCACACCCTTTTATTATCTCGGTGATGCTCTCGAGTTTCTCCAGACCCTGCTCTATCTGCAGGGGCCGGCGCTTCAGAAAGGTCCCCTTGCCCTGTAC
>CAZDFY010000023.1:0-30873 GCA_964504785.1 uncultured Sediminispirochaeta sp. | reverse complement strand
GACCCTGCTCTATCTGCAGGGGCCGGCGCTTCAGAAAGGTCCCCTTGCCCTGTACGCGATAGACAATGCGTTCCTGTTCCAGCAGAGCCAGCGCCTCACGAACGGTATGGCGGCTTACCCCCAGCATCTTCATCAGAGCCGCTTCAGTCGGTAGTGCTTCGTCCACCCGCAGGTCGGACTCTTTTATATAGGCGAGAATTTTCTCTTTTGCTTTCAGACTCAATGCACCGCTTTTTCCGGGCGATTTCACGATGTTCCTCTTTCTTTAGTTTCGATCTTGGGCCAGCTTAAAATGGAATTTTGCAGTTGTCAAACAAATTTTATTTATTTCGCACATTTTTTATTTATTTATAGATGTTTACTGCACTTTTGCGGCCTAAAATCAGGATTTTATTGACAAATTAGACAGTAATAAGCCTTAAACCGCATTCTATAAGGCTGTTTTGCATAGATTTGTCCAACAAATCGTCGGTGATAATTGTGTCAAAATGATACTGGGTAAACTGCCCGAATTTGCTGGAATCGACCAGCAGTATCCGCGATCCGGAGACCGGTATGCCCTACGAGACCATTACCGCCGATGATGGGGTGGTGATGAACGGCTATTTCGAGATAGTGGAGGGACACCGCAAACCGAGTATAGAGTTCAATTTTCATATTGCCATTATGAATGCGGTTATCCACACACAGCCGCTCTACTCCAGCGTCTTCGGAGTGATTCGGGAAGTTCTGACGGGAATCGGCGAGAATTTCGTGCAGATTGCCGGTGAAAAGATCATCAACTGTGAATACGCCCTTCCGGGGCCCCCCGAGCCGGCCAAGAACGTTGTGTCTGGACTGGGAACGGAGCGCAATGCGGTGATGGTGCCTAACCACGATACTATCTGCGTCGGCGCCGACTTCGACACGGCTATGAAGATCATTCATGTGGTAGAAAAAACGGCCCAAGTGTATATTATGGCCCGCAGCATCGATACGCCCCACCTGATCAGCGACGAAGATATCAAAGTACGAATAGGACAAGTAATACTTCAGTACCCCTCTCCTTCTTTTCCGGCCGGCCTGTGAACACTCACCGGCCGGTTTTTAGACCAGCATCTAAGCCGGCCCCGCAGAACCTTGGCCAACCGCTGCAGCAGTCATCCTAATAAGTGTTAATATATTTTTATTGACATATTGTATTTATTATATTTATTATGTTGATAGAAATACTCAAGTTTGGAGGCTGCATGATAGCTTTATATATAGTCACCGCAGTGCTGGTGGCAGTGTCGTTTGTCGTGGATCGGCACAAAACGTTGGAAGGAATAAAAATCGGGGTGAAGAAATTCCGAAAAATTCTGCCGAATTATCTCAAACTGTTGATTTTGATCGCTGTGGTGCTGTTTTTTACTGAAGGATTGATCGTGAAGTATCTGGGGCAAGAGAATGGCTTGATCGGTATGCTGGCTGGAATGCTGTTGGGCTCGGCAACGATGATGCCCGGCTTTATCGCCTATCCCCTGGCCGGAGTGCTGGTGGAGCGCGGCGTGTTGTATATGGTTGTGGCCGGTTTTGTGACTACCCTGATGATGGTAGGGGTTCTGACCTACCCGGTTGAAAAGGAGTACCTTGGAGTAAAGGGCACCATTATTCGTAACAGTGTCAGCTTTGTGATTGCCGCCATGATCGCTCTGTCGATGGGATTGGTATACGGGGAGGTGTTTGTATGAATCAGGCAAAAGATGCAAAGAAATCGATTGTCAAGCTCACCGCCCGTGGACGTAACTACCTCTATTTTGGGCTGTTTGTGGCCTTTATTGCCGTATCGTTCCTTTTAAAATTCGAACCGGGTGTTGAAATGGGAAATAACTTCTATCTGTTTGCCAAGGATATGGTGCTGATTCTTCCGCCGGCTTTTGTCCTGATCGGTCTGTTCGATGTATGGGCCAAGCGTGAGACAATCGAAAAGCACTTCGGTGAAACCGCCGATGCCCGAGGCTATGTGTGGTCAATCCTGTTGGCCGCCACTACCGTAGGGGGTACCTTTGTAGCCTTTCCAGTGGCCAATGCACTGTACCACAAAGGAGCCCGTTACTCGATGATAATGACCTATGTGACCTCCGCCTCGCTGGTGATGATTCCGATGAGCATTATGGAAGCGGCCATCCTGGGTCCCAGGTTTACCGCCGTACGCATTCTGGTGTCGCTGCCTCTGGTGGTAATGGGCTCTCTGCTCATCGAAAAAGTTCTTCTGCGGCTGCAGTACCGTATTCCGGAAGTACAGAACGACGGGTAGAAAAGCAAGGGGGCCGTGTTGCCCTATTTAATAATCTAACCGGGGCTTGACCTGACATGACACCGCCCGTATCATCTGCTGAGATGACCGACGATAAATTGCTTGAAATTAAAAACATAGATGTATACCGGGGAAACATAAAAGTTTTCTCCGATTTTTCTTTGCAGATTGAGCGCGGCTGCAATACCGCACTATTAGGACCAAACGGCTCCGGGAAAACCACTTTTTTAAAACTGTTCTCCCGGGAACTGCACCCGGCCGCCGGGAGAGAAGTCGATGGTAGGAAAGAACCCCGTGAGAGCTTGATAAAAAGCTATGGACGGGAGCTGTGGAATGTGTGGGAGCTCCGAAGGCATTTTGGTATTGTTTCCCACGAGCTGCAACAGCGCTACCTGGCACGAACCATTGGGCGGGAAGTAATACTTTCCGGTTACCACAGCAGTGTGGGCACCTCAGTCCGGCAGGAATTCTCTAAAAAACAGAGCCTGCAGGCGGAGCAGATTATGGAGCAGCTGGAAATTACCCGACTGGCCGCGCGCCCCTTCGGCACTATGTCCACCGGCGAGCAGCGCCGCTTTCTGTTGGGACGGGCGCTCATCCACGACCCGGAGGTGCTGCTGCTGGATGAGCCGACCGCCGGACTCGACCTGAAGGCGGCGGCCGGCTACTTTGCAGCCTTGCATACATTGATGGAGCAGGGCAAAACAGTGCTGTTGGTAACCCACCACATTCATGAGATTCTCCCCGGCATTGAGCGGGTGGTACTGCTGAAGGACGGCCGAGTACTGGCCGATGGCCCTAAACCGGAAATCCTGAGCTCCCAGTGGCTGAGCCGACTCTTTGACTTAAAAATCGAGGTGCACGAATCCCAGGGCTACTATTACGCACTTCCCTCCGCGACCCCAAAAAGGGAAATGGGGGATATGCAAAAAACAGGGAAATTCTTACCTCCCTCCGATTGAAACAGCCGCAGAATCGGGCTACATTGAATAGAGTATGAATACCATGGAAAACGGAATCCGCCCTATTGCGGCGGCCCTGATAATTGCAGTCGGTCTGGCCCTTGCAGGTACGGCAATCGGTGTTGGATTTTTCTTCAGCCGGGGTACCGACCGGTACGTAACGGTAAAAGGTCTTGCCGAGCGCGAAGTAGATGCCGACTTGGCAGTGTGGCCAATTACCTTTCGCGTATCCGACAACAGTCTGACCACCCTGCAGGACAAAATTGATAAAGACCGTAACTCCGTTACAGAGTTTCTCCTCGAATGTGGTTTTGACCGCTCAGAAATCTCGTATGCCGCCCCAAAAATAACCGACACCCGCACCGAGCAGAGGTACAGCAGTGGAAACGCCCCGGAAGAGCGTTATATTGCCAATACTACGATAACGGTAAGAAGTACCGAGGTCCCTCAGGTCAAAGAGAGCATGGAGGATACGGTCAGTCTGGTCGGCAGTGGTGTAATGATATCAGCCGAAAACTGGCAGACCCCTACCGAGTTTCTCTATACAAGTTTAAACGATATAAAGCCGGATATGATCGAAACCGCTACGATAAACGCCCGAAGGGCGGCGGAGAAATTCGCCCAGGATTCGGGCAGCAAAGTTGGAAAAATAAGAACAGCCACCCAGGGCTATTTTTCTATCTCCGACCGGGACCGCAATTCCCCGGACAAAAAGGTTGTACGGGTAGTAACGACGGTTAAATATTTCCTGATTGACTAGGGGCATCTCTGATGAACGCTCAGGCTCCTTCAGTACTGATGTCCCATACGCAGCTTCTTGGTTTCCATATAAAACCGATTGTGCTTATTCGGCTCAATTACAACCGGCTCCCGTCGGCTTATCTTTATTCCCTTGTCCCTCAGTTTTTTCATTTTATCCGGATTATTGGTAAGTAGTACTACACTCTTTATACCAAGCGCACGAATTATGGCAGCTCCGTTGGAATAGTCGCGGGCCTCCGCCGGAAATCCGAGAAACTCATTCGCTTCTACAGTATCCAAGCCCTCATCCTGCAGTGAATACGCCTTGAGTTTGTTCAGCAGGCCTATACCACGCCCCTCTTGCTTGAGATAGATCAGCACGCCCCGCCCCTGGCCGGCGATATATTTGAGCGAAGCATCCAATTGTTCCCCGCAATCACAACGCAACGACCCCAGCACATCCCCAGTGTGACATTCCGAATGAACTCTAACCGGGCAGTCTGCTGCCCCCTCAACTTCACCCTTAACCATCACAGTATGAACCTTGTCGGTTCCCTCTTCATTATAACCATACAGTTCGAACAGCCCGTACTTTGTAGGAAAGTTCACTTTTGCTATCATTGTCACAATTTCTCGTTCGCCTGTAGACTGAGGTGTTTTCGAAGACATTTTTTTATAAAACATAGTTGAATCCGATTCCATTACTTATATAGTAAAACCCCACGTACAAGAAGTCAAATTATGAGAATCCTGAACCAGCCTAAGTCAGCAAAGCCTTTAATATAATGAAACTAAGAGAAACGAAGGGAGAGCATTCGCTCTATTCACTTGCTACCGCCCGTTTTTGCTTCTATGATTGGGGTTAAGGATTGTAGTATGATATACACACGCCCATTTGTGACTCTCAGCTATGCACAAAGTGCCGACGGACGCATTGCAACCCTCCAGGGCCGGGCAGAACAAATCTCAGGGGTGGAAAGCACAAATTTTGCCCACACCCTGCGCCGGGATAATCAGGCCGTTATGGTGGGCATCGGTACAGTACTGGCCGATGACCCCCAGCTTACCTGCCGACTGCCGGAAGGCTGTGTTTCACCCGTCCGGATAATCCTTGATTCCAGTCTAAAACTTCCTACCGACTCAAAAATCGCTGTAAGTGCGGCTACATATCCTACAATAGTGTTTTACTTTGAAGATAACCTAGATACGGAAAGTGACTCCCCACCCCTAAAAAGCCTTGTACAACGCCGCCGAGAACTGGAGAATTTGCAGGTTGAGCTTATTCCTACTGAGCGAACTTCTGCGGGGTGTCTGAACCTGCCTCGCATTCTCGACAAACTGGGGGAGATGGGCTTTTCCAGCCTATTTGTCGAAGGCGGGAGCAGCCTCATCACCTCATTTTTCCGCCGAAACCTGGTAGACAGATTGTGTATTGTAGCAGCACCCCTGATAATCGGAAGGGGCACAGAAGCGGTCGGGGACTTGCAGATACGGAAAATCGAGCAGGCTCGAAGCGGTTATACAACTTCGGTGCTGCAGGCGGGAAATGATATCATCTGGGATATATCCTTTAGCGACGATCATGATGGTGATCATGATGGCGAACACGATTCGAAGCTCAGTGCCGAAGCGCTTTACTTTATTAAACCCTTCACAGTCGCCCTTCGTAAAGAGAAGCTGTGCCGGCACAACAGAGAGGAGCTGATACAGTCACGGGTTATCGGCATCAGTCATGGGAGCGAAAGCCACCTCTACCGCAACACCTTTCCCCAGGGTAAAACCCAGGATGGAATAAGCGGTATCGATAAAGTGATGGAATATCCTATAAAGTACGGGTATATGAATGCCGGTCTTACGTCGAAGGGAGAGAGAGTGTTTGCCTTTTTCCCTCATCAGGACCGTTTTTTTTATCCGAGTGAGGAGTTGATCTATTTTCCAGAAACCACCGATTTTGAGGACATTGTCCTCTACCCAAGTGTAGAGACTGCCTACACCGTTGTGCTGGATGCGGCCCCTCTGCCCGGAGACCGGATTCTGATTATCGGGCAGGGCATGATTGGTCTTCTTGTATCGGAGATTCTCACCAAATTCACAGGGCTGCATGCAGCTGCACTTGAACCAGATCCGTACCGGCGACGGCTAAGCGCCAACCTGGGCATGCAGAGCGCCGACCCGAGCACCTTTACCCAGGATGAGCAAAGTACTTCAATTCGACAGCTGTTTCAAGGCCGACTTCCGGACAAAATAATCAACTTAAGCGGCAGTGAACAGGGACTGCAGATAGCCATCGATTCCGCCGGCTTCGAAACTCTGATTATTGAAGCATCCTGGCATGGAAACCGCCCGCTTGAGCTGAACCTGGGAGAAAACTTTCACCGCAAGCGCTTGACTATTCGCAGCAGCCAGGTTTCCACCCTTGCTTCACAGCTGGGCAGGCGCTGGAACCGGGACCGCCGCACTGCCGAAGTAAAACAGTGGCTCCAGCACATAGGGCCCTCCAAATATGTCACCCACCGTTTTCCACTGTCACAGGCTGAAGAGGCTTATCACCTGATCTTCGGCCCTTCCGACGGGTCTTACAGTTCACACTCAGGCCAGCCTGCACTGCAGGCCCTGCTGATACCGGACACGGAGTATAGAGCGGCCGTACAGAACAAGCCCACAACAAAAAGGGAGAATTAAATTATGTTTGCAACTGGGATCCAACAAAACCTGCAAGCCCATCACTACCTGCGAGGTGATTTCGGTGAAGAGTCACAGCCCCACAGCCACCCCTATAGGGTCGAGCTTATCTGCCGCAGCTCCAGTCTCGATGAAAACGGATTTTCCACCAACATCGACCTGCTCGAGTCTTCTCTGAGCAATGCACTCGAAAAAATTGATCAGGTACTGCTAAACGATTTGCCCTTCTTTAAAAATCGACAGCCTAGTTTGGAAAACCTCTGTGTATATATTTTCAGATCCCTTGAAACCAAGGTTGGCGATTCGGTACAAGAAATTGAGATAAAGATATGGGAGTCGCCACGCGCCTGGGCCTCGTATATCGGTGCCCCATCCTCAGCGGAATAGAGAAATGATCATACTGATAGCACCTAAGGGCAGATTCCTCAGTGGGGGATATCTGTACAACCGTCGCATTGCTTCACTTCAGCCGGAGGGACAATTCCGGTACCTGGAACTGCCGGTAGTCTCGAAAGTCCCCCAAAGGCTCTCCGACTTCGGAATAAGTCCCGGGGCGCATCTGCTCCTGGATAGTCTCTTTTTTTCTTATCCGGAATGGGTTAAAGCCTTGAATACGCGGCACCGAGGCCCGTTGTCTATGATGCTCCATTATCTTCCCTCACTGGACCCTACCCTTACACTGGAGAGAGCCGAAATGAAGCACAGGGCCGAGACTACATGCCTCAGCTGCTGCAACAAGGCAATTGCAACCAGCTACTACCTGAAATCTGAAGTGGAACGTGTACACAGTAACTGTCCTGAGATATCGGTAGCTCCGCCGGGAAGCGAAGGGTCCGGCGAACCTTCTCCCCGCTCTGGGGCTTCATCATCACCGGAGGGCTTTCGGCTGCTTACTGTCGCACACTGGACGCCCGCCAAAAACCATCGGTTTCTTCTGCCGGTGCTTTCGGAATTGATGAATACACCCGGAGAGAAGGCGCCCCCGTGGTGTTGGAAAATTTTCGGCAGCTGCTTTGAGGGGGAATCACTGGTGAAGGAGTTCCGGCAACAGGCCCGGACCCTTGGAATTGAGGCCCAGATTCAAATAGGCGAAGAAATCACTCCCGCAGAGGTGCGGAGGGAAATGGAACAGGCCGATCTGTTTCTTTACCCCTCACTTTTTGAAAGTTACGGTATGACCGTGGCCGAAGCCCTCACCGCCGGCTTACCTATTGTAGCCAACCGTATCGGGGGAATTCCCGAGGTTGTGGGCGAACCACCGGCGGCGGTACTTTGCAGTGGAGATGGAAACACAACCAAAAACCGAAACGAATGGCATAGGGCTCTTACCCACCTCCTAAATGTATCGAAGGAACGCCGACGCCTGAGTCGGTCCGCTCTGGACAGAGCACAGCACCTTCCAAGCTGGCAAGCGAGTGCCGATACCATTAGAGAAAGCTTGGAGACCCTATGAAAAGGGATTTGTTATCGTATAAAAAGTGGAAATACCTGCAGTCCGTGCCGGCGCTGCTGTTTGTTGGAAGCCTTATCGCAGGCCCTATGCCCTGGCTGCAGATATTCCTTGGGGCGATGCTCTACCTTCAGATGCTGCTGCTTATATTAGTTGTCCGTGCTTCTCTAAGGAGACCAGCGAATATACTCACCCTTGTACGCGCATTCGGGACGATACCCCTGCTTCTGCTGACCGCACCAAGCAGCACAACCAATTATATGCTGGTGGCTGTGCTAATTCTATTAGTATGTACCGACCTTGCCGACGGGTACATTGCACGGCGTTTCGGTACCACCGAATCTGGAGCGGTGCTCGATGAAGAAACCGATGCCCTGTTTACACTGGTAGTGGCATATCTGCTGCATCGCGTCGCCGGTTACGGAGTGTGGGTACTCGGCTTCGGGGCAATCCGCTATGCCTTTGTGCTGCTTTTCGCTTTCACCGGCACACGGAAATCATATCCGCCACTGTTCTCAAACTTCTCGCGCCGGGTGTGTGCAATTTCAGTATCTGTACTGGTAGGCGGATTTGCCCTCTTTCTTCCGCATTCTCTGCGGATTGCGGCGCTGATGATAGGGATGTTTCTGCTGACATTCTCGTTTTTGTGGGAAGCATATCTCAACTTTCAGAGCGACAGGATGAAAAGAATACGGGGGATCTTCAAATCATTGTTAATATACTACGGTGTACCTGCAAAGGGGCTGCGAATGCGACGTCTGTACAGCCGCTTTATCACGCCGGGGAGCCTGGCCTTCGATATTGGTTCGCACCTCGGCAATCGTATAGGAGTATGGTCGCGGCTCGGAGCCCGGGTGGTAGCACTGGAACCGAATCCCGATTGTCATCCCCTTCTTGAGTACCTCCACGGGCGACGCCCAAACCTTACTCTACTGCCAGTAGCGGCGGGGGCACATCCGGGTAAAGCGGTTTTATATTGCGACCCCGCTCATCCGACGCTCAACACCCTTTCAAATGAATGGATACGGACTGTAAAGGCCACTTCCCCCTTTACGCACATTAACTGGACCACGAGCTGTGAAACCGAGGTTGTCACCCTCGATATGTTGATTGACGAATATGGGATTCCCGATTTCTGTAAGATTGATGTGGAAGGTTTTGAGCTGGAGGTACTGAAGGGACTTTCCATCCCCCTGCCGGCACTCTCGGTGGAGTATCTCCCCTCAGCCATACAAGAGGCCTGCCGATGCGTCGAGCATCTGAATACACTAGGAAGTTATGAGTTTAACCTCTCAGCCCGCGAAACAATGCGCTTCAAATGGAAGCAATGGCAGCCAGCGGAAAATATTTTCAGAGAATTAAATAACCTGACTGTAACCGCAAATGCCGGTGATATCTATGCCCGGCTTCTCAAGGAAGACCATGGAAACAACAGTCAGCTTTCATCGGGAACGACAAAGTGAAGTACGTAAATAGAATCTGCAGAGCATTCTCCGGCGTTGCAGCAGTGTACGGGTTACTGTGCATTCTCAATGTGTTCCTGGGAGCACACATTTGGTTCCCCCGCTTCGAATGGCGATGGATTTTTATTCCCCTTCCGGAGGCGGCAGCGGCAGCGGTAATCCTGTTGGCCATTGCCGGACTTTTTCATTCCCCCGGCCCTTCGCGGAATTTTCCCCGATCTTCCGTACATAACCATCACAGTCCCCCCCATTCGCCATTATCAGCCTCGCTTTTACTGCTTTTGTTCACCGTCCTTTTTCTGCTGTTGTGTATCTTTTCAATTCTCGAGGCCTTCTTTCAACATGTGTACCTAAGGACCTTTGATATTCGTGCCAATATTCCCCTGATCTCTCACTTTTTCAATATGCTCTTTAATACCGAAATCTTTTCCCGACCTCTCATGCTGATTCTCCCGGGAGCGGCAGGATTAGGACTAACAGCGGCACTCTTTTGGGCTCTATTCCGACATACAGTTTCTGGACTAGGACGCCTTCCCCGCAGTCCTGCAATAACTGCCGCTGTGTGTGCCCTTTTGATTTCACTGGCAGTCAGTCCCGCCCGACCGGCGGCGCTTCGCTTGAGTGATCAGCTTTTTTTCTACCGGCCCGCCTTTGATACTACCGCAGTTCCCCGTTTTGACGATTCTGCTTCATACGGGGCCTATACTAACACCAGGAACTCCGGCTTGGCGCTGCCGGGAATTCGTGATGTACATATCCACCTGTGTATCGTTGAGTCCTACGGTACCACCGTTTTTACCAATCAGCACCATTTCAACCGGATAGAGGCATTCTATAACCGCCAGGAGACCCTTCTGCGGCAGGAGGGCTTTTCGTCCTTCAGTCACGCCTACGATTCAACGGCCTTCGGCGGAACATCCTGGCTGGCCGATGCGACCATACTCAGCGGAATTGAAATTCGCAGTCAATCCCATTACGACAGTGTAGTAAAAGGCGGTACAAAGAATATCCTCCACCTGCTCAGGAAGGCAGGCTACCACACCATACTCTCCGCCCCGGGGACAAAGTTTATGACCGACGAGTATACCGGTTTCTACGACTATGACACCTACATTCTTTATGATGATTTTGAATACCACGGTCCGTTTTTTACCTTCGGCAAACTGCCGGACCAGTATCAGCTGCACTTTATCTATTCAAGAGTGATTGATCATACCTCTCAGCAGCCCCGCTTTGTTCAATATATTCTCTGCTCCAGTCACGTTCCATGGAATTTTATTCCCCCTTACATTTCATCCTGGAGTGGTTTCAACGAGGGTAGAATTTTCTACAATCACGACAACAATACCTGGTATGATAATTCCTGGGCACTGGGCAGCGAGCTGTTTGAGGGCTATGCCCACTCCATCCGCTATTCCCTTGAATCGGTCTTCGGATATGCCCGGACCCATCTGGATGAAAACGATCTGCTGATTGTTATTGGTGACCACCAGCCGAAATTTCCGGTCAGTGAAAAGGGAGCCGGCTTCGGTGTTCCTGTCCACTTAATCGGAAAAAACAGGAGCATCCTGCTTCCCTTTCAACGCTTCGGCTATGAAGAAGGACTTCTTCCCCCACGTACGGAAAAGCTTTCGGGGCTGGAACGCTTTCTTGTCCATTTTATGACCGTGGCGGAGGGTACTTTTCTGCAGCCGCGCCCCACCGATGCCCCGCTGTCGATTCCCAAATAAACCGGTCCTGCGGTCGGGCCGGCAGACCTGGTCGAGAAAGATGTGGCTCTTACTCAGTAAGAGGAGGTAATTCTTTGTTCTGATTTATAAATGCACTAAGCTTCGGGACAGTCTATACCCTATACGCTTTTGTTCTATACTTTTTTGAAATGAAACAGCAAATAGCGAAGATCCCCGCCAAGCAAAAGCCTCTGCAGCGAATCTCCGCCCAGCAGATTCTGCCAAAAAGGCCACCGCGGGGGGACCCACCAGAACAGCTTCACTAGAATGCGTATGAATACATCCCTCGGTCGGTTTAATTCGAGATAAGGAGTAAGATCGGTTTCCCTTTCCCGGGCTGGTAAAAAGCCGTGTTTCCCGGCACTCTGCTGCAGGTCTGATGGCACGCACAGACTATGTACCTGCCATCCGAGCTTAAAGAGTCGTATCAGCCGGTCCCGATTCTTAGATCCCGATACCCCGCCGGGGGGTGCCAGAAAATCATCGCAAATGTACAGGTCGCCCCCAGGCCGTATTAGACGAGCCGCCTGTTCAAAAAAGAGATCGGCCTCCGGCATATGCAGAAACGACTCGATTGCGTAGGCTATATCAAAGGGAGGAGAAAGCTGTTCGGCCGTTTCCGGTGCGGTAAAATCGCCGGCTATCAGTTTGCAGCGCCCTTCGCTGCCGGTGGATGCGATAAAGCGCCTGCCGGCCTCCGCCTGTTTCTGACTAATAGTTATCCCCTCGATTCGAGCGGAAGTTTTCTCAGCTATATAGAGCATACTTCCGCCCACCCCGCAGCCGATATCAAGCAATTGCTTTGCTCCTGAACTACGTACCGCATCTACTATCAGTGAATTGACAAAGTTCATCCCCTGCTGCCGGTTTTCTACCCCTTCAGCCCACACGGCACGATGTATAGCTTTACTGCTGCTGCCGTGACCGAATCGCAGAAAGCGGGAGGTATTACTATCGTAGTAGCGTATTATTTCATTACTCACTATACTTCTTATACTGGAGGAAAAGTGCGAACGCAAGGGATCTACAGAGATTTTGTGCTCATGCTCAGCGGCCAGCTGATTTCAAAGTTGGGATCCAGCGTATATTTAGTGGCGGTGATCCTGTTTATCAAACAGCTGACCGGAAGTCCCGGCGCATTGGGGATATTTCAGTTTATTGCCTACCTTCCTATCGTACTACTCACACCCCTTGGCGGAATGTTCGCAGATTCCACTTATAAAAAACGCATTATTGTCGGCAGCGATATTATACGCGGAATAGTGATGATCGCCCTGGGTTTACTGGCTTTACAGGGAAATTTAAACTTCGGTATTTTGCTGATTGGAACATTTGTGGTGTCAAGCTGCACAGCTCTGTTTTTGCCGGCAGCCCACGCCCTCTTTCCGGAGATTGTTCCCTCCAGTCGGCTCCGCACACTGAATTCGGTAAAAAGCACTTCCCTTATTGGAGCGAACTTTGCTGGAACATCCCTAGGGGGAGCAGCCTTTGTATTCTTCGGCCCGGCAGCGCTTTTCATTGCAAACGGTTTTTCCTTTGCCTTCTCTGCGATTCCAGAGGCATGTATCCGGTATAAAATCCCTTCAAAAGACGGGACACTTTCTGCGCCAAAAGCGTGGAGGATTATAAAGCAACAATTCAGAGAGGTTCTTGGCTATATACGCACAAGCCCTGGGCTCGGTCCGCTGCTGCTGTCCTACAGCTTTGTAAATAGTTTGTATCCCCCGGTCATCCTTGCCCTCCCCTTTCTTTTAGAGAAGCACTACGGTTTCGGACCGCAAGTGTTCGGTGTGGCTTTAGCCTTGCTGCTGGCCGGCGGGGGTGCAGGAGCCCTGCTTTACGGCTTTTTACCTGCCAAAACACGCTACAACAACAGATTATTGCAGGCAGCTTTGGGTGGGCTGGCCATATTACTGGCCCTGATTTGGCCAATCCGCACACCCCTTTACCTGTGGTGTGCACTTCCGGCATCCGGGGCTGCAATCGGGGTAGTACATCAGATAATAACCACATCCTTATACCGCCTGATCACTCCAAATGCCCGCGGCAAAGTGTTTGGAATTATGGAGTCAATGGCCTCATTTTCCGTCCCCCTGGCCTACGCTGCTGCCGGGTTTCTGATTCAGGCTTTTTTGGTACAGTTGCCCCTTTTCTTTGCAGTCATGGGAGCCGCAATTGGGGTAATGACCCTTTTAATCCATTTTTTTAGCCGAATCGGACAGTTTATCTCTCAATAGCACCTATCACCTAGCAAATTTTACATTTTTTCTCTCTATTTTTACCTATAAAACAGATACATCAGCAGCCTAGATTCATACTTTTTGCATTGGAGGTAAAAAATGCACATAAAAAAAGACCATTTCTACAGAACATTCAGTGCAGCAATGGGAACAGCTGCCCTGCTAATCCTTTTGCTTGTTGGTTCCTGTGCTACGGCACCGCAAGAGAGTCCTGAACAAACAACTATAGATATATATTCAGCTGAAAAGATTGAATATATCTCACCCGCACACTCTCCGCCGAAGTAACTGACAGCCTGCAGCAAGCGGTTACAAGCGATGCCTATAAAATCGTGGTGGATAACAAGTCACCCGAGGCAAGGGTCGAAGTGAGCCCAACTCTATTTTCCCCAAACACCGACGGCAAGCAGGATACGGTACAGATAAGTCAAAGCGGCACTTCTACCCCACCGAAGGAAATAGTGCTCAAGGGAGAAATGGACGACACGGAGCTGCAGGCCGAAGGTTTCTCTCCCAACGGCGATGGAGAGATGGAGTCGATTCAGATAAGCCAAGAAACTGAAAAAGGTTATAGATGGACCGGCAGAATATTGCCGGAGGAAGAGGAGAGCCCGGTATTGGAGACCCGCTGGGAACAGGATGTGCCTGACGTATTTTCCTGGAACGGTCAAACCGATGGTTCTCGGAAGGCTGAATCGGGTCGGTATTTTTACGAACTCCAAGGCCGTGACCACCGCAACGGATGCCTTCACTCTGGATGTACAACCTCCTCGCCTTGAGGCTTCGGTAGAGAACATTCCATTCACCCCCGACGATGATGGAAACAAGGATACCCTGGAAATAGACCTCAACGCCGAAGATAATTTCGGTATCGAGAGCTGGAAGGTCACGATTGTCGACCCGAAGAGAAACCAGTTTCACCGCATACAGGGCTCTAATATACCTGAAGAGCCCAACGGAGACTAGCGGATTCGGATTACCAGAATCCGTTTTGTGCCCTTTGAAGCCGATTACCAGAACCTTGAAGATCAAGGTCTAATCGAGGAAAACAAGAAGGCCCTCGACCGCCTGGCCGAAATTCTCAAGGAATACCCCGATCATGACATACGAATTGAGGGCCACGCGGTTCACCTGTTTTATGGTGACGAGGAACTTCGAGAAGAGGAACAGCAGGAGACCCTGCTGCCCTTGAGCCGTAAACACGCCGAAGCGATAAAAGAGGCTCTAGTTGAGCGTGGCGTAAAGGCTGAACGCATTACTACCGTCGGACGCGGGGGCAGCGAACCGGTGGTACCCCACTCCGATATGGACAACCGCTGGAAAAACCACCGAGTCGAGTTCGAACTTATCAGGCGGCAATCCTAGTAGTCCCACTATCATAGGTTTTGCCTAGTGGTTTTGCCGAGGCATTTAGCGGGCCCCAGGGCGTTTTTATGCGCTCCGGGGCTCTTCATTTATCATCTCGTTTGACTTCTCGTTTAACTCAATTTTCACAATGACATTTCTCCATTTTCAGATTATAATTGGTCCGTTATGATTATTAAAACCTTTGCTTACCCGCGGGCGGCCCTCATCGGCAACCCCTCCGACGGCTATTTCGGCAAAACAATGGCCTTTACCTTCTCTAATTTTCAGGCAGACATTACCCTCTATCCCAGCGACGAGCTGGAGATTTTACCGTCAAGACGGGACAAAACCAAATTTACCGATCCTTCGGAGTTGATGTCGGAGATAAAAGCGTTCGGCTATTACGGGGGCATCCGCATCATCAAGGCGGCCTTGAAACGCTTTTTTGACTATTGTGAAGAACATAGTATACAACGGCGTCAGGGGAATTTTACTATCCGCTATCACACCTCGATACCACCGCATCTCGGTTTGGCCGGCTCCAGCGCCATTATTACCGCCTGCATGCGGGCCCTGATGAGTTATTATTCGGTTGCAATACCCCGGGAAGAACTTGCCAATGTAGTGCTTTCGGTAGAAAGGGACGAATTGGGTATTGGAGGGGGCCTCCAGGACCGGGTTGCCCAGTCCTATCAAAGCCTGGTGTTTATGGATTTCGACCGAGAGTATATGGAAAAACACGGGTATGGTCGCTATGAAGTACTGAAGGACTTCAAACTTCCCCCTCTGTACATTGCATATAGAAACGATTTGGCCGAGGGTTCTGAGATGACCCATAACACACTCCGATTCCGCTGGGAACAGGGTGACCGGGAAGTGCACGATGCGATGGATGAGTGGGCAAACTTGTCGGTTACATTTCGACGGGCAATAGAATCCGGAGATGATGCAACCGCCACAGAATGTATTAATAGAAATTTCGACCTTCGTAAACAAATCTGTACCGTTAGTAAAGCAAACGAGGGGATGATCAATTTGGCCCGTTCGACCGGTGCTTCGGCAAAATTTACCGGCTCCGGCGGCGCGATAATTGGGACCTACAAGGATGAAGCTATGCTATCACACTTACAAGAGGCATTGAAGGCGGAAAATATCGAGGTGATACAACCGGAGGTCTGTAATGGTTAAAAAAGCGGTCATTCCGGCAGCCGGCTACGGTACACGGTTTCTGCCGGCTACCAAAGCGCAACCGAAGGAAATGCTCCCCCTGGTAGACAAGCCGGTTATTCAGTACGTGGTGGAAGAGGCGGTTGAATCAGGTATAAAGGATATTCTCTTAATCATCGGACGGGGCAAGCGCACATTGGAAGAGCATTTTTCAAAAAATTATGAATTAGAAGAACAATTACGCAAAAGCCGAAAGTTTACTGAGCTGGAGATAATAAAAGACCTTCCGAAGGATGTGTGGATTCATTTTGTCTGGCAGCATGAGCAAAAGGGCCTGGGCGACGCGGTTAAATGCGCCCGGAACCATGTGGGCAACGAACCTTTTGCAGTGTTATTGGGGGACACCGTGCTGGAGTCCTACACTGACACCCCTGTGACCGGCCAGCTTATTGATGTGTATAACCAATTTGAAGAGGCGGTCCTTGCCCTGGAGGAAGTCCCGAAGGAGAAGGTCAGTCGCTACGGTGTTATCGGTGGTGAGGAACTTGAGGAGCGTATTTACAGTATTCAGAGGCTGGTGGAAAAACCCGATATCGATACTGCGCCGTCCAACCTTGTGATTGCAAGTCGTTACATCCTCCCTCCGGAGATTTTTAGCGCCCTCGACATGGTACAACCGGGCAAGGGAGGGGAAATTCAACTAACCGATGCCCTCCACCTGTTAGTGCAGGACCGCAATATGTACGGTTATCATTTTATTGGACGCCGCCACGATTTAGGAAACAAGCTCGACTGGCTGAAAACAAACATCCTCTACGGGCTTAAGCGTGAGGACATCTCCGAAGGGCTGGTGCCCTGGCTCAGACAGGTGCTGGACGGAGAAACTTCCCACTAAAGCGGGCAAGTCTAACCCGCATCATCCCTCTAACCTGCATCATCCCAAAGACGAGGCCAGCCGTGGCTCCCCGGCATAGTGAGTTGAAGGTCTTTCCTCATTTTTTCCATCTCTTCCTTGCTTGGACCGCCTTTATCATGCTCATAGCTTGAGGCAGCCTCCAAAACCCTCGGCAGCAGTGATATGTCGCCGACCGAACAGAGAAACAGATCGGGGAAGGTCATTACAAACTGCACGGCCCTATCAATGTCTTCCGCTTCTTCCAGAGGTTGATACCACACATCCCGGGTATGGGGCTGTTTATCCCATGGACCGCGGGCAATGGACTTGATGGTTTGTACAGCAATTCCCCGTTCCCGGCATACCCTTGTAAAGGCATCAAAATCGGGACGATATTGGGGATGAGTACTTAAATAGTAGTTAAAAGGCAATAAGACCGAATCGAAGGGATACTCATCAATACAGCGTTGAAGGATCTTTGGTGCATCAAAGCCGTGGGCAGTAACTCCTACAAACCTGGCCAAATCCTTCTCCTTCGCCTCGTCAAGAACCTTGACCGCGCCATCTTTGGAGAAAAAGGTATCAGCATCACCCTTGCGAACCAATTCGTGCATCTGCAGTAAATCTACCTGCCCGCTGTTGAGGCTTTTCAAAGAGGTATCAAGTTCCGCCCGTGCTTCGGAATAGGTCCGGGCATCGATCTTTGTAGCCAAAAAGAATCGGTCCCGGTACTCTTTCATCCAGCGGCCGATATGCTTTTCCGAATCACCATAGGTTACGGAGGTGTCAATATGGTTCACTCCGTGTTGAAGGAGCAGCTCGAATACTCGATCTGCTTCTGCGGGAAGTACCTCGGACAGGGCAGCCCCGCCAAAAATTACCCGGCTGCTTTTATGGCCGGTTTTTCCAAACTCTAACTTTTCTATCTTCTGTTTCATACTTTAAGTGTGAAGGCTTAGGGGCAAATTGTCAAACAGAAGACAGTTAAACTGAAGTTACTGGTACAAACCTTGTGGGATGAAAAATTTCACACTCTCAAGGAGAGTAATCACATAAAAACGGTTCAGTAAAAATCATTTTTATAGCCTGAGAGAGAGTGCAACATTAGTTTCTGTAAATCCCACATGGTTTGTACCACTACATATTCCTCAGGCGCTTTTAAAGAAATTCACCCTTCAGCCGAAGTTCTAGAGGGGAGGAATTGATTATGAAGAAAAAACGAATTCCCATAGGTAAATTTCTTGTCTCCCGCGGTCTCCTTTCGGTAGATGAAGAAAAGGAAATCGCCGCGGAACAGGCACAGTTAGATGAAGATGATTATGAGGCCTTCGGCAGAATTGCAGTTCGAAAGGGTTTTATTAGCGCAGAAAAAGTGAAGGATGCCATAAGAGAACGTCGCGCATTAGAAGAAAAGAGATAAAGCCGCATTTTTGCAATGTTACAGTGTCCACTACCTATCACCACCATTCTCCTGTTGATTTCTTGAAGATATACAGTATTATTATGAGGTGGGAGGACATATGTCATACGAACCGGTAAAAAAGTACTTTCCCTATCTCGGCCATTACCTAGAATCCGAGCGTTCCGCCGAGCTTGAACAGCGCCGATGGAAAAAGGGTGAATATATTTGCCATGCCGGAGAGCCTATCAGCCACCTCCATTTTCTCACCCGAGGGAAAGCCAGAGTTTTCCTGCCGCTCTACAACGGAAAACGTTTCCTCTTCCGCATTTATCACCCCGGTGCAGTAATTGGGGACCTTGAATTCTTTACCGGAGGAAGTACCACCTGTGCAGTACAGTGCCTTAGCGCATGCACTACCACCTGTATGCCCATGGACACGCTTCGACGCAACTCGGACGTAAACAGCACCCTTCTCTTTTCTTTGGGACGTATGCTGGCGGAGAAACTCGAACGCAATTCCGTCGCAGAGGCCATCAACACCAGTTACGACCTTGTAGCCCGGGTGGCCGCCTATTATCTTACTCACACCGAACGATCCCTTCAGGCCGGGTCGCTCCAGGAGCTCAGTGAATGGCTTGGCACAAGTTATCGTCATCTCTCGCGAATCCACACCAAACTGGTTGAAGCCGGGGCCCTAAAAAAGGTAAAAAGCCGTTATGAAGTTAAGGACAAAGCCCTGCTTGCACAATATGCCGACACAACCCTTTTGGAAGGGACCTACCAAATCTGACAAAATAACAGATGGGTATCAATCAAAAATGCCCCCCTCTCCAGAGACCTTATGGGTGCGTACACTGGACCAGGTGTCCTTCCGGTTGTTCGCCGGAACCTTGTTATTTTTCGTTTAAACGCACCATGTGTACATGGTCTCTCCAGCAGCCGTTGATGCGCAGATAGCTCCTGGAAATCCCCTCGTCTTCGAAGCCCAGACCGGCGACCGTCCGCAGCGAGGCCTCGTTTTCCGGTACAATATTGGCCTCAATCCGGTGCATCCGCTCGAATTCGAACAAGTACCCGATAGCCGCCTCCAGCGCCTCGCTCATGTAGCCGCGCCGGGTCTGCTCCCCGTCCAAGGCATAACTGAGATAGCAGGATTGAAAGGGTCCCCGGATAATATTGGAAAACTTCACAAACCCAATTAAGCGGCCGGCATCATCCCCGGAATTCAGCCGCACCCAGAAGACAAGAATATCCGAACTCTTCACCTGCTGCTGCAGAAGCTCTTGCTGTACCGCCGCTGTATAAAACTGCTCCTCCCTCTCAGGCTCCCAGGGCGACAAAAAATCACGGTTGCGGCGATAGTACTCACTTACTTCGTCGGCCTGCTCTGGTCGTGAAGGCTCCAGCCGCAGCCGAGAAGAGGATAATCCCCGTTGGTACTGGTTGTCGAGACCTCGTAGTGCTAAAAAGGTCCGAGCCCTGGCTACTATCTCTGCTGCCCCGGTTTCTACCTCTGCCTGGGCCGCTTCTATGTAGTCCAGCAGATCCTCGGGCATGTCGTCGGTCAGCTCATGCCGGTCCAGCACTGTCCATGTACCCTCGGGATATAGGAGCACGTCCACAATAAGGTCGCGGTACTCTACCTGTTCGCGGCCCAGTCTCACCGAATCCACCACATTAAAGTAGGCCGCATCCAGACTTCCGTCGGCTCGATACCACAAATACAAATTGTAGGGCCGATCTTCCCAGTAAAAGGCATAGGTGTACATCGGTGGGCCGAGGTGAAGCTCTTCCAAATGCCACTTGGAGCGAAAATAATATTTAAGAACCGCCATGCCCTCTTCTAAATGCACCAGACCGCAGTCAGCTTTCCATATTTTCCCGCTGTAGTGGTATTTTACTTCCCTGCATTTTGGCAACTTCTCATCCATATTCACAGTATAAAGTCCAACGGCCGCCGCGAAAAGGAAAAAAAGAATTGTGTTTACAACCAGCCGGGAATCGGCTACGCTCAAAAAGGGACCAAGCTAAAAGTGCCAAACTAAAGAGGAGCAGACTATGAACCGCGAATTCAAAGGGATAAATACAAAACTGGTCCATGCCGGCGAACCGCGCCCCCTTATCGAAGGGTCGGTCAGCCTGCCCATATTTCAATCTTCAACCTTCGAGTACAGCGGGAATGAACAGAACGGCCCGCCCCGGTATATGCGGCTCAACAACACCCCCAATCACATTGCACTCCATGAAAAACTAGCGGCAATTGAGGGGGGCGAGGCGGCCCTGGTATGTGCCAGCGGCATGGCCGCCGTCTCCACAGCCCTGCTGTCGGTCCTTAAGCCGGGTGATCGGCTGATGATACAGTCGGACCTTTACGGCGGGACCCACAGCTTCGTCACCACCAACTTGCCTGAACTGGGCATCGGTATCGACTTCATCGATGCGCATAATCCAGCCGCCTGGGCCGACGGGCTGAGCAAAAACACTAAAGCAATTTATGTTGAATCAATTACCAATCCCCTTATGAAAGTCTGCGATCTAAAAGCGGTGGTAGCCTTTGCCGGAAAACACAATCTCATAAGCATGATCGACAACACCTTTACCAGTCCTATCAATTACCGCCCCCCGCAGGCCGGTTTCGACCTCTCGCTGCACAGCTGCACCAAATACCTCAACGGCCATTCCGATGTACTAGCCGGGGCGATTATAGGACGCCGTGAACTGGTTGAGAAATGTGCCCACACACTGATTCATCTCGGCGGCAGTCTGGACACCCATGCCTGCTCTATGCTGCACCGGGGTATGAAGACCCTTGCTATTCGAATGCAGCGGCACAATCAAAATGCCATGGAAATAGCCCGATATCTACATAAGCACCCAAAGGTCACCCAGGTGAACTTTCCCGGGCTTTCCGATTCACCCTATTACCACTTGGCCGAAGCTCTGTTCGACGGATTCGGCGGAATGCTCAGTTTCGAAGTAGAAGGGGGAACCAAGGCCGCCGGTGACCTCATCAAAAACCTGGAGCTTCCGATAAGTGCCCCCAGTCTGGGCGGAGTCGAAAGTCTGATAACCCGGCCGGCTACCACCAGCCATTCAAGCATGTCCTCCCAGGAGCGCCGCAAAGCCGGAATAACCGACAGTCTGATCCGCTTTTCGGCGGGTATAGAAGATGCCGAAGACCTTATTCACGACCTCGAAACAGGACTGACCCGAATATAGAAACTGATAAGGGAGTTTCTTCTATATATGCGTCGTAGTGTCTATATAGAACCGATTACGGCCGTCTTCCTTAGCCTTGTAGAGGCATTGGTCCGCCCGAAGAAACCAGGACTCGGCATCCTTGGCTGAGCCGAGCAGGGCCGCACCGATAGAGACTGTGACAGGGTTTGCCCCGCACCGAAGGGTGCTTCTAATCTTCTGAAGCACATTCCTGCACACCTCCTCCAATCCCCTGGAGTTGATATTCGACAGTAGGATGACAAACTCATCACCGCCATAGCGAAAGGCATGGTCGCTTAGGCGGATTGAGGTGGAGATGAGGTGGGCAAGTTCACGCAGCACCCTGTCCCCTTCGGAATGGCCCATAGTATCATTGATATATTTGAAGCTGTCCAGATCCATAACCAGCAGACCGTAATCGGTGGTATTGTCGGTTTTTGTCGAAAGTGCACACTGAATCTGCTTTTCTAAACCCCGTCGGTTGTCCAGCCCGGTGAGAGGATCCTTAGTCGCCCAGTGTAGCAGCTGGCTGCGCTGTCTCTGGTTTCTCCCGGCAAAGAGATAGCTGAAGGAGGTTGCCGTTGCCGCGGTAGTCAGAAAGCTAATCAGTTGCACTTGGGTATAAAAGATTGTATGGGGTAAAAAAAACTCCCATACAACAAGGGCCGCCGTTACCGTCGACACCTGAATGAGTGCCGGCAGGGGTGGAGAGAGATAAAACACAAACATAATGAGGGGGTATATCCAAAAAACTCCTTCTATCCCCATGGAAAAGGTGACAATAATAAAGCCAAAAGAGCTTACTATAGAGATAATCAGACCTGACACACGGGTGTCCCCGGTTTTCCAGGCCCTTACCGCAGAGGATCCTGCGGCGAGAACAATAATAAGATCAGAGGCAGCTACCAGATAATCACCTTCCAGGAAACGGTGCACCCCAAAGGGGGTTATAAATAAAAATGCCAATACCGCAACAATCACAATAAGAGTCAGCTGCAAGTCTTCGGTTAATTTCCCGCCCATACACCCCCCATGCATAAAAGTATCAACCAGGCGAGCTGCCTTGTCAATCGGCATGTGTTCTAGCTGAATTTTAACACTACCCTATCAGAAAAATTACTTTTCTTTTTCATATTACCCACATGAGAATTGCAGTAGCCATAAACGGAGAAGGAAAGGGCCATGTAACCAGGATGATCGCCCTTTGCCGAAAAATAGAGAGGGCCCACGAGCTTTTTTTCTGGGCCCCGGAAACGATAGCACCTATGGTCACTCGGGCATTTCCCGAAGCCACCATTCTGCCTCTTCCCTTTCTGAAAATTGCGATGAACCGCGAGAAGATTGATCTGATGAAAACCAGCATTGAGAATTTCGACACCATTTTTCAATCTTCCGCCCTTATTCGCCGGATAAGCGACCAGCTGCGGTTGCTGCGGATTGAAGGGGTCCTAAGCGACTTTGAACCCTACAGCACAAAGGCTGCCCGGAGGACCGGTATTCCCGTGCTTCAATTAAATCATCCGGGAATCGTGCTTCGAGCTCAGACCATCATGCCGGACGCCCTTTTATGTAAAATAATTGCCGGTTCTATGATGGGTTACTACGACCACTGCCTAATAAGCTCCTTTTACCAGGGGGATATCGGTCCTATTCTGAGGGAGGATGTGTGCAAGGCTGAACCGGAATACGGCGATCATCTTGTGGTGTATGTCCGCGACAGCATGCTCTCTTCTGTAAAAGCTGCCCTCCAGGAAAGAACCTCCCGGGAGCTCCGATTCTTTCCCAGTAAAAAGTATGATTTTATTGAATCCCTTGCCTCCTGTGCCGGTGTGGTGGCTACATCGGGACATCAGCTTAGCAGCGAGGCACTTCACCTCGGTAAACCCCTTTTCTCTATCCCCATGGAGGGTCAATTCGAGCAGCGGCTTAACGCAGTCATGATCGAACGATCAGGTCGGGGAATTCACGCCGCCATGGATAGGATAGGGAGCGACTTTGACCGCTACTTTCACAGCCTTGAAGAACTGATGGAAAAAAGCCGGGAGCCCGCACCGGAGGGGTACTGTTTTCACGACGAGAGCGACCGGGCTGCTGCTCTGGCACACCGCTTTTTTTCCGACGAAGGGGTTTCTCTGGCACAGGGTCTCTAATGAGTCTCTATCCTAGTGAAGGCCCCAGTCAAAGTGTTGACCTTCCAAGACACAGGTATAGCATATGAAGAAAAAAACTTATAGAATATGGGTATGCCGAAACCATCCCTTTCCGCACAGGTTGCCACTGCCTTTCAGAAAGCCCTAAGGGGTCTTACCAGGAGTGTGCCGATTATCCTGACGGTAGTATTGCTGATTTCACTGATCAAAACCTATCTGCCCGCAAAATCAATAGTACGTTTTTTCGGCCACTCGGAACTTGCCGATACGGCCATAGGAGCTGTATTCGGATCCATTTTGGCGGGAAATTCAATCAACAGTTACATCATCGGCGAACAGCTGCTGAAAGATGGAGCTCCGTTAAGTGCGGTTGCCGCATTTTTGGCAGCATGGGTCACCGTAGGGGTGGTGCAGATACCCGCAGAGTCGGAGGAACTCGGACGCCGCTTTGCTCTAACCCGGGCTGCCGCTGGTGTTTTCTTTTCTATGGTAATTGCCTTGCTGGTCACTAGTGTGCTCGGAGGCAGTCTGCTATGAAAACAAACCCGAAGGAAAAGGGCACACCTGAAAAGGAAATGCCTGAAAAGGAAATACCAAAGAAGGGAAAAGCCGGAAAACCGCTTTTTTCCCGAAACTCTCTTATAGCCCTGGGCATCACCCTACTTATTTATCTGCTGTTGTGGGTAAGCGGAACATCTGAAATCAGCACCGCCTGGGCCCATACCGGCAACCTGCTGCGCCGGATCATTCCCGTACTGGCGGTGGTGCTGCTCTTTATGGCCGGGGGGAACCTGGTGCCCCACGCCTTCGTTAAGCGTCACCTTGGCGGAGATTCCGGGATGAAAGGCTATTTCTTCGCCCTCGCCGCCGGAACCCTAAGCCACGGGCCGGTGTACGCCTGGTATCCCTTCCTCTCCGAACTGCAGGAGAAGGGTGTTTCCAACGGTAAAATTGCCACATTCCTGTTTGCCCGGGCAGTGAAAATTCCCCTGCTTGCTGCAATGGCCTTTTATTTCGGTATCCCCTTTACTATTATCTTCACCGCGTGTATTCTCGGCGGAGCGCTGCTTATGGGCATTCTTTTCGAAAACGTCCCCTAACGGCAAAACCTCACAGCGACATTCAACAGCGCTGTTCAAAAGAAATTATTTTCCCTGCTTAGCAAAAATATTTGTAAAAACCGCGTTAATTGTTCCCAGCCGCTTGATTTCTCATATATGGTGTGCTAACCTCTTTTTTGGATAAAAACAACACTAAATATGGTGTTTTACTAAGGAAGTCTTACATGCAATGCCCGCACTGCAGTGCCAATAACGACAAGGTAATTGAATCACGAAGCAACTCGACAGGAACCTCTATTCGGCGACGTCGGGAGTGTCTGGACTGCGGTTATCGCTTCACCTCGTATGAACATATAGAAGAAAAGCAGCTGATGGTAGTCAAACGAGACGGCCGCCGCGAACCCTTTGACCGGCAAAAACTCGAGCGGGGCCTCCAGACCTCTCTGGAAAAACGACCGGTCCCGCAGCTTCTGATCGAAGAAATCGTCCACTCTATAGAAGACGAAGCGGCCATTCGCGAGGGGGGGACCCGCGAAATCGATTCTGCACAGCTTGGAGAAATGGTGCTGGAACAGCTGTACAAAGTGGATAAGGTGGGTTATATCCGCTTTGCATCGGTCTACAAGATGTTCGAGGATGTTGAGGCCTTTAAGCGTGAGCTGGATGCCATGTTTGCAAAAAACGGAGGGGAACAATGAAAGTGGAACTAAAAAACGGAAGTTGGGAGGTCCTTGTCGGCGACGAGGCACAAGAGTCCAACAGAGCCAATGGGGACGGAGGAGCAGAGAACCAAAAAGCGGAGCCTGTGGTGCGCCGCATCATCAAACGGGACGGATCTGTCGAGGCCTACCGCCGCAGCCGCATTGCTGCTGCCATCGCTAAAGCGGTTGCCTCAGTGAAAGAGTCGCAGGAACCTCAGGAGCTTGAAACGCTGGTCGAGGAACTCACCGACAACGTAGAGGCCAAGTTGCGAGAGTTCATGGGCCGGCGCCATCCCAATTCCGTACCGGCAATCGAAGAAATTCAAGACCTGGTGGAAACCGTGCTGATCGAATCCCGGGAGGTCGCCGTAGCAAAGGCATATATCCTCTACCGGGCCCGCCGCGAATCGATCCGCGATACCCGCAAGCTGATGCTCGACATCAACACCACCATGGACGGCTACCTTTCTCAGTCGGATTGGAGGGTCAACGAGAATGCGAACGTCAATTTCTCACTGGGAGGATTGATCCTCCACAACTCCGGCACCATCACCGCCAACTACTGGCTCAAAAACATCTACACCCCTCAGATCGCCGAGGCCCACCGCAGCGCCGCCTTCCACATCCACGACCTTTCGATGTTCAGCGGCTACTGCGCCGGGTGGTCACTGCGCCAGCTCATCGCCGAGGGGCTCGGCGGTGTGCCTGACAAAATCTCATCTAAACCTGCCCGACACCTGTCCACCCTCATCCAGCAGATAGTGAATTTCCTGGGGGTCATGCAGAATGAGTGGGCCGGCGCTCAGGCCTTCTCCAGTTTCGATACCTACCTGGCGCCCTTTGTAAAGGCCGGCAATTTGACCTACGAACAGGTCAAACAGAACCTGCAGACCTTTGTCTTTGGGGTAAACACCCCCTCCCGCTGGGGCAGCCAGGCCCCCTTTACCAATATTACCCTGGACTGGACGGTGCCCGGCGACTTAGCCGACCGACCGGCACTAGTCGGCGGGAAAGAACAGGATTTTACCTACGCCGATTGCCAAGGGGAGATGAACCTGATTAACCGGGCCTTCATCGAACTGATGCTCGAGGGCGATGCGGAGGGACGCGGCTTTCAATACCCGATTCCAACGTATAACATTACTAAAGACTTTGACTGGGACTCGGAGAACGGCCAAATGCTGTTTGAGATGACCGCCAAGTACGGCACCCCCTACTTTCAGAACTTCATCAACAGCGACCTTGACCCCGGTGACGTGCGCTCGATGTGCTGCCGCCTGCAGCTGGATAAGCGGGAGCTACGTAAACGCGGCGGAGGCCTATTTGGCTCGGACGAGTTTACCGGCTCGGTGGGTGTAGTAACTATTAACCTGCCGCGCATCGGGTATCTCTCCGCCTCGAAGGTAGATTTCTTCCGCCGCCTGACCGATCTGATGGATACCGCCGCCCAGTCCCTGGTGATCAAGCGAAAGGTCATCGACCATCTGATGAAGGGAGGCCTTTTTCCCTACTCCCGCCGTTATCTCGGTCACCTGAACAATCACTTCTCCACCATCGGTATAGTGGGAATGAACGAGTGCGCCCTCAACTTTCTGGGCAAGGACATCTCCACTGAAGAGGGCAGCAGCTTTGCCGAAGAGATTCTGGACTACATGCGCCGCCATCTTGCCGATCTGCAGGAAGACACCGGCGACTTGTTTAACCTGGAAGCCACCCCGGCCGAGAGCACCAGCTACCGCCTGGCCAAACATGATAAAGAGCAGTACCCCGACATTATCACCAGCGGTGAGAAGGAGCCCTTTTACACCAACTCAACCCAACTGCCGGTGGACCAGACCAATGACGTCTTTGAAGCCCTGGACCATCAGGACACACTACAAACCAAATACACCGGCGGCACCGTATTCCACGCCTTTTTAGGCGAAGCGGTCAGCGACTGGAAGGCCTGCCGGAGCATGGTCCAGTCTATCGCCCGAAATTACCATCTGCCCTATTTCACCATTTCACCAACCTTTTCGATTTGTCCCGAACACGGATATATTGCCGGTGAACATTTCACCTGCCCCCGCTGCGGCGGCGAGGCGGAAGTCTACACCCGCATCGTCGGCTACTACCGCTCGGTACGCAACTGGAACAGGGGAAAACAGGAGGAGTTTGGCCTGCGAAGGCTTTTCAATGAACCGACTGGCGCCAAACCAAATAACACCGTCCCTGGGGCTGATCTCGCAGCAGATTCTCCGAACTATTCCTCAGCAGATTCTCCGGCTTATCCCGCAAGCGAGGCACAGGTCATGGAAAAATACTCCAACGGACAATTAGCCCTCGGCTCTGAAACGAAACAGGAAAGCACAGCGGCGGGCCGCACAGATGCCTCGTCCTATCTGCTGTTTTATCGCAGCAACTGCCCCAATTGCCCTCCGGTAAAGGCTTTTATGGAGCGTCTTTCGGTACAGAGAGAGCAGCTGCAGGGCCGACAGGTAGACGTTGATACCGCTGAAGGAATAACCGAAGCAGCTGCCCACGAAGTCATGGCGGCCCCGACAGTTGTTCTGTTTGACGCTGAAGGTAATGAAACCGCCCGTCTCTTTCACATCAAGGAGCTGCGAGAACTGTTTCCCGAAGTTGATGAACTATAGTAAATCAATGGAGCACAAAGCGATGGAGTTTACCCGCGTCGCTCTTCAGAAAACAACTCTGCTTGATTTTCCTGGGGAGGTAGCGGCCACTGTTTTTACCCCCGGTTGCAATCTTCGCTGCCCCTACTGCCACAACCCCGAGTTGGTGCAGCCCCCATATCCGAAGGATTTGATTTCTCTTGAAGAACTAGACCGTTTTCTGAAGAAACGGGCTAAAGTCCTTGGCGGAGTCTGTATAAGCGGCGGGGAACCGCTGCTGCATACGGGGCTGTCCGAGCTTATTGAACTTATACGCTCCCACGGACTGAAAGTCAAGCTCGACACCAACGGCACATTTCCCGAGCGTCTTGTCCAGATAGATGCAGATTACATTGCCATGGATTTAAAGACCTCTCCGGAGAAGTATGAAGAACTGCTCCTGCCGGGTAGTAAAAATAACGGTAACAAGAAAGACCTCGGTACTCAGGTAAAAAAGTCTCTCAGCTATCTGAAGACATCCGGAATTCCCTATGAAATTCGTACTACCGTAGTTCCAGGAATAATCGGCCTGGAGGAAATAAACACAATGGCCCCGCTGCTGGAGGGAGTTGAAAAATATTCTTTAACCCCATTTCGAGGCGGAAACACTTTAGATCCTGCATATTCCCACTACCCTCCACCATCAGAGGCGTTAATGGATGAACTGTGCGCATTAGCCGGTACAACTTGTAACAATTGCAGTTTAAGATAGCTGGTTTAAGGAAATCCGGTTTTTTCCGCTTTCCTTTGACTTCAGCAGTGCAGAATCCGCAATTTCTATAAGTTCTTCCAGCACTACCCCCGGTAAAAATCCTGACGAGGCCAGGCCGATTGATATGGTCACTTCAATGTCATCCGCAGAAAGGGATTCGAAACTGCCGCGGATTCGTTCAACTATTTGTCCAGCGGAATCTAAATCCGCCTCCGGCATAATTATAAGAAACTCATCTCCCCCTAAGCGAAAAAGCAAGTCGTACGCCCGGGTATTCAAGCGTAGTATATCCGCCGCTTTTCTCAAAAGCCGGTCTCCATAACCGTGACCATACGTATCGTTATAGAATTTAAAATTATCCAAATCCAGATAGGCAACGGTTATTACATAATCCCCCCCTACCCCGCCCTTACGAGCCAAGTACGGATTAAGCTCTTTCATTCGACGCTTCAGTTCGTTGCGATTGTACAAACCGGTAAGCGGATCGGTTATCGCATGCTCGTTTAGCTTTCGGTTCGCCTCCTCCAGCTCCCGGGTTCGCTCGGCAACACTGTGTTCAAGGTCTTTTCTGTACTGCTGCTGCATCCGGTTATACCGGGTACGAAGCCGGTATGTCTTTGCCCCCAGGGCAAAACCTAGAAACAGCACCTGAGTAAGTGCTCCGTAAAGCTGTGCGTTGAGGATAAAGGGAGTAACAGGGACGGGAACTAGGGTTACGAAAATCTCTGCTCCAGTTCCCGCCAAATAGAGCAGCGATCCCAACAGGCATACAAGTGCCAGTAGGTCCCGCTCAATTATTCGTAGAACCAGCGCCCACAGAATAAGCCCCATCGCAATTAGGCTGCCTATATTCAGCAGATCTGCCGAGAGCGGACCGGCATACACGAAGGCCGACAGAGCCAGCGCCGCCATTACCCAACGCATAATTCTCATTCCCCCATCCAGCTTCGGCATTGAACGGCGGGTTTCAATAAAGTTCCGGAAAAACTCCAGCCCGAGGGCTGCAGTAGCACCGCCGAACAGGACAAACCAGAAAAAACCGTAGGGTTCATTTGGAGTGATATATTGGGAGAACAGCCGCTCCTGAGCCGCCTGGTTCAGAAAAAAAGCCGTCATATACAGGGAATAAAACAGATACGCGCGATCCCGGTTAAACAGATAAATGATAAAATTGTAGATAATAAGGGCAGCGAAAAATCCGAAGGCAAGTCCGAGTAAAAGCGTCCTTCGACTATAATCTTCCCAAAAATACTCTTCTTCAATCAGCTCAAGCCTTACACTCGCCGACTGGTAGTCGTACAGCCTGATAAGAATATCCCGGTTTTCCCCGTGCTCCAAAGGCAGCAAAAAAACCGGATTACGGGTATTCATCTCTCTTTCAGAATAGGGAATTTGGTTACCCGATCTTTGGGTCGCCCGCCAGCTGCCCTGCTCATGTACAAACAGTTCCATCAGCTCTATCTTCATTGCATTTTCAATAATCCAGCGTGGGGCCGAACTCTCGTTGTGAACTGAAAAATGCAGCCACATCACTCCGTCTCTTGGAATTTGTATTGACTCGTGGGGAAGCCTCTTAAAGGCCGCCCGCTGCTTATACGCTCGCTGAGCTGAAAGAGTGCCGTCCTCGTCCACTATATATTTTATTGAGTCCTTCAGTAGATATAAGGAGGAGTCATCGGTCAGTTGTATCGGCTCGGTAAATGCAACGGCAACTGTAAAAAGCAAAGTAATTAGAAAACACACACGATGTATCACATCGATGATGATATGGGGTAACCCTAAAATTATCAAGATAAAATTCACCTGTAGTCACCTGGATTTTACACTTACCCTAGTTTTTCCCTGTTTGGAGCAATGACGACAGTACTATCAGTTAAGAATAAATTGGACAACAAAACTTGGAAAAACTCACTTGATGTTTGACGCAACAGAAAATATAATAAAGCAACATTTACACGGAATGGATAACGGAAACCCGTGAAAATCGGGTGCGGGCGTGCCGCTGTAAGCGGATGTGAG
>CAZDFY010000022.1:0-40971 GCA_964504785.1 uncultured Sediminispirochaeta sp. | reverse complement strand
CATTCTCTCCACAAATATCACAAATCATTAAATCCTCCGTTTTCTCTCCTCCATTTTAACACGTTATACAATATCGGGCTACACCCACACTCAATATACTACTTTACTCCCCAGTTGTGTATATCAATGCTTCCTTAAAATCTCGAGCGGTTTTATTTTCCCGGCTCTTCGTGCGGGAAAGTACGCGGCTAAAGCAGCGGCAAGCATGGCCCCGGTACCGGTAAAGAAGATTTCAAGAAACTTAATCCTTATTGGTATAGTTTCTAAATAAAAGGATTCATCAAACACCTTTATTTTTTCATTTTCAAGTTCCACTACCGGTGACAGAAACCTTTCAATGGTCCCGTAGCCGGAGTTTAGGACAATTTCCAGGCCCCTGAGTAAACTATTGATATTTACTGCAGCCGCCAGGCCGATAGAAACTCCCACTAGAGTAGCCACGGTGCCCAGCCAAATTCCCGTATAAAGAAAAGACTTTGTAATGCGGGCCGGTGTTACTCCCACACTCTTAAGCATCGCGATTTCAGGCTCTTTTTCAATAACCAGCATTATCATAGAAGAGGAAATGTTCACGGTGGCAACTAATACGATAAGGGCCATTACAAAAATAAGTAGATTGCGGGTTGTCCTAAAGCTATTCAGCATCGGCCGTTCAAGACTATACCACGTATACACATACCACTTATCAGACAACTCATTTATCAGCATTCGGGCCACTTTTCCGGCGTTTTGATAGGGTTTTTCCAGTTTTACCCCTATGGTATAACTACCGGGTTCATCAAAAAGCACTTTTCCCGAGGAAATAGGAATATACATACTAAGGGCATCAAGTTCATAATATCCAGTAGAAAAAATACCTTTAATAGTAAAAAAACTCGGCCGCAGGATAGGAGCCCTGTTCGGCATTGATTTTGCGGTTAAAAGCCGAATCCGGTCTCCTACGGACACATTCAGTTTTTCCGCTACCTGGGAACTCAACAGGGCATCTTGTTTTGCCTCAAGCTGAAATTCTCCGGCAACTATATTCAAATATTCTTGCACCCCCTCATCCCCCGAATAGTAGTTTTCCGGCAATGAACGGAGGGAAACCCCGGTTTTTCCCTTAGGAGAATATACCAGTCCTTCTCCAAACACCACCGGAAAGGCATTAGTCACTCCGGTGGTAGTAGAAATTTTCTTTAAGGCGGATTCTCGTTCATGTTCCTCTA
This sequence comes from uncultured Sediminispirochaeta sp., assembly GCA_964504785.1. Lineage (GTDB taxonomy): Bacteria > Spirochaetota > Spirochaetia > DSM-16054 > Sediminispirochaetaceae > DSBN01. The sequence continues at coordinate 39,763 of CAZDFY010000022.1, read as the reverse complement.
TCGGCGAGTAGGTCCTTATTTGCAGGTGGTATGAGCCAATTTCTATAAACCGGCGAGTAATGCCTTCGATCATTCCCCCCGATACTTCTATTACGGTAATGAGGGGAACCAGAGAAAGCCCTATGCCGAGAATAGCCCCAATAAGGTGGCTGGTAGTTTTATTTGAGGCCCTCGAACCGAAGAGCATTTTGAAGCCAAGATATGCGGGAGCCGATTCTTTCATTGCTCCTCCAGACAGCCTTTTCGCAGATGAAAATGTGTATCTGCTTTATCACTAAGAGACATATCATGGGTCACTACAACCAAGGTCGTCCTATACTGTTCAGCAAGCTGAAAAAGGATATCCGCAACAACTTTTGAATGGCGCTCATCCAAGTTCCCGGTTGGTTCATCCGCAAGGATTAGTTTTGGAGAATTGATTAAAGCCCTTGCAACAGCCACCCGCTGACGTTCGCCCCCTGAAAGCTGGGAAGGATGAAAATCTTTTCGATCCTCTAATCCTACCTGATCAAGAAGAGCGTCGGCCCTCTCTAAGGCCTTACTCCGTTTTTCCCCTCCCATAAAAGCGGGGAGCATCACATTTTCACGGGCGTTAAAATCCTTCATCAAGTAATGAAACTGAAAAATAAAACCTACCTGTCGATTTCGATAATTACTTAACTTTTCCTCCGAAGCATTTTCAACTTGCAGATCTTCTACTCTTATTGTTCCGTAGGTAGGATAATCCAAACCGCCTATTAAATTAAGAAGAGTGCTCTTTCCACTCCCACTCTCACCGGTTATTACCACCGTCTTCCCCTTTTCAAGGGTCATGGAGATATTATTTAAAATATGCAGCTCTTCAGGTCCATTCTTGTAAAATTTTCCTACACTCTCTAGTTCAACCATTTGCCTACTCATTCCTTAATATTTCCGCAGGCCTAAACTCGGATATCCGCTTTGAAGCTGCATAGGCAGCCAAAATAGACATTCCAGCCGCGAAAAATACAATTATTAACACATCGTTATAGAGGATACGCACCGGTACCCCCTCCATATAAAAGGTAGCCTTCGAAAATATTTCTACTCTTTGTCCCGAGCTCATTGGGGTTAAAAATAAATGCACCAGCTTAAGCAGCCCATTGAGGAGGGTTTCTGTTATGGTGAATATTTCATTTATATGCAAACTGACAACCATACCTAGCATTGTTCCTGCCACTGAGCCGATTATACCTATCAATGCTCCTTCAACAAGAAAGATTGAACGAATCGAAATGGTAGATGATCCTACCGCCCTTAGAATACCAATTTCTTCCCGCCTCTCCATTACCGACCTCTCCAGGGAGTTCTTTATATTTACCGCAACCACAATAAATATTAGTCCAAGCACTACCATCATTGTAAGCTTCTCTACTCTTAGAGCTCCAAAGAAGGCACGATTGTACTGCCTCCAAGACTCCAATTCCGCACCGTCCTCTAGGGGTTTAAGACTTTCCCGTAAATCCTGAAGAACCTGCTGATCACGGTAACGATTTTTTATTTTTATTCCGATAGTCGGAAACTGTGCGCCCGCATCAATACGATCAACAAATTGATACTCAATAAAACAGAAGGCTGAATCATATTGATAATACCCGCTTTCAAAAATACCGGTAACGGTAAACTTGGTATGCTGTGGGCTGAGGGATGCGAAAGATCGACCTGTCATGGTAATCATCCGTACCTGGTCTCCCAAACCAACGCCGAGGGTCCTTGATAGTTGACGCCCGATTACTACCCCCGGTGTGGAGCTTCCCTGCAGGGAGAAGGATCCATGTATCATATTAAGCTGTTCTATTAAACCACTGTCGCGCACCGCATGTTCCTCTGGTATAGCACGGACCAGAGTTGAATGATAATCTGAAAACTCACCCTGAATTAAAGTCTGTGAATCAATAAACTTTGAATAACTTTGTACTTCCCTTCTTTTTGAGACTGTATCAAGCACCTTTTCAACTTGAGTAAGCTCCCCGTTTATCCTTATATGATACGAGTTAATTTCCAGAATATCTTCAATAAACCCCAATTGAAGCCCGTTCATTACACTAAGAACAGCTATGAGAGCGGTTACCCCGACAGCAATTCCTGCAATTGAAAGGAAAGAGGGGGTTATCACACGGACCGACCGTCTTGATTGTATGTAGCGTCGTCCAATATAGAGAATCCATCTATAATTCATTTACCGGCTGTCCTTCAACAGCGAAGTTCTCTCCACAATTTCTTCGCCTTCATATTCAATCTTCACAATGGGCTCTCCCTGTCGGTAGAGAATTTCCCTTCGCCCCTCGTCTCCATAATAGTTGATCTCTTTCTTTAAAACATCATCCTCATACACTTTTTCATCAGCCCGGCGTCCTTCTCCGTGGGTATAGACAACTCTTAAAGCTCCTCCTGTTCCTTCCCTCAGCCTCTCTACAAGCAGACCGTCTTCATACCGAAACTTTTCTATCACGGTCCCCTCGGGACTGCGTATTCTACTGGATACTATTTTTCCGTCTTCATTGATTTCGGTATGAATTTCCTTTTCAAGCTTTGGGTATTCCTCTTCCTTACGGATACCCTGTTTTTTATCTATCAGGCGTTTACGGTATACCATGTCGCCATTACGATATCTCTCGGTAATCTCTTGATCATCCCGGGTGTAAAAAAAATAACTCAGCCCCTCCTCCGCGAAATGCCACTGCACCCGAGACTCCTCTTTAAGGGGAGAAGAAAAGATGTCGGCTACCTCCGTCGCTGCCCTATTTTCGGTACGAATAACCTGAAGAAGATTACCATTCTTCCCGCGAACATACTCATCTAAACGCTCACCCTTTTCCTTTTCATCATTTTGGACGAGGGTTTTTATATTTACAAGTTCTCCCTCCTGCCATTGATACACTCTTCGGAGGGGTTCGCCATTAGTATCGAAAATACGTTCTTCCTGGATCCTCCCGTCTGTTTCTATGCTTTCTCTTTTCAGAACATCCTTTTCATAAAAACGACTGTATTTTATGCCGGTTTTCCACTCATACTCAGCCCGGTTATAGGGCTTTCCCTCCCTTAGCAGCACATCCTCAACAAAATCTTTCTCAGACCTCCGTTTCAGTACATAGGGGTAGTCATCTTTTTGAAAGGATGATATCTCCTCCAGTGCCATCCCCAGGCTGTTGGAGCGAAAGTATCGGGCTTCATCCTGGGGTGAACCTATTCCTTCCTGAGCCGGCAGCATCGGCATAAGTATGAGTATAAAAAAAAATGAAAAAGAAACCCGCCAATTATTCATCTGCAAGTAGTATATCTAAAAAATGGTCCTTGTTGAAAGGTTCAATATCATCATATTTTTCGCCGGTCCCCATATAATAAAAGGGTATCTGAAACTGACGGCATATCGAAATAACTGCTCCGCCCTTTGAAGCTGAATCGTATTTTGCCAGAACGGCCCCATCCAGCCCGATTGCTTCATGAAACATTTCTGCCTGACGAACACCATTTTGACCTGTAGTCGCATCTATCACTAGAAGCTTCTTATATACACCGTCCTCCAGCCTATTCTTAATAACTTTGTCGATTTTCTGTAGCTCCCGCACCAAGTTTGCTTTTGTATGCATTCTGCCGGCGGTATCAACAAGAATAAAGGGTACCCCGTTGCTCTTGGCGCTGCTTATTCCGTCATAAATTACGGCCCCCGGATCGGCTCCGGGATTTTGACGCACTACCTTACACTTCAAGCGTTTCCCATGCTCTTCAAGCTGGTCGATCGCAGCTGCCCGAAAGGTATCGGCGGCAACCAAAAGACTCTCCAGTTTATGTTCCCTTCGGAAATAGTGGGCGAGTTTCGCCAGACTGGTTGTTTTTCCTACACCGTTTACGCCCATCATTAAAAGCAGGGTCGGTCGGGAGGGATCTATCTCTAACTTTTCAGTTAGTAAATACTCTTCCAGTTTTTTCCGAATGACGGCGGTTACATCTTCTCTGTTTTTTGCTCTATTTGATCGAACAGCCTTTTCTACTTCCTCCACAATTTCCATTGCCCCTCGAGCTCCAAGATCACCTTCAATGAGCTGGTCCTCCAGGTCTTCAAGAAACTCCTCCGTTTCAACTGAACGGTTAAATATTGAACGTAAAAAACCCTTTTTTTTCACGGTAAGTGTCTCCTTCGATTTGTTGTTTGAATTAAATTCAATACTCTTGTGAACTTTTGATATAGTGCCGCATACTGAGGATTGTATCCGTTAAAAAGACGGTATTGAGTATCATACTACCGGCGTAAGCAGTGTACCATAGAGTAGATCGGCTACGCAATCTTTCAAGTTCCCTAGTATCTATCGAAGTTTTTGTAAGCGCGGAGTTGTAAGCGTTTGCATATTCATTACTCTGCCCATAGCTGACTACTGTAAGGGGCAAACTCAATAAAAATGCAGCTAAACCTTGATAAAATCTGCTCCTGGCACTCTCCACAACCCGATCAATATCTACCACTTCGGGATGGAGCCGGGGCCGGAGATGATTCTTATTCTCCTCCATTACTAAGAACCTGTCCGAGTATCCATCTTTCCTAATAAGCACGCTTGCAGGAGCGACCTGTTTTTTAAGAACTAAAGGAGTTTCACCTTTACGCACCGAATCAATGTACACATCCGCCCCGTGGGGTTCGCTTCCAATTACCCAAGTACGGGGATCTGCTTTCTCAAGTTCAATTGTTACTACTTTTATACTTCGATTTTCTGTTTCGACTAACTTCTGTTCAGATTTATACCCGGGTGCCTTTACTTCAAGACTATGTAAACCCGGCACAATATACTGAACCAGCCCCCTTTCATCAATGGGGGCTACACTTCCGTCTAGATGCACCTCCGCCGTTGGGGGAGTTATTTTCAATGCTATATCCGACCACTCCTTTCCATATAAGAAGGAACGCAGGGGGTATGAAACATCTGCTACTATCTCCTCATTCTCGTGGGGAAAGAACGACCCCCTGAACAGAGTAATACGACGGTCCGTCGCCCGAAGATACGCCTCTACCTCTACATACAGCAGCTCATCAAGCGGCTCCAGGGTGCCGGTGATGAGGCAGTCTAAATCCCTTTCCTTCATCCAGATGCTTAAAGGAAGATTCGTCCCTTCAAAGAGCTCATTTTCCGTATTTTGAGGTACTGATACACAGTCCCGCTGGGAACCAATATTTTCTTCCCTCGGTGGTGTCTCCTCTACCGAGAGTATTTTCTCGCGCTGCTCCTCGAGTTCCCTTTCAAGTTTCCTCAGGGTTTCTTTTTCTGCAGCATTTTTTTGTTCAATAAACTCGGTAGCTCTTCTTTCTAATAACTGATGAAGCTTCGTTTGCAGTTCCCTCATTTTTTCTTTTTTTAACTGTTCTCCAAGTGCCTGTATTTCTTCATCCGAGAGAAAATGGGTCGGACATTGCCGAATGTAATCTACAAGCTTTTTTGGAATATCGTAGGTAAAATGGAGGTGCTCCGGTGAAAGCCCTTCATCCCTGAATTGGCTCACCCCCACCTTCCATTTTTCAGAAGCGGGATCATACCCGGGCCCACCACTTTCTGCGGCGACGACTTGCAGCACTAGGGACACCAGAAAAATGCTTATTATGATATTTTTCTTAAGTATCACCATAGGCGGCTTTTTTCACAGAGGAAATTATGCGGTGTTTTTTGAAGGGTTTTACAATAAAATCACGTGCACCGAGTTGAATTGATTTTACAATATACCGTTGCTGACTCATGGATGAACACATAATTATTTTTGCTTTAGGGTCAAGTGCCCTTATTCTTCGCAATGCCTCAATACCGTTCATCACCGGCATGGTAATGTCCATCAAAACAAGATTCGGGCGGAGTTTTGCATACAGCTGCAGGGCTTCTCTTCCGTTAGCTGCTTCCGCTGCAACATGAATCCCCTCACCCTCCAGGGTTTCCCGGATAATACTTCGCATCATCCCGATGTCGTCAACAACCAGCACAGTCGGAGTCATTAGGTATCTCCCGTCATCCGCCATTTAAGGTACGCCTCGATAAATCCGCCAATATCACCGTCCATTACCGCTTGCACATTCCCCGTTTGATAATCTGTTCTATGATCTTTTACCATATTATACGGATGAAATACATAGGACCTTATTTGATGTCCCCAGGCAATATCCTTTTTTTCCTGAGCATGTTTTTCATGCTCCTCATCCTGCCTTTCTTTATAGTACTCGTATAAACGTGATTTTAACACCTTCATGGCGATTTCACGGTTTTTATGTTGACTGCGCTCATTCTGACACTGCACGACGATACCCGTCTCAAGGTGGGTGAGACGCACTGCCGAGTCAGTTTTATTCACATGCTGCCCGCCGGCGCCGGAGGCGCGATACGTATCTACCCTGAGATCCTCCGGTTTTACCTCTACCTCTATATCATCTTCAATCACCGGGGAACAATACACCGAGGCAAAAGAGGTGTGCCGCCGTTTACTTGAATCAAAGGGGCTTATCCGTACCAACCGGTGTATTCCCGACTCTCCGTGTAGATATCCATATGCATACTTTCCGCTCACCTGAATAGTCACCGACTTTATACCGCCCTCCGCTTCAAGGAGATCAATCAGCTCGTAGGAAACTTCATTATTCTCACACCACCGTGTATACATCCTGTAGAGCATACTCACCCAATCACATGCCTCCGTACCACCGGCACCAGAGTGAATCGTAAGAAAGGCGTCGTTGCGGTCGTATGTACCGGAAAACATCTCTAGTACTTCCAGTTTTTCCACCTCTGTGTGTATTTCAGAGACATTTTTTTCTATTTCGGGGGTAATCGATTCATCCGACTCCTCCCGGGCAAGTTCGTAAAGCTCTTCAGTTTCCTCAATTTTTTGTTTCAGCTCTTTCCAGGGATCAATTTTATCATGCAGCGCATTTAGGTCCTGCAGCACCTTTTCCGCACTCTCCCTGTCGTTCCAGAACTCGGGATCCCCGGTCCGACGCTCAAGGGTTTTTATTTCCTCTTCCGTCTTTTCCGGGTCAAAGACGCCTCCAGTATTCTAGTATTGTTGTTTTTAATTCTTCTATCTGCTGTTCAAAGTCGGTTAACATTACCTATACTCCTTCTTTTTATGTAGTACCCCTTCATTAGGTATTTACAACAACCCGCTTCCAACGCTTATGATCCAGCGTAGTAATAACCAGGGTACTTTCTATAGGATATTGATACATTCTCACTTTATCATAGTAGTCAGTTCGTCTGTCAATGTCACGCTTTATGCGGGGAAGATACTTCTCCTTCAAACTTACCGATTCCCATACTCCCTTTTGCACAGTTTCAAAACCGTACATTGACAGCAAGTCTTCGATTTCTTCCTCTCTTCCCTCACTTCCAGGCTCAAGAATGATCGAAACAAACACTATTATCCTCCAGGCGAAATTTTTCTATTGCACATCTAGGGTTATGTCGATTAATATAACATATATGTGTAAAGGTGTCCTTAAATTCATACTTACTGTGTGCTTTCTTGTTGGCTCTCAGGTGTTTCTATACGCTGAGATTTTCGCCCCCTTTGTCTCAGGGCTTTCAGCTGACGCTGAAAACAACTCCGTCACCCTGACTTGGAAAAGGGCACCGAGTGAAATAAAAGTCTACGAAATATACAGGTCTACGACAGCTTTTAGTGAGGAAAGTTTTGAGTCCGCCGTATTTGTTGGAAGTGTATCCCATGAGATTTCAGTGTACACCGATTACCCGCCGACAACCGAAAAGTACTACTACGCGGTACTGGGTAAAAAAGATGATTCCACTTTATATAAACTCTTTATTCCCTATCGCAACATCACTGTTGCTCCGGTAGCAGTAGAAACCACCGACTCTATTGAGGCAGTTGCAGCCACTATAAGCGGTATCTCCGCCACCGCTACTGATGATTCGGTTGATGTACAGTTTCAAAGCTCTAAGCCGAACCGCGAAGTAATAATCTACCGAAGCAGCACAACTATTTTAGATCAACAAGACTTGATTGATGCAAGCGCAATTGCAACTATTACCTCAGCAAAGCAGGAATATATCGACTATCCCCTAGGAGGAATCCCCTATTATTACGCCGTCTTAGATGCGGAACTTGCAAAAGCCGGGGCCTTCGATTTTATTTCCGGCAAGAATACTCTCACAGATCCTGTAGAACTTCCGGTGGGCTCCCAGGTTATAAGCCGGGATACGTCGGTTAAAAACCGCATTACCCCTTTGCCCTACTTGTTTATCAACAGTAGTGTCTTCGGCAACAAGAGAAGTGAATATATCTCCACCATCAATTTTTCTGAAGCCCCGAAACAGCTCTCTTCTGATATTTCTACTATCTGGTCGAGGCTCGACAAAAAACTCTCTCCCTCAAAGAGCAAGGACAAGCCGGTACCGGATATCCTCCCTTCCGACAGGAAGACGGAAGCGTCCAGTAATGAATCTCAGTTATCAAAAGTAATTCACCGAAGCTTTCCCGATGATCCGGGTAATCGCTTAGCATGGCAAAACGCCGAAAAACAATTAGCGTCTTTCTTTAATATATCAAGAACTAAAGAGGTACTTACCCGGGCACACTACTATATGGGACAGGTATATTTCTTTCAAGGTAAATATAAAGAGGCGTTCTTCGAATTTATAATGGCCCATGATGCATTGTATTCTGAGGTACAGATATGGCTGGAACGTATCTACCCGCATTTACCTTTGTAAGTTTCTTTAAACACTACTTTTTTTCGATCCTTAGTCCAACTTCACTTTCAAAGGCCTTGTACGTACTGAGGCTGCATTCCCAGGAAAGTACACATGTAGTGTGCTGATAGATCCAGATCTTTTTTCCATACTGTTCGGTGATGGTGTACACGGGAAAGGTCCAGAGAGTAGCCGGTGAATCAACAGAAATAGTAATGAGAGTTCTGTTTCGCCGATCATGGAGGGTAAGCTCCGTTACGTTAAACAGCTCGATTTTACCGTTTTCCAGTTCGGTTTTTCCCTCTGTGTGGGTTACAATAAAACTTAGTTGGTTTCGGCCTTCCTCGGGAAAAGAAAGATTCAACTCTGTTGCAAATCGACCGGTAATCGGCTCATCACTATCGGTAGTTATTTTATATTTTACATTGATCGAGTTCTTCAGGAAATCATAGTCTTTATATAAATCTACATTTCGTGTTTTTCCTTGGACCAACACTTGCTTTTTTATGCCGAAATAGACCTCTTTCCGCTCTTTTTCGACCTTTCTTGCCCTATATAAAGAATGCACAAAATCAATTTTTTCTTTCACGCCGTTAGTTGCAAGGTTATCTACAGTTACCTCTTCATCCCAAAAGTGGTCTAAAAAACTGTTTTTCATGTACTCATCGTAACCGTTTTCCGCGTCCTGTTCATCATGGTAGGGCTCCCGGTGCCGCGCCATGGTATCAAGGTAGTTCCAGGCGGTTACGACATAATCGAGTTCAAACAAAGCTCCTCCGCGCCGGTGAACATAGGCATTGATGAACTGTCCCTGATACAGATATTCAGGAATCCCGTCCAGATCGATATCTGTTACATTAACTGAAGTAGAAAAGATTCCCTTCTCCCGGGTAGTTTTCTCCGCATTAATTAAACCGGCATATACGGCCTTTCGGACACTATTTCTATATATCCCGCCGTCATGTCCATGCCAGAAAGGGGCATTGCTTTGTCCCCGCCAGCTTTCCTCTTTTGCGGTTTTCTTACGGGACCGATCCCCACGCACCTGACCGACAATGAGGTGAATGTACATCATTTTAGAGTAAAGCCGGTGTATCTCCGGATACATCGTGATGTACTGCCTAAAAAAATTGGGACGGTGTTCTTTTGCAATAAACGTTGCTAAGGGGAAAGGAGAATGTCCGTTATTTCGTTGTACTGAATTTTCGGTTTCCTTTGATGTAATGAAATGTGAGGGGAAATAGACCCTCTCTACCGGGCCTAAGGAGCGTACATACCGTCCGGGCAGGATTGTTTCAACCTTTTTGTTTTCATAAGTCAGCGCGCGAAGAAACCTTTCAAGCCATCCGTCCTCGGAGAAAAAGTTTGAATAGTGACTGCTGTTCACCACAAAAAAATCACCATTCATCAATAAATTTACAATTATATTCTTATCGGTGTTTTCCGCCAGTGCCGAAAGTTCCTTTACAAGAAGTTCAGGTTCATCTAAAAACATCTTGTTTATTAAGTTATTGTGAAGGGGAAGCACAATAGCGGTTTTTCCCTGATCGTCGGTAATGAAGGGACGGTAAATATTTTCCTCGGATACACCGCTTTGCAAAAATAGAATATCATCGAGAAAAAGATACTCCATTCCGCTACTTTTAATTGTTGATGTAATGGCCGGCTCCCAGACTCCCTCAGTTATCCAGCACCCCCTCGGCCGTTTGCTGAACTTTTTTCTAAGATAGGTGGTTAGAAGCTCGATTTGACCTAATCGATCTTTACTGGGAATGATAGGAAAAATGGGGCTGTAATACCCGCCGCCAAGCAATTCAATCTGTTTACGCTTGACCATTTCACTCAACACCATATTATATTCAGGGTGCCTTTCTTCCAGCCACTCAAGAAGCGTACCGGAAAAATGAAACGCACCCTTTAACATAGCATATTTGTATAAGATAGTTAAAAACGGTTTATATGAGTATTGATATGTTTTTTCAAACTGTTCCCGGGACGTGCCGACAGGCAGGCTGTTGTACGTACCCAAGACTAGTTTAAGCTTTCTCATTCACAACCTTTTTTTCTTCTTTCTTATTTTGTACTTCTTTCTCCGTGCTTTCCTTTAAGGAGTCGTCCGCGAGGATAATACACTTCGTCGGACATGCTTCCGCACCGGCGCTTCGATCGCCAGTCTGGGAATAATCAATCCGTGACAGGAAATCTTCCACTTTGTAGCCACCATCGGGTGACTTCTTTTCACATATTTTACACCCTATACAGCCAACTTTACAGTACTTTCTTACTTTTGCACCCTTATCTGTTGAATTGCAGGCGACGATATAGTCGGCCGAGTACGGGACCATTTGCATAACACCGGTAGGACATACGTCTACACACTGCCCACAGCTGATACACTTTTCCTTGTCTACCCGGACAAGCCCTTCATCATCATAGTAGATCGCGTCGGTAGGACACACCTTCATACAACTTCCGAGGCCCAGGCACCCAAACTTACACTCTTTATCACCTTCGAACAGCATATGTACAGCGTTACAGTCTTTGACCCCGCGGTACTCGTAGAGGTAGGAGGATGTCGCTTTTGACCCGCGGCAATGAACCTGGGCAACCATGGGCTCTCCCGATCCTACATCCGCATCTAACCCCATAATCTCGGCAATTGCCTTCACAGTAGATGCTCCACCGGGACTGCAGAGATTGATGTCGGCGCCCTCTTTTACTATTGCTTCTGCATAGGCCGCACATCCGGCATACCCGCAGGCACCGCAATTGGCGCCGGGCAATGCCTCTTCAACCTGTACTATACGTTCATCCTTTTTTACCGCTAACACTCTGGAGGCAAAGGCCAGCCCAATTCCCAGTATACCACCAAGGGCGGCTACCGAAATAAACGAAAATATTACTCTTAAAATCATTCAGAATCCCCCACTTACCCGATCAGATTGTTCAGCAGTGCATTATCAAAGGCCATAAAAGCAAGGGCCATCAATCCACCGGTTATAAAGGCAATCGGAATACCTCTAAAATATTTCGGCACCCACTCGCTATCCAGTTTCTCCCGGATAGTAGACATCAGTAGAATTGCCAACAAAAAACCTAAACCTGCGGCGATACCCGCGACAAAGCTTTCCAGTGCATTGTAGTTATTCCGAACGTTGATTAAAGCGATACCCAAAACTGCACAGTTTGTTGTGATCAGGGGCAGGTAAATACCCAGAGCTTTATAAAGCGGAGGAGATACTTTCTGTATAACCATCTCTACAAACTGGACCAGAGACGCTATCACCAAAATAAAGGTTATCGTCTGAAGAAACTCAATATGCAGCGGAATCAATACAAAATTGTAAATTGCCCAGGTAGTAATAGAAGCCAGAGCCATTACAAAGGTGACTGCAAAACCCATTCCTACCGCCGACTCAACGTTTTTGGAAACACCGATAAAGGGACACAGCCCTAAAAACTGGGTAAGAATAAAGTTATTTATAAATACAAAGGTTATTATTATTCCAATATAGGTTACCATTCTATTTTCCTCCTCCGGCTTTATCCTGGGCCCAGCGAAACCCCGCAATCAAGTATCCTGTTACCAGAAGCGCACCCGCCGCCAGGGCAAATACGCGGGCGGGGGAATCTACTAAGACAGGTATTTCTATTACTCCGTCAAAATTTCCCATAGCAAATAAGGTGATGGTACCAAAACCTAAAACCTCACGAACAAAGGAAATTAAGAGGAGGGCAAAGGTAAAACCAATCGCCATACCGACAGCATCCAGTATTGAGGCTCCCAGAGTATTTCTATTAGCAAAACCCTCGGCACGACCGAGAATAATACAGTTTACTACTATCAATGAAACAAAGACTCCCAAGCTATTGTACAAATCGGGAAGATATGCCTGCATAACCATTTCAACGATCGTTACAAAGGAAGCAATGATTACGATATACGATGGTATTCTCACCTTCTCTGGAATGTAATTTTTCAATAGAGAGACAAATATATTTGACCCCAACAGTACAAACAGAACACCGGCACCCATACCCAGTGCGTTTACTACTCTCGTTGAAACACCGAGGGCAGGACACAATCCCAGGGCCAGTACAAATACCGGATTTTCCCGGATAAGGCCTTTTGTAAACTCTTTAAACATATTTACTTATCCTCCAGCTCATTTACAAAATCGCTTCCCTCGACCAGTGCTTTTGCAATACCTACAAAGGTAATTGTTGCACCGGTGACGGCGTCGGACTGCTCTTGGGAGAGCATATCCTTGCGAACCGGAATCGGTTCTTGATCTCCGGTACCGGTGAATTTTTTCATGTATGATTGTTTCTCCGCTTCTTTACCCAGACCAGGGGTTTCACTGTTCTCCATTAACTGGACCGATAATACTTCTCCATCTGTTTCGAAGCTGGCAAGGATCACCATATCACCACCATATCCGCTGCCGATCATTCGAAGAATATACCCATTAGGAACCCCTTGATCGGTGCCTTCATAAAGCGGATAGTACGCATCGACAACATCGTCTTCAGGAACAGCTTTCTGCTCACCGATATTCATTCCCTTAGAAACTTGCTTCAGTGCCTTTTCCAGACGGACCTGTTTAATATGCTCTATCTGCGGTTCGGTAATCGCATTCATTACTCCGAGTACCGCCGCGGCGACAGCACAAATTACCGCCAGTTTACCACCTATTTTGACTAAATCTTTCATGCGGCATTTCCTTTCTCGTTAGAAACTCCGAAACGCTGCTCTTGCGTGTAACGGTTAATCATTGGGACGAAGATGTTCATTAAAATAATTGCCAATGAAACACCCTCCGGAAAAGAGCCGTATACACGAATCAAGAAGGTAAGGAAACCGGCCCCGGCCCCGAAAATCAGCATCCCCCTACGGGTGAGCGGACTAGTTACCATATCGGTAGCCATAAAAAAAGCACCCAGCATAAGACCGCCGCTGAATAAATGAAATAGAATATTTCCTCTGAAAAAACCGGCATTAAAGGGTAATCCACCGAAAATCCATACCAGCAGAGAAAATACGACTAAATAGGAAACCGGTGTTTCCCATGTGATAATTTTTCTGTAAAACAGATATGCCGCCCCCAGCAACAGCAATAATGCCGAAATTTCTCCAATGCATCCGGGTACATTACCGATAAAAAGGTCCCAGTACCCCCCGCCTACGCCGTCTCCAAACACTCCGCGAAGCCATTCGGTCACAGACGCGTCGGTTGAAGATTGTGGGTACCCCTTACTATTGAGGTACTGCATCGGGCCCTTGGGGGCACCCTGATAATCGATCAATCCTGTTTTAATAAAACCGAGAACAGAGGCACCGGAGACCGAATCTACAGCGTTCATAGTACGCGGCATTGTCCAGTTGGTCATATGACCCGTCCAGGAAAAAAACACAAACACACGGCCTGCTAAGGCAGGGTTCATCCAGTTGGTACCTAGGCCTCCGAAGGTCCACTTTACAATTATAACAGCAAATAGCGAGGCCATTATCGGCACAAAGTAGGGTATCCCCGGGGGAAGGTTAAAACCAATCAGCACACCGGTTAAAAAAGCGCTTCCGTCGTAGAGGGTATTTTCTTTACCCATCAACTTCGCCATTACAAACTCAGCCGCCATTGACGATATTATTGAAACCGCCAAAACAGCTATTACCCGGGCCCCGAACACATACACTCCCCAGGCGCCCGCGGGCACCAGGCTCACTACCACCGCCCACATAATTCGAGCGGTAGAATCGGGATGATGAATCTGTGGAGCAGGTTCTATAAGTCGCAAATCTTTCTCTTCCATGACTACCCCTTCTTCTTCCTGGCCATTCGCTTGCCCAACTTGATTCCCTGTGCAAGGGGTATATGCGCCGGACACATAAAGGCGCAACTACCACATTCACGGCAATCATTCAGTCCGAGCTCGACCGCCGCCTCATATTCAAGATGATCGACGTGTTTAAATATTTTGGTGGGATTAAGGCTTATTGGACAGGCTTCTATACAGCGGCCGCAGGATATACAATTTGTTCGTGAAGCCCCGTTCACTTCCTTTGCGGTAAGAGCAAGCACACCCGAGGTGCCCTTGACCACCGGAGTATCCAGATCATACACCGCAAACCCTGTCATTGGACCACCGGCGACAATTTTTTCAGGGACCTCGGTAAACCCGCCGCACTCTTCAATTAGTTCTCCTATAGGAGTACCGATTCGAACTTTCAGGTTAGCGGGGTCTTTTATCGCCCCGCCGGAAACGGTAACTAAACGCTCGATAAGCGGTTTTCCGAATACTACCGCCTCATAGATAGAAAATACGGTACCGGCATTCGAAACGACCGCACCAATATCTATAGGCAGTCCTCCGGAGGGTACTTCCCGGCCTGTTAAAGCCTTAAGTAACAGCTTCTCATCCCCCTGGGGATATTTCAGCTTCAAAGAAACTACCTCGAGGGGTAATCCCGCCTCATCCGCCCGTTTCCGAATATGCTCAATTGCATCGGGTTTGTTCTCTTCTATACCGATCGCTATACGTTCCGGTTGAAGGATTCTTTGAATTATCTTGATACCCTCAAACAACTCATCCGTTTTTTCCAGCATAAGCCTATGATCGATAGTAAGATACGGCTCACATTCCACCCCGTTCACTACAAAAAGTTCCGCTTTTTTTCCCTTTGGAATAGAGAACTTTACATGACTGGGAAATGTAGCCCCCCCAAGCCCCACAATGCCATTTTCAGTGATGATGTCCAGAAGTTCTTTTCCGGATAAATTATTCCAGTCTTTTTTTTCTTGGGATTTCCCCAAGCGGTCAAACTCGCCTTCCATCTCGATGACTATTGCCTTGGATTTCAATCCATTATGCAGATACACATCTTTTATCTCTTTTACCTTGCCGGGTATCGGAGAGTGGACAGGACTTGAGATAAACCCGGTGGATTTTCCCAGCACCATTCCTTCTCGAACTTCATCACCAACCTCTACCTGAATCTCCGCGGGTTTGCCGAGATGCTGTGAGAGAGGAACTACAAGCGTTTGTGGAATTAAAGCACTTTTTATAGGTTTCCGACTCGACAAACCCTTGTTGTCAGGCGGATGAACACCGCCTTTTGGATAGGTTTTTGCTCCTTTCATGCTACCTTTTGCCCTTTCTTTTGTTGATGTTTCTCAATTAAGAAACTCTGTGTATTTACCTTTCGTGATACGATAAAAAACACAACAGGAACTAGTATCAGAATTACTCCGATATGTCCTAGAATTGCGTATATACTTATACTGAATGGTTCTACCTTTCCGATTTCCACCTGGACAGGCCTGCCCTGTTCAAGTAATAATCGCGGCACTCCATCTGTATATGCGGACCCAATTATATCTTTATACCAATCATCTGTAAACATCTTCACAACCTTATCCCGGCTTAAAACTTCTATTCCTTCCTTTCTATATACTGGTATAGTTATCTTTTGTCCGGGTTCTGGAAAAGTATAGGGCATTCCATAAAAGTAGCCCTCCTGGAAGGCCTGATGCCTTATATAATCAGTAATATTTGGGAGCAGTTTTTCCGCAGACGTATTAAGGGTTCTATCTTCAGTCTGTGTTGCAAAACGATAAAGAAGCTCCCAACTAAAGCCGCTTTCCCTATTCCCAGCATTCTCAGGCTCCCCTATACTCGGCATTGGAAACTCAGCTTCGGTGTGAAAAGCGGAGACCGTCCTAGGAAGCACCACCAATGGGACTATTCCCACCAGCAATAAAACCACAGCCCCCTTTACAGCGATCTCTCTTTTGTTGAGCCTTTGCCCGACGCCTATACTCAGCGGCACAAATAGGCTGTGTAATTGCCGCTTGGCCACTTTTTTCTGCACAAGATAAAAGCAATATAAAACCAGGCCGTGAAGAACAGAATTGAGGATAGTATGGCCAATGAGTAGTGAAAGGAAATCAGCAGCACCGCGTGCGTCACCGACGCTTGCCGCACCTTCGCTTATACTTACAGCGACAACACCGATAATAGCGCAGGAAAGATACATTGCAGCATATTTACGAAGGGCCCTGAAAAAAGTTGCATCCTCAGAGTTAAAATACCGGGTAAATGCAGGCCCCGCCCACCCTATAAGAACAAACCATCCGATAGTCTGGGCCGACCACCATGAAAAAACACCAAGAGTAATATGATCAATACCGATGAGCATAAGAAGTGCACCTGCCGTACAGGCATACAGCCACCCCTTTTTACGGTAGCGTTTCGGAAATAAACTACATAAAGCAAGGAGGGTAACACCTATAAATACCCACAATATCATTTGTTTTACCGAATCTACACCGGTTACATAAAAGGGTACACCGAAGCCTTCAATTGCATCCCGGGCCGACTGAAGCTGTCGCGTATAGGAGAATGGGCGTTCATGGCCCACATAAAGAACATGTGCCTGCCGCCCTTCGACCCTCCCCATAAAATAGAGGGGCAACTTCTTCAAATACGGGTCATAGCGAGGGTCTTTTAACTCCAAGAAGCCGGGCAGAGCACTTAATGCAAGCCCGTTATTTTGTGAATAACTTCCGTTTGAATAATTGCTGTTTGAGTAACGAAAAAAGGATACCCGCTGATTCTCAAGTGATATTACCTGTTCAAAGCCCGCATTGTGGAGCGCCTGTTCCACTTCCCAAAGATCGGTGGTTGCAGTTTCAGCAATAACCACCACCTGATATCCCTTCCAGGGGTGTTCCCCCTGATATGCCTGATATGGAAGTGACCAAAGGAGTTTTAATACTATACTTAAGGCTGCCGCCGTTATAAATATAAGTTGAATTGCTGTTTTTCGTTTCAAGTTGTCTACTTCCTACTATCCATCAACTACACAAATTTAGCTCATTATATCAGATGCACAAGTGTCTCCGCCATAACTTCAGCAATTCTAACTTTGAAAATTTTAATAAATTTTTCAAATTTAGAATGCTCACATTTTCTTTAAGATAAGTAACTTAGGTTAACTTTTTTGAGCTTATTCTGATTTTGGAAGTCATAAGACTTCCAAAATCAGAATTCCTGCCATAACTTAGTTTATCAACACCGGTCAACACCGGCCGAAATCGGCTTCTCCGGATATACTATTCTGAATTTTCAAAAGAAACTTCTGTTTGTGTTCGTAAAGTACTTTGCGATAAGGGGGTTCTATGTGTAAGATTAAGATATGAAAGGATTTTTACGTCACATCATCTGGCTGGTACGGGGGGTTACCGTATTTTCCCTGGTCGGCCGCAGCGGCACTGGAAAAAGCTTTCGCGCAAAATTGGTAGCCCAAAAATTCGGAATTGATTTAATTATCGATGACGGTTTGCTTATACGTGACCAAAAGATAATTGCAGGTCGCTCGGCCAAACGGGAAAAGGTGTATTTAACTGCAATAAAAACGGCCCTCTTTACAAATGAACAACACTGCAAGGAAGTGCGTCATGCCCTTGATAAGGAAAATTTCAAGCGGGTTCTTATTTTAGGCACCTCCGAAAAAATGGTGCGCAAGATAACCCATCGACTTAAGCTCCCCGCCCCTTCAAAGGTTATAAACATAGAAGAAGTCGCCAGCAAAGAAGATATTGAAACCGCCATTCTCAGCAGAAAAAATGAGGGAAAACATGTAATTCCCGTACCAACTATAGAAATTCACCGTAACTATCCGCAATTTGTATATGACTCGGTAAAAGTACTGCTGAAACGGAGTGTAACCCTGCTTCCAAGAAAGGAAAAGGTCTTTGAAAAAACAGTGGTTCAACCGGAATTCGGTAAAAAGGGACGAGTTACCATTAGCGAATCCGCTCTTACCCAAATGGTTTTACACTGTGTTGATGAGTTTGACGATACCATTGCTGTCCATAAAGTTACGGTAACCCAGGAACCCGGCGGCTATTATCTGGCACTTAATATTCATGTTCCCTTCGGTGTGCAGCTCTCCGGTACAATTCATTCGTTGCGGGATTATATAATCGAAAGCCTCGAACACTACGGGGGTATACATATACGAAAGGTAGATATCAAGGTAGACAAGCTCCATTAGACCACGCATTAGACTCGATTTTTTGGGGCCTGCTGCCGATATACATATGTAAATGGGGGATAAGATCATGAAAAGAATACACATTGTAGTTGTTTTTTTTACACTACTGCTTTTGTTTATGCCGGCGACATCCGTATTCAGCCAAGAGATGAACAATTACCGCAGTGAACACTACTCGGTTTTTACTACGTCCAGTCAACAACTGTCCGAAGATACTGCGGCCTTTATGGAAGCTTTTTTCGATTTGTACACCAGCTATCTTCATTTCGACCCTGAAGAATTACAGCATCCGCTAAAGGTGAGGATCTTTGCGACCCAGGATGAATATGATAATTTTCTTCAGAACGTAATAGGAGAGACCCGTGACTCCTTTGTATTTTTACACTATAACGATCCAAAGAAAAGTGAGCTGGTGGGATACTATATAGAAGATCAAGCGTCCCTCCGTAAAAAACTGATTCATCACGGTTTTTCTCAATACATTAAATCTTATATCCCCAATCCTCCCCTATGGATACAGAAAGGGTTTGCCGTTTATTTTGAAAACAGTACCTACAATGAAGAAAAACAAAAGGCGGAGTTTCATCCCAATCACACGTGGGTAAGTACTTTACGGGAAAAATTACGCATGGATGCACGCTTATCGGACCCGGAGGTTTTTATTCCAGTAAGTACCCTCTTATACCTCGATCAAGAAACTGCCTCTCAAAAAATTGAACCCTTTTATTCCCAGGTATGGGGCATGGTACATTTTCTTATACACAGTGAGAAAAAATCCTACAATCGGCTTATCTGGGATGCAATTTCTGCTTTAGATCCGAAGGCCTCAAAAAAGAACAATGAACGAAGGGTTGTAAATCAGGCCTTTGAATGGGTGAATAAAGACGCTCTTGTGTCCGATTTTGTTACTTTCATACAAAATCTACACACCTTTCCCGACCTCATTCAGATGGGCATCGATACCTATGCTCAAGGAGAGTATGACAAAGCTGAATCAGCCTTTACCCAGGCGAAATCTCTTCGTTCCGGCCACTATATACCGGATTACTATTTGGGTTTGATCTCCTACAATCGTGGTGAATTCTCAATGGCCGAATACTATTACCTCTCCGCAGTAAAAAACGACGGTAACTCCGACCTTCTTTATTACGCCCTTGGGGTAAACGCAATGGCGGATAATCGTCTGGACGACAGCAGTTTTTACTTAGAACAGGCAATTGAAACCCAGGGCCCCTACTCCGACAAGGCTTCGGAGCTTATGAATAAGGTCAAAGCCGAGTCGGATGAAACTGCAATGTAGCTATTTCGAGGATTCTAATTTTGGAAGTCATAAGTGTTTCAAATTTAGAATTGCTGTAGCTATTTTTTAATCCGGTGGCGGGGAGGATGTTTACGGCGGCGTTTCTGTTCGGTAGGATGGGGACGCCGTTTTTTCATTATATGCGGTGGAGTCTGAATTCCCTGTTCGCGGAATAACCATACAACCGCCATTTCAACTTCCTGGTTAGGAGGGGTAAGAGGCTCAATGAGCCGTTTTATCTCTTTAAACATATCCTGAAAGAGAAAAGTGGTATTCTCCCATTCTTCCGGAAAAATGCAGACATCCTCCACTAATGCCGCAATAAGACGGCCCCTTCGTTTTTCGCCCTTCTCTTTTACCCTCTGGTCTATCCGTTCGAGACTTTCAAAGAATTTGTCCCGGTCTTTCCCCTTTTTATCCTTTACCAATATATCTATTACCGGCAAAAAACGCTCAAGCAATTTATAATGAATCATTTCTCGGATTATCTCTGCTGAATACCCCGATTCAATAATCTTAAACATCTCTTCAGTCAAACGGGAAGGAGGACAGCGCTCTAACTCAAAGGAATATTTTTTTATAGCATGGCGAATACGCATAGGAATTTTAAACCCATGCTGAACAGAGTATTTTACCGCGCGAATCATTCTAACTGGATCTTCGATAAAAGTGGTGTTGAGAGGAATAAGAGAGCGCATACGCCGTTTTTTAATGTCCCCAAAACCCTCTATATAGTCAAACAGTTCCTGCTTGATGGGATCGTAATAAAGTGCATTGATAGAAAAGTCACGGCGATGCACATCTTCTTCCATGGTACCGTATATATTGTTGTTGTATTTTTCCGGCTCAGGGTTTTCATCTCCCTCCTGAGAAGCCCTAAATGTTGAGACCTCAATAATTTTTCCCGGAAAATGTACGTGGACCAGTCTAAACCGTCGTCCGATTACCCGAGCATTTTTAAAAAGCTTTTTGATTTCATTCGGTTTTGCCTCGGTTACTATATCAAAATCTTTCGGGTACCGGCCGATTAGAAGATCTCGAACTGCACCCCCGACCAGATAGGCGGCGTAACCATGGTCCCAAAGCCTTTTAATTACTTTTAAAGCATCTTTATCAATTCCATCTTTATTAATTTTGTGTTCATCCGCTGCAAATATTTTTGCTACCGGCTTTGCCCTGTCTCCGTGTGCTCCGTATCTCACTCTCAATGTTTATCTCACTTCACGGTATTCTTATTATGGATCGGTTGAAGAATACATATCTTTTAGTCTACTATATATTATGTGCTTGTCCTTAATATTTCAAGAGTATAGACGCTTACACATATGTATAAAAGAGGAGTAACCCATGCTGATTGAGCCCAAAATTTTGAAAGGCTTCCGTGATTTTTTACCTCAAGAGGCGGCCGCACGAAAAAACATACAACATACCTTTGAAAAAATATTTGAATCCTTTGGTTTTCAACCGATTGATACGCCTGTCCTGGAATACACCGAAGTCCTATTGGGAAAAGGCGGGGGCGAAACGGATAAACAGATGTACCGTTTCAGCGACCAGGGTAAACGCGATGTTGCCATGCGTTTCGACCTTACCGTACCCTTCGCCCGCTTCATGGCCAGGAACGAAAAGGAGCTTCAAATTCCCTTTAAGCGCTACCACATCGACAAGGTGTGGCGCGGAGAGAATACCCAGCGTGGAAGATACCGTGAGTTTACCCAGTGCGACTTCGATATAGTGGGGACCGACAGCCCTTCCGCCGACTTCGAAATACTGTTGATGATGTACCGGTCCTTCGAAGGCATCGGTATTAGTGACGTCACCATAAAACTGAACCATCGGGGAATCTTTAATCGCTTCCTTGAATCTCAGGGTATAAAAGAGAAGTCAACCGAAATTATGCGGTCAATCGACAAACTCTCCAAAGTTGGGGCGGACAAGGTTCGGGAACTGCTTGAAACCGAGGTGGGCCCCGATTCGGCCGATAAGATCCTTACCTATATTCAACCAAAAGAAAACTTTCTGGAGACCCTGGAAATGATTACCCGCCTGTCGGGGGGTGAATGTGAAGAGAGCCGGAGAATGAGAGGCTTGTACCAGGGTTTTGTGAGTCTTGGTATTGAGGACCGTTTTTTTCTCGATTCATCCATAATGAGGGGTTTAGATTATTATACGGGAATTGTATACGAAACTTTTTTTAATGAGCTGCCTGAAATAGGATCGGTGTGTTCCGGGGGCCGATACGACAACCTTGCATCGCTTTACACAAAGACACACCTGCCGGGGGTGGGTTCTTCAATCGGTCTGGACAGACTTATGGCTGCCCTGGAAGAGCTTGGCCGTGAAAACAGCTCCGCCGGTGCGGCGGACATTGCAGTATTCTGTTTAGATGACGGGCCCATTTCCTATTACCACTCTCTTGCCGAAGAGTTTCGCTCCGCCGGCCTTACATGCGATGTATTTTTCGAGAAACAGAAAATAGGGCGCCAATTCAAAATTGCCGAAAAAAAGGGAATACCAATCGCACTTATTTGCGGTGAAGACGAACGTACTAATTCAACTGTAACGATGAAAGATCTAAGCACCCGGGAAAGCTACAACCAGATAAGCCTTAAAGAAGCCATTTCCTCAGCACAACAGATTGTGCAACGTATAGGATAAAAAGGTAGAGTATGCGTCCTGAAGAACTTCCGGTATATCAGCAGCGAAATAAAATTCTCCGTGAAATTGAACACAACCAGGTTATAGTTGTCGAAAGCCCCACCGGCTCCGGCAAAACCACCCAGCTGCCTCTTATACTCTATCACGCTGGATTCGGACAAGAGGGGGTAATCGGCGTAACCCAGCCCCGAAGAATCGCCGCCGTATCGGTAAGTGAATACATAGCCCTTCAAATCGGCGATAAAGTCCCGGGAATGGTCGGATACAAAATGCGTTTCGAAGATAAAACTATTCCCGACACCCGCATAAAAATCATGACCGACGGGATTCTCCTGCAGGAACTAAAAGCCGACAATATGCTTTCCGCCTACTCGGTGATAATGGTTGATGAGGCCCACGAGCGGAGCCTGAATATCGACTTTATCCTCGGGCTCTTAAAAAGGATTATTGAAGCAAGGCCCGATTTTAAGGTTATAATCTCCTCTGCTACTATTAACGCCGAAATATTTTCTACCTACTTCAACGGCTGCCCGGTAGTGCACATCGAGACCCAGATGTATCCTGTTCAAGTTATCTATGATGCACCGCCCCAGGTAGCAAAAGAGGATGCTCTCCAGGAGAAAATAGAAGATATTGTCGAACGTACTATAGAAAGCGGGCGGACCGGGGATATTCTTATCTTCCTCTCCGGAGAAAAACCTATTAAAGAGTGCCTTGGCCGCCTCTCCGGCTCATCGGTGAGTAAAAAGCTGCATATAGTGCCTCTCTATGGGCGCCTTTCAAAGGAGGAACAGGAGAGGGTCTTCGACCCACCCCCGGAGGGGACCTCAAAGGTAGTAATATCGACCAACATTGCCGAGACAAGTGTGACCATCGACGGAATAACTACGGTGATTGACTCGGGCCTTGCAAAGATGAACTACTACAACCCCAGGACCTATACCTCTTCCCTCATCGAAGGGCCTATTTCCAAGGCAAGCTGCAATCAGCGCAAGGGGCGTGCCGGCAGAACCCAGCCGGGGGTATGTTACCGTCTGTATTCAAAAAAAGATTTTGACCATAGAGACCTCTACACTCTCGAGGAGATTTACCGTACCGACCTTTCGGAGGTTGTCCTTCGTATGGCTGAACTCGGAATCTACGATGTGGAGGACTTTGACTTTATTTCACCCCCCGGTTCACAGGGAATTATCGGTGCTATTGAAACGCTTCTTCTTCTTAATGCAATAAACCAGAATCGTGAGCTTACTGAAACCGGCAGAATGATGGTGGAGTTTCCCCTCATCCCCCGCCTCTCCCGTATGATTGTAGAAGCTGTTCAAAGGTACCATGATGTGCTGGAGGAAGTGCTTATTGCAAGCGCCTTTCTCTCTACCCACACCCCCTTTCTCCTTCCCCCAGGGGATGAACTTGAGGCCCGCCACGCCCATCACCATTTCAGCGACCCCGCCGGTGATTTTGTCAGTTACCTCAATCTGTTCCGTTCGTTTATAAAACAGCGGGATACAAAGCACCGGGAAAATTTCTGCACTCGATATTACCTCGATGTAAAGGTGATGAGTGAAATCGTAAATATTAAGCATCAGCTTGAAGAGATTGTGTCCGAAATGGGTATCCCGATCTCCTCCGGCGGCAGCACCAAGGATTACTTGTGCGCCGTATCGGCGGGGCTGATTCAATTTGTATGTGAACGCTCCGGTAAAACAGCCTATCGCAGTCTGACCGCCGATAGAATCCAAATTCATCCGGGTTCAGTTATGTTTAGAGAAGCCCCTCCCTACATTGTAGCAGGGGAAATTGTACGTACCAGCCGAATGTTCGCCCGCTCGGTTTCTCCCCTCAACCGTCAGTGGCTCCCTGAAATTTCCGAGCAGCTTGCGGCGGAATTCAGCGGAACCCAACAGGGAGAGGGTCGCCGCCGGGAACGGAACCGGAAGGACCGAAAGGGTAAAAGCGCCGCCCCGGAACGGGATACAACGTGGGAAATCCGCATGGGAGGTGAAGTATTTAAACTCGAGCCCTACAAGAAAAACAAAAAGATGGCAATCCTTCCCTGGGAGAGAATAAAAAAAGTAGTAGATCACACTCCGGAACAGGAACTGAAAAATCATGAAAAACTCCGAGGTAAGATTGTGTATCAAGGCTACGAAATACACCCCGGAGATCAACTCGGCAGCATTCTTAAAATTGTACCCTATATTGATCCGGTACGGGATATGCAGGAAAAACCTGCAAAGCGGGGAAGTTTTTCAACCGCCACCGAGCTGCCGCAATTGTGTAAGGAACTGGAGAAAATTCTAAAACTTACCCGCAGCAGAAAAAAGAGTAACACCCTCGGTTTTCTGACCCTCGAGACCGATGGGACCGGTAACTACTGGTTAAAGGTTATTCGCAGCTTTCATACCGCGGTTGATGTGAGTCTCTCAAGTCTTGAGGTGCTTGCGGACGAACTGAACGACTCTGTTGAAAAGGAACATTTCGACAAAGTAAACGGAGTATACCGGCGCTTATCAAAAATATATGAAAATTATTAACTGGGAATAGGTGCTACTAGACTTTTAAGTAAAGTATTTCTGTCGACAGTGTGATACACAGTTTCACAAAGGTCCTTCTGAAGGATGAATCTGATTTTTCCCTGTTTCTTTTTCTTGTCCTTTTCCATTGCAGCGGCAATCCCCTCAGCATCCTTGTCCCCCGCTTCAAGGGTGTAGCCGTACAGTTTTAGAAGAGAAAAAACTTTATTCGCATATCCCCGAGGGGTAATTTCAAGTATACGACCCAAAAGCATTGCCCGGCCTATTCCCCAGGCAACCGCTTCCCCATGGCTCCATTCCCCCAGACCACTTACCGCCTCGAGGGCGTGTCCGAAGGTGTGGCCCAAATTTAGGTGCCCCCGGACATCTTTTTCGTAAGGGTCCTGCTCTATGTACCATTTTTTTACTATTTGTGATCTATAGATAAGTTCCGAAAGAAGTTCAGGACTTCTTTTTTCAATTTCTTTTTTACGATGCTGCAGCAGTTCCAGTAGGGCCGGATCCCGAAGGAGGGCCTGTTTAATTACCTCGGCTAAGCCGCTTGCATACTCCTTTTTCGGGAGGGACTGCAATACTTCGGGAAACACACGGACCTCCCGGGCAGGATAAAAACTTCCTAAAATGTTTTTATACCCCGCAAAATCTATACCGGTTTTCCCACCAAGGGAAGCATCTACCATAGAGAGCAGTGTAGTTGGCACAAGTATAAGCGGCACTCCACGCATATACATTGATGCCACAAAGGCAGTGATGTCGCAGACAACACCCCCACCGACGGCAATAAAGGTTGTATCCCGTGAAGCACCCACCGATAAGGCCCATTCGGCTATTTTCAACAGGGTCTCGGAGTTTTTAAACTGTTCTCCCGGAGGAAGCACATAATGCGGGTGTTTCGATTGAGGAAAGAGTTGTACCGTGTTTTCGTCGAATATAACTACAGCCGGTGTGCTTTTTTCAGAGACATCGGTTTCAGAGACCTCGGTTTCAGAGACCTTGGTTTCGATGTCCTCGGGGGCTTTTCTTTCCAGGTCTTTTTTTTCCGAATTCCCTTTTGAAAGCTTTTCATCTTCCGGGACATTGAGGGTATCATAGGTATGTATACTATCCGGAAACAAAACTTGAGAGCATCTATGTTCAAGCCGTATTGAAAAACTTTTCATGAAAAGGCGTTTATTCACCCAAATTGCGTACGATTGTACGGATAAACTGATCAATTATAGAGTAGTACCGTTTGTTGCCCTGTACCTCTGAAGCAACAATGCCTTTGTCTTTTAGCACGGCGAGGTGTTGTGAAACCACCGGTTGAGATTGATTTAATAAGCGCCACAGCTCGGTGACACAGGCCTCCTCCTGCTCAATTAGACAGAGGAGTTTTAATCTAACCGGATGACCACACACCTTTAATCTCTCGGCGTATGTTTCAATCATTGCATCTGAACAACATGTGTTTTCTACCATACTGTCACTACATTACACGGTATAAAAAATTTTTTCAAGCGAAAAATATATAAAAAATGAACGATATTAGCGTTATTTGGATGAAAGGTTACACTTGAAAGAGAGGAGTATATTGTTTTACTATAGATCTCGATGGAAACAATTTATCTTGACTGGGCCGCCACTTCTCCAATGGAGCCTGATATTGCTACTCAGATGGCCCAAATGTATGTACACACCTACGGGAATCCCTCTTCAGCACATTCCATCGGAAGAGAAGCACGGGAAATTCTTGAAAAATCCAGAAAACTCTGCAGCTCCTTGCTGAAGGTCGAAGCAGAACAACTTGTGTTCACCTCCGGCGGCACAGAGGCAAATACTATTCCCCTTCTTTCTTTACTCAGAAAAACTCCCACCGGCGAGATAGTACTCTCCTCTATTGAGCATTCCGCAGTATATGAACTGGGAAGTCTTTTCCGGAATTTAGGCTATCATGTTAAAGAGGTCTCCCCCGACACGGACGGGATTATTCGTCCCGAGGCCGTACGCAAAAAGTTAAGCCCTAAAACAATTGCGGTAGCGGTAATGCACGTAAATAATGAAATAGGAAGTATTCAGCCCATACAGGAAATTGCCCGGGAGGTTCGCAGCTTCGAAAATGAAAACTCATGCCGGATTCATTTTCATTGTGATGCGGTGCAGGCCCTGGCAAAGATACCGGTGTATCCTGAAGTTTTAGGGGCTGACTCCCTAGCTTTTAGCGGACATAAGTTTCGCGGCCCAAAGGGGACCGGCCTTTTATACACCCGGAAGAAAATCATCCCCCTCTCTTCGGGGGGTGGGCAAGAGTTTTCTATGCGCCCGGGCACGGAGAATATTCCCGGTATCTGGGCTTTTTGTGAGTCTTTAAAACAAAGAACCCATCAAATGGAAAAAGAGTATTCCCATGCCTGCGAGTTACGGGACACTCTATGGGAACAGGTGAAAGAGATCGAGGGAGTTGAGTTTTTTCCGGCGCAGCGAGGGGCTTTAGACTCCGCCTCGGAACTCTCCTATTCTCCCTATATAATCGCCCTTTCCCTAGCCCCTGTCCCTGGAGAGGTGTGTGCGAGGGTGCTTAACGACCGCGGAATTTCGATAGGTACCGGCTCTGCCTGTTCTTCAAATCGTGAAAAAAAGCGGGGACGGGTTATTTATTCTATTACTTCTGATGAAGAGATCGCCCGGGGAATCATCAGAATTTCCTTCGGACCAACTACCACAAAATCGGATATAGAGGCTTTTTCATACAGCCTAAAGCAGGAAATTAAATTGTTACGAAAAACAGTACGGCACAGGAGCCTCTAGATGAACGCTATTTTTCTCGTCAAATTTGGTGAGCTTTCTCTAAAAAAGGAAAACCGAAGTTTTTTTGAGAAGAAACTGAAAAAAAATCTTCGGCAAAACATTGAGGCCCGGGATGCACAAATTAAACATACAAACGGTCGTATATACGTAGAAACTCCTGAAGAGAACGAAGAACAGGTTACCCAGGCCCTTGCCCATACCTTTGGTGTCGTTGGTTTTTCGAGGGCACGGCGGGTCCAAAAAAATATTGAGATAATAAAAAAAGCTGCAAAAAAAGTAATAGATAGCTTGTGTGAGGAAGGGTCCATTCCCGCCGGCCCTGCAACTTTTAAGATTGAAGCTCGGCGTACGGATAAATCCTTTCCCCTAAGCTCTTACCAAATTGCCTGTGAAATTGGTGATTATCTTAGGAGCGAATTTGGTATGTTATCAGTCGACCTCCATTCACCGGATATAAGAATGTATATAGAGATTCGTGAAGAAGCCTTCATATACGGTAATCCTAAGAAAGGCCCTGCAGGACTTCCTGTTGGAAGTGCCGGAAAGGGAATACTGATGCTCTCCGGTGGAATCGATTCGCCTATTGCAGGTCATATGATGGCAAAACGCGGCCTTAAGTTGGATACTGTGTATTTCCATACCTATCCCTACACTTCCGAAGAGGCCCTGGATAAGGTAAAAAAGCTTGCCGGTATAATTAGCCCCTATCTTGTTGGAACAAACCTATTTGTTGTTCCCTTCACTGAAGCCCAGCTGCGAATCAATGAGCGAGCCCTTCCCCAAGAGGTTACGCTGCTTATGCGGGCGGCTATGGTCAAGATTGCGGAAAAAATTGCCCACCGCCAGCGGGCCCACTGTCTTGTGACCGGCGAGTCCCTAAGTCAGGTAGCAAGTCAAACCCTAGAAAGCATAACTTTTACGGGAAGTGCCTCGAATATGCCGATTTTCAGACCCCTGATGGGCCTTGATAAAGAGGAAATTATTCAAAGGGCCCGAGAAATCGGCACGTATGAAACTTCAATTCTTCCTTATGATGACTGCTGCACAATTTTTACCGCCGAACACCCGCTGCTTAAACCGAAGGCCGATCGTATGTGGAAAGCGTGGAACACTTTGGAAATTGAGAATTTTTTAGATGATGCTGCAGAGAGGGCGGAAAGACACTACATCCACCCCCGTTACCGTTAATCGGTGGAACCTGTTTTGACAGGGTCCTTTTTTGTACTCGACGAGGAAGCGTCGGAGGAGGTGTTCGAGGCGGAACTTTTCGTGTCCTTCGTATCCTTTTTCACCTCTTTAGTGCTCTCTTTTTTGCCTTGCCGGTTGTCTGTAACATAAAAACCGCTTCCCTTAAAGATAATTCCCGTACCTCCCCCTATTAAACGTCGAAGCGTTCCCTTACACTGGGGGCATGTTGTGAGTGGATCATCGGACATTGACTGAAAATACTCAAAATTATATCCGCAATCTTTACATTCGTAGTCGTACGTGGGCATTTCCCATGCTCCTTTTAGATTATATTGTAAATATACTCACCCTGGTAATCAGCGGGCAAGTAAAAAAAGCGGTGCCCCTCCTAAGCCCTGAAAGTTAAACAGTTAATCAGCTAAACATCTGATTAGTAGATCAGTGTAGTAGCTAGAACCTTAATCAAGGCGGACCGGTACACCGGCTTTCGACAAATCATTTTTTATGCCCCCCACGGTATACCCCTGCATATGCACCATTGACGCTATCAAAGCCGCATCGGCTTTTCCGTCGGTTAGCACGTCAATAAGATGACTGCTGCTTCCAGCCCCGCCGGAGGCAACCACCGGTACTTCCAGTGACGTGGATAGGATTCTGGTAAGGGGAATTTCGTATCCCTCTCGGGTTCCGTCGGCATCAATTGAATTAATGACTACCTCCCCCGCTCCCAGTTCAACCGCCCTTTGCGCCCATTCGAGAGCATCCAATTCTGTTGAAGTTCGCCCGCCGTTTATATACACGCGGTACCCCGAGGGCATAGTATCATCTTTTGCCGCATCCATACCCAGCACGATACACTGGTTTCCGAACAAATCAGCACCCTGCCGTATAATCTGCGGATTTTTTACGGCCTGACTATTTACACTTACCTTTTCCGCACCAGCAAGAATGACCCTCCGCATATCATCAAGGGAAGCTATTCCGCCGCCTACGGCGAAGGGGATAAAAATCTTTTCTGCGACCCGTCTTACCACATCAATCATGATACCCCGCTTCTCATGGGAGGCGGTGATATCGTAAAACACCAGTTCATCAACCCCCTGGCGGTAATACTCTTCAGCCATTTCAACAGGGTCACCTACTTCTATATTTCCTTTAAAACGTACGCCCTTTGTAGTTTTCCCGTCTTTGACATCAAGACACACGATCACTCTTTTTTGCAGCATGAATTACGCACCCTCAGTGAGAAAATTATGAAGCACCTTCAAGCCCCATTTTCCTGATTTCTCGGGATGAAACTGAACTGCCTGCAGATTATCCTTTTTTAGCGCCGCAGTAAAGGTAATCCCGTATTCGGATCTTGCTATAACAGCCGAAACTTCCTCCGGATCGGGGTAATAGGAGTGGACGAAATAAAATGAGGTATTATCGGGAATATCTTTGAATAACAGTGAAGTGCCTACAGGTGAAACCTGATTCCATCCCATATGCGGGACCTTTAGACCGCTGTTTCGAGGGAATCTGCGGGCAACACCGGATAGTAAACCGAGACATTCTGTTTCTTTTTCCTCCGACGTGCTTAACACTATCTGACTTCCAAGACAGATTCCGAGCATCGGCCGTTTACTGCTGAAATAGTCCCTCAAAAACTTATCAAGTCCCCTATTTTTTAATTTCTCCATTGCGGCTCCCGCTTCCCCAACCCCCGGAAAGATGAGGGTATCCGTATTTTCCAGTTCATCAGGTTGTGAAGAAATTATATATTCGGCCTCTACATATTTAAGGGCCGTTCTTACACTTGTAAGATTGCCCGCATCATAGTCGACCACTCCAACTCTTTTCATAATTCAGCCTCTATTCAGCCTGTATTCGTACATAGGGCAGCGCCTGTTGAAAAAACCAATCAATATCCTCGAGGGATATGGGATACCCCTTTACTATAACCCGATCCTCCTTCAGAGAAACCGGATCATCGCTCATCAATTCAGCGTACTCATACCCACTGTCGAGAGTTCGAATTCCATTGATTAACCCAAGTTTCATCATGAGAAACATGGACTTGGCAACAGTCCGATTACTACAGAGATATTCTGCATCAATACTGAATATATTGTCATGCCCCTCCCTCGGACTGAAGCCCATGATAATTTCATCTATGTGTGAAAAGAGCATAGACATAGCCCCGGCTTTCCCAATCTGATCATCGAAATTCGGCTCATTACTGTAAATCCCAAGAACCCCGGCTTCAAGAATCTGAAGCACCTTATCCGGCAGCGGTGTTACCGGCCCGTAAAAAATTCGCTCCAGCTGCTGTTCCATATCGCCATTGGTGATACATACTGCGTTATCCTGGATAAAGCTGATTTTTTCTCCGCCTATCCGGTTTTCCCACCAACGCAGGCTATCCCCCTTACTGCTCTCGGAGGTCCTCTTTTCCCACTCTTCATTATTACGCAAAGAGAGGGCGGCTATAGTTTCCGGGTATCGACCCTGCCCTATAATAGAGTACTGTAACTCGAGACCATGAAATTCAAAAGAACAGTAGGCCTGGTTGGTACGTTCAAGTACTGTACTGAGGGATTCAGGGTCCATACCAACAGCGCTTAACATTTTATTAGCAAGAACAAGATTTTCACTCGGCTTAACTTGAAGAAAAACTCCCTGCCCCTTATAAAGCAGGGATGCGTAATTCGGATCCGCCGGCTCGGGGCGACTTGCACAGCCGGCAAGTATCAGCAGCAGTACCGAACCAGCAATAGCTCCCGTTATTCTTTTATACATGGCGATATGCAAGTCAGGCCTTTTTAAGGCCGACCTTACAGGTCTCATCGCCGCATTCAATGTGCTCCGCCTCACCATCAATTTTCCAACTGTAATTCTCCGCTAAAGTCTCTTGCAGTACATGTTCTTCAAAGCTCTCAATAGCCTGCTTTACCGCATCGCTTCCGTCGAAGAATAGATAGATTCTATCGGTTACTTCAAGCCCGCGGTCTTTGCGCATATTCTGTATGCTTCGTACAATATCCCGTACCATTCCCTCGTTTTTAAGCTCTTCCGTAATTTCCGTATCAAGACCTACGGTCAGAGAACCCTCATTGATAACTTTTACGTTTTCCTTCTCGGTGCGCTGGACTACTATGCCCTCAAGGGTAAGCTCCAAGGAGCCGTCATCATAATCGACATACAGCGTAGCACCTTCCATTAAGGACTGAATTTCGTTCATTGAAAGTGCTTCAATTTTTTTTGCCACACTCTTCATATGTTTTCCGAGTTTTTTACCAAGGACTTTGTAGTTCGGCTTGGCCGAATACACCACCAGGTCCTCTTCATTTTCCTTGAAAAGCACGTCCTTTACATTCAGCTCTTCCCTGATAATATCTTCCATTTCGCGAAGCACTTTTCTTTCGGTACTGTCGCGGGTTACCAGATAAATTGCCTTCAAGGGCTGTCGGGTCTTATAGTTGTGCATGCTTCGCAAAGCACGGCCCATCGAAACAGCCTGACGGGTTATCGCCATCTTCTGCTCAAGCTCTAGATCGCGCAGACTGCTCTCTTCTACCGGATAGTCCGACAGGTGGACCGATACCGGCATATCCTCCGAACGAAGATTCAGGTAAATTTCTTCAGTTATGAAGGGTATAATAGGTGCTGCCACATGGATCAACTTCATAAGCACACTGTATATCGTTCCGTAGGCCTGCATTTTATCAGGATCGTTTTCCGACCTCCAGAACCGGCGGCGGGAGCGTCTGATGTACCAGTTATTCAGCAAATCTATAAAACGCAGTATCGGGTCGATGGCCTTCTGCAGGTCATAGGCCTCCAGTTGTTCAGTCACTTCTCCTACCAAACGCTCGGCCTCCGACAAAATCCAACGATCAAGGGGGTTTTCCGGAGCTTCAGGTTTCGCATTACCCTTAGTCTGATAGCCGTCGATGTTTGCATAGGTTACAAAAAAGCTGTACGCATTCCACAGGGGTATCAACACACTTTTCAGCACTTCCCTCACGCCTTCATCCGAATACCGCAGGTCCTCGGCCTTTACTACTGCCGAATGCATGAGAAAAAGACGCAGCGCGTCGGCACCGAAGTTGTTAATAACTTCAACCGGGTCCGAGTAGTTACGGTCCGACTTGGACATCTTTTTGCCGTCCTCCGCCAGCACAAGTCCGTTTACTACAACGTTCATAAATGCCGGCTGATCAAAGAGTGCGGCAGCTAGGATGGTGAGCGTGTAGAACCAGCCCCGGGTCTGATCCAGGCCTTCGCAAATAAAATCGGCGGGAAAGTTACGCTCAAACCACTCCTTATTTTCGAAGGGGTAATGGTTTTGTGCGTAGGGCATTGATCCGGACTCAAACCAGCAATCCAGTACATCTGGAATGCGGCGCATGGTGCCTTTGCCGTCGGGGCTCGGCCAGGTCAGCTCGTCGACGTAGTGTTTATGCAGGTCCGGCACTTTGGCCCCTGACTTTTCTTCAAGTTCCTTGCGCGAAGAGATCACTTCTATATAATCAGAACCGTCACACTTCCAAATCGGAATTGGATTTCCCCAGTACCTGTTACGACTGATGGCCCATTCCCGTGCACCCTCAAGCCATTTGCCAAAGCGCCCCTTCTTTAGGTGATCGGGTATCCAGTTTATTTTATCATTCGCACCTAACATGCTCTCTTTGATACTATCTACATCTACAAACCAGGAAGAAACCGCCCGGTAGATAAGGGGCTTTTTTGTACGGTAACAAAAGGGATAACTGTGGCGGTACTTTTCTTTCTTTATCAGCTTCCCCTCTTCCTTGAGCTTCTTCATAATCGGCTCGTCGGCGTCTTTTACAAACATACCCTCGAAATCGTGTACCTCACCGGTAAAACGGCACTCGGCATCTATCGGGCAAATTACAGGAACATCGGAGTTTTTCAATGCCGCATAGTCTTCTTCACCAAAACCGGGGGCGGTATGCACAATACCGGTACCGTCTTCAGTGGTTACGTGCTCAGAGATAATAGTCTTGAAGGCGTCCTTCGAGTGGATTTCGCCGAAATACGGAAACAGCGGCTCGTATTTAATGCCCAGATATTCGCGGCCGGGTTTTTCTTCAACAATTTCATACTCTTCTTCATTGCGATAATACGCAGAGATGCGCTCTTTCGCGAAAATATAGTACTCATCCCCGTCTTTTACCTTCACATAGGTGATATCATCACCGAGAGCAAGGGCCAAGTTGGACGGCAGGGTCCATGGAGTTGTCGTCCAGGCAAGGAAATAGGTGTTCTCTTCCCCTTCCACCCGAAACTTCACTGTAACCGCAGGGTCCACTACCTCCTGATATCCGCCAAGATTTACTTCAAAATTTGAAAGAGGAGTCGAAAGGGCGGGACTGTACGGCAGAATTTTGTACCCTTCGTACAGCAGTTCCTTATCCCACAGCCTCTTAATAACCCACCAGATTGATTCCATATAGTCCGGTTCCATGGTCTTGTAGTCGTTTTCAAAATCGACCCAGCGGCCCATTCGCTTTACGATCCGTTCCCACTCTGAAGTATATCGCAGCACAATAGAGCGGCAGGCCTCGTTAAACTTAGCAACACCGTACTCTTCAATCTCGGATTTTCCGGTAATTCCAAGGGACTTCTCTATTTCATATTCAACCGGCAGACCATGACAGTCCCAGCCAAAGCGGCGCTCGACCTTTTTTCCCTTCATAGTATGATATCTGGGGATAATGTCCTTAATAGTACCGGGTACAAAGTGTCCAAAATGGGGCAAACCGGTTGCAAAGGGTGGTCCGTCATAAAACACGTACTCTTCGTTTCCATCCCTCTGATCAATAGATTTTTGAAAAATGTCTTTATCTTCCCAAAATTTGAGAATGTTTTCTTCCATTTCCGGAAAGTTCACTTTTGGGTCAACAGGTTTATACAAAATGTCCTCCTCAGATATCCCCGTTATTTACGATGGAAGCATTCTAGGGAGAGGGCCCTAGAGTGTCAAGACATAGGGACAATTGATACTCTAGGATCATACCGTCTGCCCTCAAAACAGGCATTCGTGTTCATCTTGCAAAAGTTCTATGATTATCCTCCGTTTGAAAAACTTTCTTTTAAGAAAGTGCTAAAGCGAATTTTTAATAGGCCGAAAATTGAATATGAAGCGGACAAGGAAGTCTGCCCACTATTCAAGGAGGAATAGAGTATGATTATTAATCACAACATGAGTTCAATTTTTGCTCACCGCCAAAACAAATTCAACAACTGGGCGGTAAACAAAAACATGGAGAAGCTGTCTTCCGGACTGAGAATTAACCGCGCCGGTGACGACGCCTCCGGTTTGGCTGTTTCAGAGAAAATGCGTGCCCAGATCCGCGGCCTCAATCAGGCACAACGTAACACTGAAAACGGTATTTCCTTCATCCAAACCACTGAAGGGTATCTCCAGGAATCCCAGGACATTCTTCACCGTATGCGAGAGATGGCTGTTCAAAGCTCGAACGGGGTGTATACCGATGAAGATCGTATGCAGATTCAGGTTGAAATCAGTCAGCTTGTGGATGAAATTAACCGGATTGCAAGTCACGCCCAGTTCAACGGCATGAATATGTTGACCGGTCGTTTTGCCAATGAAAGCGGTGAAAATTCAGTGACCGCAAGTATGTGGCTGCACATCGGTGCCAACATGGACCAAAGAGAGCGTGTGTACATTGGTACCATGACTGCTCAAGGACTTGGCATTCAGGGAACCGGCGATATGCCCCATGCGGCTAGTTTTATCTCCATGTCTACTCCCGATAAAGCGAACATTTCTATTTCTGTAATAGACAGTGCTTTACGGAAGGTCAACAAGCAGCGTGCGGACCTTGGTGCGTATCAGAATCGCCTTGAACATGCCTCCCGCGGACTTTCCGTCGGTGCGGAAAATATGCAGGCAGCGGAATCCCAAATTCGCGACGTCGATATGGCGAAGGAAATGGTCGACTTTACCAAGAACCAGATTCTTGTCCAGTCTTCCACTGCGATGCTGGCCCAGGCGAATCAGAAGCCCCAGTCGGTTCTTCAGCTCCTCCAGTAGAAACTATTTCTATAGTAAAAGCCGTCCGGATGCCGGGCGGTTTTTTTTTATTCTCTTGAGGTTCTTTCAAAATTACCATTTTGAAGTACCTAACTATAGGGAGAAAATGCTAAATAACAATAATATAAATATTTAGCATTTCTAAAGGCCTTGGTGTTTCAAAAATCTTCGATTTTTTAAAGCACCTCTCTTGCTTGACAGTTTTTCACATGGTAGGTAAGAAGAGTATGATGAATAAGATGCGGCTCCCAAGGGTAGTAAAAGATTTCGGACGGTTTTTCCACCAAGAGGGTTTTTCATGTTACTTGGTGGGGGGAGCAGTGCGGAATATGGTGCTCGGCTATAAACCGACGGATTATGACTTCGCCACCGACGCCGAACCTCAACAGGTGATGAAGATATTTCGCAGTGTTATCCCTACCGGAATAAAGCACGGCACGGTCACGGTAATTTTCAAAGAACACCATTTTGAAGTAACAACTTTTCGGGTCGAGGGCACATACAGCAACGCCCGCCATCCCGATGAAATACACTTTACGCCGGATCTTTTTGAAGATCTAAAACGCAGAGATTTCACAATTAACTCAATGGCGGTCCATCTTGCCGACGGTTCTCTTGTTGATCCCCATGAGGGGCGTAAGGACCTAAAACAAAAGCTTGTGCGGGCGATTGGCCGGCCAAAGGAACGTTTTCGAGAGGATGGTCTGCGCCTTCTGCGGGCCTGTCGCTTTGCGGCACAACTTGAGTTCACTATAGAAGAACACACACATCAGGCAATGACCGATACGGTACAAACAATCACCCAGGTTTCCGCCGAGCGTATTAGAGATGAGTTACTCAAGATGCTTTCAGCGGAACAACCTTCAATAGGGTTGCGAATAATGGAAGAAACCGGTCTTTTACGTCTTATTCTTCCGGAGCTTGCCAATTGCCGCGGCATAGAACAGGGAGGTTTTCACTCCTTCGATGTGCTTGATCATTCTCTCCTTTCATGTGACGGGGCACCGAGGAACAATTTGATTGTCCGTATAGCTGCCCTGCTTCACGATATCGGTAAGGCTACCACGATACAGTCCGACCCGGAGACCGGGGTCTCCTTTCACCGCCACGAACAGGACTCAGAAGAAATGTGCCATGAAATTCTCAAACGCCTCAAATTTTCAAAGGAAGAAGAGAGAAAAGTATGTCATTTAATCGCCCATCACATGTTCAATTATCAGCCTGAATGGTCGGATGGAGCAGTGCGCCGTTTTATTTCCCGTGCCGGCCGGGAAAATCTCTCAGAACTGTTTGATCTGAGAATAGCTGACCAGTATGGTATGCACGGCATCAGACCTCGTCACGACAGCCTGACCCACTTCAGAGACCGAATACAATCGGTCCTCTCGCAAGATAATGCTCTCTCAATAAAAGACTTGGCAGTGAACGGACATATCCTGGCCGAAGAGGCCGGCATTCCCAAGGGACCTGATATGGGGGTAGTACTTGAACATCTTCTGGAAACTGTTATGGATGATCCTTCCCTGAATACAAAAGAAAAGCTTCCGGCGATTGCCAGAAGCTTCTACGCTACTTACATGAAAGAAGAAAAAGACTAATTCATTTTGGCTCTTTCCGGAGCCCGCTTCCGCTTTTTCAGCGGTTTTTGCGGCTCTTCGGTAAGGGCCTTATAGGCTATGCCGGCTGCGTGTTGTTCAGCTTCTTTTTTGTTTTTTCCTTTACCAGGCCCAAAAGCCTTCCCCTCTATTGTTACCTCAATCCAGAACGTCCTATCGTGATCAGGACCCGTTTTTTTAACAAGAGAATACCGCGGATAACTTTTGTACTTTTTCTGTACAAACTCCTGAAGAAGGGTTTTATAGTCCTTCTTATGCTTATTCTCCAGTACCTTATTTATCTCCGGAATGAGATACTTCAAAATGAAGGATCTAGAAGCCTTGAACCCCGAATCGAGGTAATATGCACCAATAATAGCCTCCATGCAATCCGCAAGGATGGCCTTTTTTGATCTTCCCCCCGAGTACTCCTCACCCTTTCCTATCAGAATAAAATTGTCAACTTTGATGCTCTTAGAAATTTCTGCAAGGCTGTCCTCGCTGACAACAAAAGATTTTACCCGGGCAAGGTCCCCTTCGGCACGATCGGTTAAGGTGCAGTACAAATATTCGCTTACAACTAAGCCGAGTACGCTGTCCCCAAGGAACTCAAGTTTTTCATTATTGCTGATATCTCCGCCGCTTTCATTTGCATACGAGCGGTGAGAAAAAGCAAGGTTCAGGAGCTCTAACTTCCTGAACCTTATTCCGATATGCTTTTCAAACAGCTGTAGTTCTTTTTTCCGCTCTTGATCAATCGGCGGAGCGTTCACTACATTTTGCGTTTTTGGTAAAAGACCCACGTCCCTACCACTATTCGCTATTCTTTTGATTGAGTCTTGAGGAACTCTACCGCGTCGCCTACAGTCTCGAATTCATTTGCCTTTTCATCGGGAATGGTAATTCCCATTTCTTCTTCAATCGCGTAGACAAGTTCGTAGGTATCAAGACTATCGGCTCCAAGGTCTTGCCGAAAAGAGGCTTCAGGTTTAATTTTTTCTTCTTCAACCTCAAGTTTTTCAGCAATAAGTTTTTTTACCTTCTCAAACACTTCATCCATAACTATCTCCTTATATCCTTGAGTATCATTCAAGTTCTAGTACCTGGCGTCCCCTATATGAACCACATTTTGGACACACACGATGGGGAAGCACAAGGTTACCACAGGAACTACATTCAGCCAAACCGGGGGCAGAGCGTTTCATGTTAATTGATTTACGTCTTCTGCTCCGGGCTTTTGAGGCCCTACTTTTAGGTACCGCCATATAAATAACCTCTCAAATTCTTTATTTACAGTCAGATGAACATAACTTAATACAAATCAATTGTCAACTACCCTCAATTTCATCCTTAAGGCTTCAGCCACTTGGGGAGGCACCATAGTGGATAGATCGCCGTCATACATCGCTATCTCTTTAATAGCTGAAGACCGTAAGACAAAATATTTTGGATCGGTGGGCATAAACATAATTTCCAGATCCGGTTTCAACTCCTTATTTGTCATGGCCAATTCGAACTCGTAGCCGAAATCAGCCAAAGCCCGTACTCCTCGCAGCATTACTTTTGCGTTATGCTCGACCGCAAAATCTACGATCAACCGATACCACAGACTTACCTCTACATTATCATAGGCTTTTAAAAGATCTTTCATCATTGAAAGACGTTCTTCCGGAGAAAAAAGAGTTTTCTTCCCCTGGTTTACCGCAATAACTACATAGAGCTTTTCAAATATTTTAGCAGCTCTTGCAATTAAATTGAGGTGTCCGTTAGTAGGCGGATCAAAGGTTCCAGGAAATACTGCGTTCTGCATAAAAGAAGTGTAATAGTGCAGCCATATATGGTCAAGCATTCTCATTTATAATTCAGCAATTCGCAATGTGAAAAA
>CAZDFY010000021.1:29043-41384 GCA_964504785.1 uncultured Sediminispirochaeta sp. | reverse complement strand
TGGTGATGATCGCCGCCCTCTGTTACGCCTTTGTCGGCATATTTATGAGCGCCGGAGCAGGGGATGTAGTTTCGGAACTGATTCTGTCAGTACCTGGCGGACGCTGGGCGTCCTTTCTGGTTATTATGCTGATTGTATTTCTGCTCGGTCTGTTTATTGAATGGATTGGTATTGTGTTTATCATTGTGCCGATTTTTTCGCCGATTTTAACTGAGCTCGGCTTTAACCCGCTCTGGGCGGGGATGATGATCTGTATCAACCTGCAAATGGCCTTCCAGACCCCGCCGATGGCGATGTCCATCTTTGTGATGAAGGGTGCCGCGCCGCCGGAACTGGGTCTTACCATGGCCCATATTATCCGCGGGGTAATTCCCTTTGTGATGATTATTATGTTTACACTTATACTATGTACAATCTTTCCTGAAATTATTACCTGGCTCCCCGAGAAAATGATCGGGACCGCCCGGTAAACCTGTGCACTCCTTTGATTTTCTTTTTGGGGCCGGCCGAGTTAAACTCGGCCGGCCCCGCTTTTTTCTCCCCCTTAGTACTTTTTATAATTCCAGCTCTTGAAATTGTAGAATTTGACATTATGATTTAAAATTAGTTATAACTCATTTTATAGAAAGACTGTTTAGGACTGCAAAGTGGTGAGTACTCTACACTCAAAGATAGATTTATTCAAAGTTACTATTTCCCTTGTATTTGGGCTTGTTGGGTTTTCTCTAAATTTCCTTGATATTGTCCTCATAGAAACGACTACCTTCAGAATTAATATACTCGTGGGGCTTCTGTTTCCACTTATTATCTCATTTGCGTGGGGCTTGCCCTACGGGCTGCTCTCTGCCCTGGCGGGAGGATGCCAGGCAATGTGGTGGCTGTGGAGTGCCGATGGATGGGGTCTGCTGTATTCGGTCCCTGTATTTACCCTGTGGATTGTCTGGCATGGATGGTGGGCGGATAAAAGGGCCTCGAATCATCCGCACCCATGGTATCAATCGGCTTTTATAGTGGAGTTGCCTGTTCGTGGTGTCATAGAATTGGGTTTCTTTACGATTTTCCCATGGCTTGTTTCATTTAATCCGCCTCCGTGGAACGGGGCAATTGCCTGGGATTATGTTCCCTTTGATTGGCTTTATAAAGTGGCAACAAAACACTTTTTTACCGGCTATGTCCTTATTTTAGTAGCCCATGCTGTGGTGAGTATGGGGCCTGTACGGAGGTTTTTCAGAATACCCCGGAAGGGGGCCCAAAGCACAACCAACTGGATTTACGCCGGCGTTGCGTTTTTAGGTTTAACTGTGTGGACCGTTGAATCTATTATTGGGAGCCTCTATTTTTTTCCCCGCTCTGTGGCCGAGATGATGGTAACTGATGTTCCCGGCTATGCAATTTTTGTACGAGGTTTTATTTTTGTAAGTTTCCTTGTCTTTGGTACAATAATTGTAAAAATTACCCAGAAGCGGGGCCTGCTTACTACACAGATAAAACACCTAAATAAAGTGTTGGCGGGAATACGCAATGTAAACCAACTCATCACGAAGGAAAAAGACCCGAACACCCTTCTCAATTCTGCGTGCGCTTCATTAGTGGAGACTCGTGGTTTCTATAACGCCTGGATTTGCAGAACAGAGAATAAAATCCCGGTCAACCCCTGCTTTAAGGCCGGTTTTAACGGTTCCTTCGAAGCAATGGAAAAAGAGCTGTCAAAGGGGCTATTACCTTCATGTGCACAGAAAACTCTGGAATCCAGTGAGGTCCAGGTGATACCGGACCCCGTCGATTTTTGTAGCGACTGTCCTCTTGCACAAAAATATCGTGGCCGGGCGGCAATGACCGTACGATTACATTATGATGGTACAACCTACGGGTGGTTGAGCGTGTCGATTCCCAAATTCGCTGTACAGGATCCTCAAGAAAAGGAGCTGCTTTCGGAAGTTTCAGGTGATATCTCCTTTGCCCTTTGGACAATTGAGAATGAAAACGAAAAAAAGAAAATTGAAGAACAGTATACAACCATGGTAAGCCAGGCAAGTGATGCAATAATGAGCTGCACCATGGAGGGGACTATCACATCATTTAATAGTGCCGCTGAAAAACTATTTAAATGCACCGCAGCAAATGCGGTAGGGTCTCATATTTCAGAGTACTGCCAAACACATCAGTGTAATGAGCAAAGGGATATTCTTGAAATGGTGAAAACTAAGGGGGTGGTGAAGAATCATGAGACTACCCGCATCGACAGGAAGGGCAAGGTTATCCCGGTCGACATGACGGTCAATTTAACCTATGACCAAAACCACATACCCATCGGTTTTACTTCAATTATTCGAGATATCACAAAAAGAAAACAGGCGGAAGATCAGTTGGAAAAGGAATTAACTGAGAAAGAAACCCTCCTGAAGGAGGTCCATCACAGGGTCAAGAATAATCTTAATGTAGTGGTGAGTTTATTAAACCTGCAAAAGGGAGAAATCAACAGTGTAGAAGATGCCCGGGCTGCATTGGATGAGAGCAGCAAACGGATTTATACGATGGCTTTAGTCCATGAATCATTATACAAGACCGAAAATCTATCTTTTATCGAGATGGATAAATATATTCGAAAAATGATTGGGCAGTTAAAATACTCAACTCCAGATACTGAGAAAATTGGGTTTGAGTTTTCCCTAGACCCTGTATTGTTGGACATTACAAAGGCGGTACCCTGTGGTATTATCTTAAATGAGTTAGTCACCAATGCACAAAAGCACGGCTTTGATGAAAGCAGCGAAGGGACAATAGCCATCTCATTAAAGAAATCAGATGAGAAGTATGCAGAGCTTTCCGTACGGGATAATGGGAGAGGGCTTCCGAAGGATTTTTCCTTGGAACACACCGACTCCCTCGGAATGAACCTTGTAAAGATACTCTCTACTCAAGTAGATGGAATTGTCGATTACACCGCTGATTCCGGTACGACCTTTACTATAAAAATTCCCACTTAACAGGACAACCTGCTGCTAGTATTTTCAATATTTCACATACAGTGGTATAGTAGATGTTTGAGTAGCTGGTGAAATTCGGGGAGGGTATATGTCGTTACGGATTACTACACTGATTGAAAATACTGCGGGGGATGATGCTTCATTGGAACATGAGCATGGGATCTCTTTTTTTATTGAGAAAGACGGGCATACGCTGCTGTTTGATACCGGGCAGAGCGGGGCTTTTGTGAAAAACGCGGCGAAACTGGGGAAAGATTTGTCCGATTTGGAGATGGTCGCCCTCAGCCACGGACATTACGACCATACCGGAGGGTTTCTTGGGCTGCTCAACATCACTCGTAGTTTTGATCTGTGTCTTAAAGAGAGCATCTTTCATAAAAAATATAGTTTTAATAAACAATCCTATACGTTTAAAGGGAATAGTTTTGACGAGGAGCTGCTCCAGGAGCGTGGAATTGCGTACAGGTTTCTTACCAAAGATGTGACCGAGCTGATCGATGGTGTGTACGGGGTGACGAATTTTCCGCGGATTTATTCC
This sequence comes from uncultured Sediminispirochaeta sp., assembly GCA_964504785.1. GTDB lineage: Bacteria > Spirochaetota > Spirochaetia > DSM-16054 > Sediminispirochaetaceae > DSBN01. The sequence goes on along the minus strand of CAZDFY010000021.1, from coordinate 37,859 downwards.
GATGAGGTGATAAGTTCGAATTTTCAGGTTTTGGTGGAGGGTGAATACCGACAGGATTTTTTTGAGGACGAGATTCTGCTGGCGATAGATACTCCGGAGGGGCTTGTGGTGGTGCTTGGATGTTCCCACCCGGGCGTGCGGAATATGCTCGACCATGTGAAGCTCACGCTGCAGCGGCCGATTTACGCGGTTTTGGGGGGTACCCATCTTAAAGAGGCCGATGCGGGGCGTATTGCGGATACGGTTGAGTATCTGATTACCGAGGTCGACGGGCCGATAGGGGTGTCCCACTGTACCGGTGATGCGGCGATGGCCCGGCTAAAAAAGGAGAGCCCCAGGTTTTTTCATAACAGGACCGGCTCGGTGCTTGAGGTGTAGGGGCGGCTGTTCAGTCGCCGTTATTGGAGGCTCCTCGTACCTCGTTATAATAAATTTTGGAAAAATCTTGAAAAGCCGGGGAGCTGTGGTACAATTTTGAATATGTAGCATAGTGCAAATAAAATTTATGTGAGTTAAAAAGATGAAACCAGGGCCTAAGTTAATTTTTTATTATCTTTTGGGTCTTCTGGTTCTGTGGTTCCCCTTAGTTCCACTTCCTGCCTTAGATGCTCCTGCTTGGGTGAATGACGGCGCTGGGAGCGATATCTCCGAAGACATTGATGAACAAAGCGATCTTACTGGGTACAGTGCTCACTGGGATGAAATAAACTGGGACTCCGCCGATGCTAAGCCGGTTAGCGGAGATACACTACGCTATGAAATTGTGCTACATAATGTTACCGAAGGCGAAGATGTGTCTGGGGCCGGAGGTTCAGTTGAGACTGAATATGACCATAATGACCCAAATTATCCAGATAACAGTTTTTCCACAGATGTAACACTGCAGAACAATAATGACTATAAGGTAAGGGTCCGCGGAGTCATTATCAGAGATACCGGTGGAGCAGGTGCCCCTGATGAATACAGTGTGTACGAAGAATCAGACGGTTTCTTGGCATACAATTCACCACCCACTGCCCAAATAGATTCACTGGACGAAGTACAGCCGGAAACCGACTTTACTGTTTCCTGGTCAGGCAGCGACCCTGACGGGATCGACTCCTACCGTGTTGAGTATAAGGTTGGAAGCCAGGCGTGGACTGTGTGGTTCTCGGATACCACCAGTACTTCAGCTGTATTTTCCGGAGAAGACGGGACCACTTACGAGTTCAGAGTAAGGGCTACTGATGCTGCAGGAAACGAGGGCGACTACTCATCAAGCGAATCGACCACCGTTACACTTCCTGCGGAAGAACCTCCGGAGGAAGAACTTCAGGAGGCGGAAATCGACAGCCTGCCCCAAATCCAAACTTCCCCTCAGTTTTTGGTAAGCTGGACTGGCAGCGATCCCTCCGAAATCTCCGCCTACGATGTGCAGTACAGCACCGACAATACCAACTGGACCGATTGGCAGCAACAGACAAGCGAAACCGAGGCCTACTTTCAGGGACAGAACGGACAACGATACTACTTTCGTGTCCGTGCGTATAATCTAGCAGATACCGCCGGGCCTTATTCAGAATCCGAATTAACTAACGTTAATCTTTCCGGCACCCATGCGGAACTTGAGATACAACCGGAGAGTCTGCAGTTTGAGGAGGGGGAAACAGAGAAGACTGTAGAACTTGAAATCGGAGTTGTCGGGTCGGGAAGTATCACAATCACTGAAATCAGTGTAGAAAAAAGTTTTCCCTCCTACGGAACATCCCAGGGACCAACGGAAAATGTGTCTATTTCACTGCCCGGCGGCGGGACCCATACCCTGGAGCAAATGGTACAGCTGGATGAATTCGACCGAGCCAAGGCCCTTGCCGGCGGACAGAGCGGCACAGCGGTGTTTACCTACATAATCAGCGGCACCGATGCCTACGGAAACCCCGTCGAGGCGTTGGCCGAGCTGGACCTTACTGTGAGCGCAGCGTTGCCGTCATCGTTACAGATAAATAGCGTCGAGGTAGAACTGCCCCCCTCTCCCTATTATGCGGGGGACCAGGTGGAAAACGCCAGGGTGGCAGTACAGGCAAGCGGCAGCGGAATTATCACCGGTGAAATTTTAGTTGATGATGAAAACGACTGGACTGAAGAAAGCTCTTTTTCGGTAAATATTGATGGGAATACCAATTTTGATATAGAGGGCGAAATCCCCACCGACGATCCGGGTGACCACACGGTGAAAGTGCAGATTAACGATCCCGTTGAGCTTTCAGGGGAAGCTGATTATACCATAAGCGACGAGCGCCCGCCTTTTCCTCCGAACACGCTAACCCTGGTGGAGGACGTGGCCGAAATTACCGACCTTGACGGACAGGCTAATGCTACCAGCAACCAGAGTGCCGGGTACGAGGAGTTTTCCTTTACCGGGACCGCCAAAATGAAGCTGCTTTCTCTGGAAAATACCGAAATCAGTGATGTAACGGTAACCGACCTGGTGGTCCGCTATGAAAATGATGATCCCACCACACCGAAAATTAAGAGCGGAACGGTGGAAAAAGAGGCCGAAGGGGAAGAGACCTTTGTAACTGTGGCCAACGACTATCTGAAAATTAAAAAGGTGAGCTTTGACGGTCAGGATACTTCGCGGATATTCGTAAATGCAAAATTGGCCCTTCCTAAGCTTGATAATAAAGAGGTTATGGAAATTGAAGGGCTGGTGGTAAAATCAAACGGTATAGAGGGAAAGAGTTTTAGCTATACCGAGAGCGAACCGAAGAGTTTTACCGCCTTCGGCATGGAGTTTCGTATTCATGATGTAAAGGGTACCAATAACGCCCTGGTGGTCGGGGAAGATGAGGACAACGACCGCTACTATTTTGCTATGTCCGGCAGTATTGTTATGGAGAGCAAAAAGGGTACTGAAACCAAAAAAGACACCCTCACCAGCTTTCAGAATCTGACTATTTTCTCCGACGGTGAAATCGACGGAACAATAAGCTTCACCAAGAGTTTCGATGTTATTCCTGATAAACTCGAGTTTAATAAGATTGAACTAGTAAACAGCGAAAGCAGCTGGAAACTGAAAATCGGCGGAAAGCTAAAGGGGCTTCCGGAACCCCTAGATGGAATGAACAATACGGAGTTTAAAGTTTCCTTTGATAAAGATGGAAACGCCTCCGGCGAACTTACACCAATAAAAGAACTGAAAAAGGACAAAAAGGGGCACAAACTCGGCGGCGATGACGATTCCGAGTGGGACGTAGGCATCGGCACAGTTGATATTACTTATCTATCCTTTGTGTTTGAGTATGAAGACGGGGTCTTTAACAAAGATTTTAGTGAAGTACGGGTGGGGACGGATTTTTATTTCGATTTACAGGGAGAGGGGGGATCCGATCCGGAGGATGACGAAAAGCGGGTGACCTTCGGCGAGCTGAACGCAAACAAAGATTTTGAGGGGGGCGTGCGCCTCAATATGGAGGGCGAGTTTGACTGGCATCCGCCGACCAACGCCCAGGTACTGCAGAACAAGCAGTTAACCCTGCCCGGACTCAATTTGGCGATGGATTCTATTGCAATTCAAACTGAGCCTGAATTCGGTATAGGGATTACAGGTTCGGTGGTAATGGGGATGAGCGGCGTCAGCGGCGGTGTAAGCTTTGAAAATTTGGTCTTGTCCATCGACGGGACTATCTCCAATTTATCCGATGCCATTACCGGTGGAGAGTTTGAAGTAGTAGATTCATTGAAGGTGGCGGTATCCGAAATAGACTGGTCTACCTCTCGCACATCTATAAGTTTTGCCAGTAACGAGACCACCGGGGAAGGCACCAACCAGTCTCCTCAGAAGGGTGAGAAGCAGATAGAGGTGAATAGTTATGTGCGGCTGGAAGGGGCGACTGTAGGGGTCGGCAATTCGGATGATCCTACCCTGAGCGGGGGCTTTGAGGAATTTACCTTTTACGACCCCGTCGACGGGGGCCGCAGTTTTGTGCTTCGCCAGGCAACCCTGGAGACCTCCGGATTGGAAATAAAAGCGGATGTGGAGTACAGTGCACAGCTGCTTACGCTGGCCGGCAGCATGAAGCTGCCCGGAGATTCAATCGAAGCTGATGCTGTGGGCAAATTTGGAAAGCAGGACAATGCCTTTACTATGGGTGTGTTTGTGGCCGTTGCCGGTTTGAATATGCAGGTCGCCCCGGGGGTTTTTCTAAACGGTATTGGAGGCGGCTTCTTTGTGAATCCCGTGCAGGAAGATATTGATTTAGTTCAGCATATCGCCGGTTTCGATCGCCCCGAATTAAAAGGGGAAATCACCGAAAAAAGGCCGGGTGGAGAGGACAATCCGGGGGCCTTTGCGATGATGCTGCTTGGTGACTTTTATGTAGGCCAGAAAGAGCTGTTAAGTGGAAGGGCTATGCTCACCCTGACTTCCGAGTACTTGAATATTGATATGGAGGCCTCCTACGCGGCCGATACGGTGCAGGGGACCGGCTATCTTGCGGTGGGATGGAGCCCCGCATATGCAGAGGGTAATATAGAGTTTGAACTTGACTACTTCTCAATCCTAAAGGGTGAAGGAAACCTGGGCTTTTACGTGTATGGAGAAGACACATGGGGAGTAAACGGCGAATACAACCTGTATATGTACAACAAAAATTCCGGTGAAATATCAACGGGGGAACTGTTTATCGGACCTCCCGGTTTAATGGTCAATGTCACGGTAAGTCAGGGGGTTGATTGGAAGGTAGTAAGCGGGTCGGTTTCCTACGAGGGAATGTTCTGGTACTGGAGCGACCCCGATGCAATGTCCAACTTCGGTGTCTATGCGGCGGTAAAGGCGAAGGGCGAAATCATGAAGCTTGCCTCAGGAGAGGCGAGCCTTGAGGGTGCTCTGATTTCCAGCCCCGCCCTTAACATCTATGCGGTTGGTTCGGTGAGACTAAAGGTGCGCGGTGTTACCTTGTGGAGCGGTAGTATGTGGGTGTCCGCGGGTATGAGCGGATTGGACGGCGGATCGGGTACCAACGGCTCCTACGACGATATGATCGAAGAGGCGCGCAATATGGCCGATCAGATGGAATCGGCAAAGGACGAGTTGTTAGCGGACATGGAGGACGCCCAACTTAAGTTGATTGAGTTATCGCCGGAACAGATGGAGGCTGCGGGACTTGTACTGGTAGAGTCCGGGCATAATCTCTATTCCATCTGGGAGGAGGCCTTTCAGGACAGTGAAGTGGACAACTGGCCGGGGGGACTACCCCAGCAAATGACGATTATCCGTTCCAGACTGTTCGGGCCGGAGCAGCAGCAGATGGCCCAGCAGAGGTCGGAGCTGGAAGACCAGAAAAGTGCGATTGCAGAGGGGCTGCAGGGGATTGAGACGCTGCAGACCCAGGTCGCGGAGAACTTCAGCAATTATGAGCAGCTGCTGATAGAGGACCTGCCGACAGTGCAGGAGCTGGGTACCACGGGTTCACCCTTCAACGGCTACAACACCGAAAATGTACAGATTGGGGATGAGAGTAAAGAGGTTACTATCGGCTTCAATTTGGATACCTCAAAGGCGGAGCAGCAGGCCCAAAACTTACTGGCAATTCGCGATAGTTTTGCCGAATATCAGGATGCCGTTATTACCCAGGCGGGGAGATTGGATGCGAAGCTGCGCAGCATAGATCGTATTCTCTTTAATGACCAGTATAATTTTAGCGATTTAAGTAGTGAGTACAACCGGCAGTACCGGCGGGTACACGAATATATGTCGGAGTACATCGATCAGCAAATTGACCAGAAAAAGTATGCCGAAGAGAGTCTTTCTGCTATCAATTCCACCACCAGCCTCCAGGAAATACAAAACCTCAATCAGCAGGTTGTGCCGGATGATGCTTCCAGTATAAGTGATTGGACAAACCAGCGGCAGAACCTGGTCAACGCGCTGGTGTCCTCAGGGGGCGAAGAGATTCCTGAAGAGCCCTCGGAAAATTTAACTGACGCTCAGGTGTTTGTGTTGCGCGGGAGGAATATCTGGTGGGATATTCCAACCTCCGGGTTTTCGGCGATGGAAAATGCGGCGCAGGAGCGGCTGGACCTCCTCTCAGAGACCTTCGGGTCCAGTCTGGATGCCTTCAGGAGCACCTGGGCGGAGGCGAGTGTGCTGATTGAACAGCTGTACGAACGAAAAGCGGCTTTGTATGCCCTGCTCCATGAGATATACGATCAGCTCTCGCGCTATGGCAGCGGAGAAATTCCCGTCCTCGACAGCGGAAACGCCGCAGGCTTTGGTGCGGCTGCAGAGATAGGTGTGGGGTTCCGTACCCCCCAGGCCGCTCAGACTATCAGCAGCCAGGCGGTGTATAGGGACATTTCGGTAAGCGACGGAGGCGGTGCAGGGGCACCTAATGATGCAGGCATTCTGTCGAACAGCAAAATAGGCTTTTTCGGAGAATCGGCAGGTTCCGGCGGAGCGGGAAGGTTCGGAGGCGGTGGAGGCAACGACGATGGCAACAGCGGGGCGCAGTCTATCTTTTCTACTCAGCAGACCCCCTCGCAAAATGTTCAGAATTCCGAATCTTCAATCTCCCCTGAAATACTTGAGAGTTGGAAATGGGTGTCGGTACAGAGTTATTTTGAACTAAAACAGGAGGAGATTCTCCCGTATACCGAGAACCCGCAATTCCAAATGTACCATGGGGATATAACAAGTGATGATCAGTACAGCGCAGCCCTAACCGCCGAGTTTGAAGCCGGCCATCCTGTCGGCGTGGTGGAATACAGCTGGCGGATACAAGCGGCGGAGGAACAGACCTCAGAGGACACCGAGTCTCCTGTATCAACCCCGCAGAGTAGTTTTATAATTCAGCCGGGAGATGTCAAAGTAACTGGAGAGAAACTAAGCGAGGTCGGAGATGATTCTGAAGAAGCCGATTCAGGGGGAGGGCTGTTTGGAAACCTCTTTGGCGGAGGTCCGATAGTTCAGCCGATTTCTGTTCAGATGTTTATTCCATGGTTATCCATCGGAGATGCCGAGGAGTTTAGGGATACCCTTCTCTCAAGCAATTTTGAACCGGGGGTGTACGCTCTCTCAATTCGCGCGAGGGGTGCAGGAGGGACAAGTATACTCCGCCAGGGCAGGTTTAATCTCGATTACTTCGACCCGGCCGCCGACTCAGGTCCATATCAAAGCTCTATTGATACCAGTGATGTAACCCCTCCGGCCAAGCCGATTGTCACTACGGAGGGAGAATTCTCCAGCCGCACTACCAGCCTGTATGCCCAATGGTCCTCTTCCGACATGGATTCCGGCATTCAGCGCTACGAGTATGCGGTAGTTCCCTATGAGGAGGAAGCCGCTTCACAGGCTACCTCAGAGTCTGCCTTCGAGCTTCTTCCGGGTGGAAATGAGGGACTGGTACAGGTAGAAACGGGGGGCCTTTCTACCGAAGTTGCAGGAGCCTTACAGTCTCAGGTTCCAAGTGGTGATTGGAATAATGCAGGTTCTCTCACAGAAATGAACATACGGGGTCTCGATCTGCAGCACGGAGAGCGGTATGTGGTAATGGTACGGGCGACCAATGGTGCAGGTTTGCAGAAGATCGGATCCTCCGGGCCGGTATTGATAGATACCACGGCCCCCGAAAAGGCTGAAATTGAAACCTTTGAGCAGAAAAGTATTGATGCACACCCCAACTCTTTTCGTTTTTCCTTTACTTCCCCCCAAGATCCCGAGTCGGGTATAGCAGTCTCTTCTTTTGCCCTCGGAACAAGCGGCGGAGAGTCGGACCTCTGGGAGTGGACGGACATCGGCAATGAAGGGGGTTCCGGCAGCCAAGCAGACACCCGATCTCTTCACATTGTTCAGCTGCCGGTGCAGGATGGGCAGGAAGTCTACCTTACCGTCAGGGGTATAAACCGTGCAGATAACGCTTCCGATGCAGTTGCCTCCGCCACAATGAGTTTTAACGATTCCTCGCCTCCGGAGGGATTTGAAGTGAGTATCCAGCCGGAACGCTATTCGATTGACCCGGATTCCGTCACATTAGGCTGGAGCAGATCCCATGACGAAGAGTCGGGGATAGTCGCATATCAATACGCTATCGGAACCAGCCCGGAGAGCGCCGATACCATGTGGTGGCAAAATGTTGCCCTTGAAGAGTCTGCGTACCTTGTAGGAGCAAAAGGCAGCTCCTCGGGTGGTGTCCTATCGGACAGCCCCGCGGGGGGCTTTACTCCAGGGGGCGGCATTGCTCCGGCGGGCAGATCAGGCCAAGATGTGCTGGGAGAACGTGTAATGGAAAAGGGCCGCCTCGAATCTGATTATCTTGTTGAGTTGAGCGACCTCGGTCTTGAAGAGGGGGAGACCTATTACTTCCGGGTTAGAGCAGTAAACGGCACGGGGATGCAGACTTCTGTGGTAAGCGGCCCGCTTACAATAGATACATCCCCTCCGATAAATAGAAACTTACAGCTTATATCTATCGATGAAACTAATGGACGAGTGTCTCTGCGAATAGAAGCGGAAGACCCGGAATCAGGTATTGTCGCATACCGGTATACCTCTACCGTGGGCGGCAGTCTGGCCATGGGCCCTCCCCAGGTAGTAGACGGCGGTACATGGAACTATCTTTCTCCCCAAGGTTCACCCAGTGAGTTACAGCGGACCCTGGTAGTGCCGATTCCCGGCTGGACAGACAGCAGCTCAGGGGGTGGCGGGGCTGGAGTATTTCCTCCTTCAATTCGCTTCGAGGTAATGAACGGGGCAGGGCTAAGCGCCCCCGTCGGTGTTTGGCAGGTGCCCGAGCCTCAGACCAGGGAGGGGAGAAGATGAGCTTGTACAAAAATGCGGC
>CAZDFY010000021.1:16153-28943 GCA_964504785.1 uncultured Sediminispirochaeta sp. | reverse complement strand
AAACCTGTGGGGTCGGCAAAACCCTGGGGAGGCGTCTTGAAAAATCATCATGACCCTCTCTGCCGTATACCTTTTCTTCGGACACTTTTCCTGTTTTTGTTTTTTCTCTGGGTGGTCCCCGTCTCAGTCTCGGCCCAGGATGCACCGGCCTTTCATTTGGTCACTGGTGAGGACCAGGTACAGATTATTCTCGAACAGCTCCCCGAGGGCAGCTATGGTTTTAAGCCCTACCGGAAGGGGCCGGAGGACGAGGGCTTCCTTCCCCTCACTGTTGCACCGGTGGTACCGGTACAGGACCCTCACATTGCGTATGAATTGATGGGGGGCGATGCCGATTGGATTGCCCGTAAGTTCGGGACAAGTGATCCTTCTCGCTTATGGCGCAAGATAAGGGTGAACAAAGAGATGGCCCAGGCCCTCTCCCTCATAAGTCCGGGGTTGAGAATGGCCTTGGGCAGGACCTTAATTGACCGCAGTGTGACAGCGGGGAACAAATACAGCTATAGAATTGTTTTTATCGATAGGCAGGAAAATGAACTGGATACAATCACAAAGGATGTGACCGTGCGCTCCGGTGCGGAGGTCACGCCCCCGAGTAAAGTAGTCGCCGCAGCAGATGAGGGGCGATGTGAAATTAAATGGGAGTACAAAAAATATCGGGGGCGCACCTCGGACCTCACGGTGGGGTTTCATGTGTACCGCACCCAGCCCGGAGGAAGCCCGCAGCGAATAAACAGGGCGCCGGTACTGAGAATAGAGGGATATCTCAGCTATATAGATAACGAGGTAGAAACGGGCCTTGAGTATGTGTACGGCGTGCAGGCGGTAGATTTAGGGGGAAGGGTAAGCGAACCGGTCTATGCCGACCCGGTTACACTAAAGGACACCCGGGCACCCTTGGTGCCAATGGGACTTAAAACCCTTGATCGGGATGAGGGGGTACTGCTGCTTTGGAATATCTCACCCGAGGGGGACGTGACCCATTATAATGTGTACAGAAGTGATGAATTAGAGGGCGACTATACACAATTGAACCAAAGGCCGGTCCCCTTGGAGGACCCCCAATATCTGGATTCTGAAATGCAGCGCGGCAAGGCGTGGTTTTATTCCGTCTCCGCAGTTGATGGGGCCGGCAATGAGAGCCCCCGCAGCGGCGCCTCAACTATCATCCCGATAGATACTGAACCGCCCGCCGGGATAGCCGGCCTGGAGTGGCAGGTGGATGCTCCCTCCCGGATGGTGGAACTCAACTGGTCCCCCTCCCAGGCGAGGGATCTGGCCGGATATGTAGTGTATCGCCGTAAATCCGGGGAAGGGCTTTTTCGCCTCACTCCAAAGCCGATAGAGCCGGATAAAAGTCCCATGTACCGGGACCAGGGGTTTCGGGAGAAGGGGCTCAATTCGGGGGCGATGTACACTTATGAAGTGGCGGCGGTGGATACCTCCGGTAATGAAAGTCCCCGGGAGACGATCGAAATTACTATTCCCGATCTGGAACCGCCGGGCAGGGTATTCTCTTTTTCCGTCGGGCCTACCCGGGCAGGGGGTGTCCGGTTGAGGTGGCAACCTACCCTATCGGAGGACCTCAGTATTCATAGAATCTTTAGACGGAGGGACGGAGAAAAGGACCAGCAGGTCATTGCCGAGCTGGATAGGGAGATACAAGAATATCTCGATGAAGATGTCGATCGAGGGGTCCCCTACGAATACTCCCTCGTAGAGGTTGATACAGCCGGAAATGCCGGCGAAGCCTCTGATAAGAAACGTATAGTACCGGTTGATATCACCCCCCCGGCACCGCCCGCAGCCCTTCAATTTCAGCGTCAAGGCAAAACACTCCTTATTCGATGGGAGGCCCCCGAAGATACCGATCTGGCGGGCTATCGGGTGTATCGCGCCCCCTATCCAAGGGCGAAGCTGAAACTCCTCACCGGGGAACTAATAAAGGAGCGGCGCTTTGTAGATAAAGCTGTTATTGACGGGGCGGTGTATGAAATTTCCGCTGTGGATACATCTGGAAATGAAGGTGACCCTGCCAGTCTGCGTTATCAGCCTGAGGGGGAAACAGAATGAAGATTTATCTGGTTTCCGCCGCCCTTTTTATGGGTTTACTTGTCAACGCCCCCCTGTCTGCTGAAGTAACTATTGTGCGCAGCCTTCCGGAGAGTGGAGAACACAAGGCTGAAGCCGAATGGAAGGATTCTGCAAAGGTTTCACCTGAAAAGGTCGATCAAAGGACCCCGGACATGAGCCCCGAATTGAGCGGCCGTATTATCTTTGGAGGGTACGGCGCTGGAGATGCCGATTCCGCCTCAATAGAAAACTGGACCACCGATTCTCAGATAAAGTTTAGCAGTTTTGTCGGACAGGCCGGCATATTTGAAGCATCCGCCCAGGCTTTTCGAGAAGATGCAATAGACCGCTTCGATCAAAATTACAATGGGAATCTGCATTTTGCCACACCCGAGTTGAGCATGCGCTTGTCCGGGGGGTATAAGGAAAAGGAACTTATAACCCCAGAGGGAACTTCTTTTAACAGTACCGGCTCCGTCGGTTTCAATTTCAGTACCCCTGAGCAGAGCCGGATACCCACGTCCCTGGACTATAAATCGACCTGGAGGCAGTCGGATAAAGAACTGAAAGAGGATTTGGAGGAGGATCCCTCCGCCGAGGAGTCAGAATCTGGGACTGTCACTGAGCCTGTCACTGATACCGGGCCGGTAAATAAAGAGAGTCACCTTATTACATTGGTCTCAACAATGCATATTGGAGAGAGCAGTGTAGACGTTAAGGGTGCCGCAAGTATTAAAAAGAACCTTGCGGATGAGATTACGAGCCACGGCTATAACGGAACAGTTGGAGTGAATGTACCGATTAGCGGAGTCATTTCGGTAATCGGGAGTTCTTCTCCGGCGTTTTCTTTTACAGACTATGAGCTTACTGAGAAGCGTAGTGAGGAAAGGTCTGTGGAGAATGATCTAGGGGTGCTCTTTTTGAAGGAAGAGGAGTTCGAAGTGCAAATAAAGGCCGGCCGGAGGGATGCCTGGCGAAGCGACCCTGATTTCAGGGATAACTCTCTTTCACACACCTCGGTATGGAAAGGGATGACCTCAGCGGAGCTAATATATCCGGATACCCTCACTTCAAAGATGGGATACGAAATTTCCCGTGAATCGGAAGGGGATTTGGGGCATGACCTCTCAGCGAGTACTGGGTGGCAGAGGGAGGAGGGCCTGTTGCGAGAAGCTTCCCTGTATGGTCAGTATTTATTAAACGAATCGGAAAAATGGAAATGGGGATCGGACTTACTTGTTGTTCCCTTTGATACAGGCAGCGTGAGCGCCGGTTATGATGGTTACCATAAAAAGTCTGAAGGGCAAATCTGGCAACATAGAGGGAAGAGCAGCTTTATTCATACCCCGGTAGAGGAGTTCTCCTACAATCTTGCAGGCGGTTATGGGTATTACGAAAAGGAAGATGCCACAAAAAACACATATTCTGCCTCCGGCGGCATAAAACTTCGGCCTATTATAAAAAATGTGCAGCCAAGTTTTGGCATAAATGAGGCATTTGAGCTGCAGGACATCTCAGAGAATACCTCCGAGGGGAATTCAAAGGGAAAAGATAAGATTTCAAAGACAACAACTTCGGTTGCGGTGCCTTTTTCCCGTCAGATGCGGATGCAGTACAATTTTATTCTGGAATGGGTGGATTTTTATCTCAAAGATGTGGAAGAAGGCTTTGCCTTTCTTCATCGCACCGGTTTTTCCTTGTCAGGCAAGCCCCTGCCGTTTATGCTGAAGGCGGACTATTTGATAGGCCATGGTTTTAGAGGAGTACAGCATCAAGTTGATGCTTCCCTTGAGATACCAATGCTGGAGAGGTGGAACCTCATCTCAAAATTGAGCTATCGTTATGCTGAATCGATTACCTACGAAACACCCTTTATATTCTCCGCGCTTCTGCATTATGAGTTTTGACATATCCGGGTTTAAATCACCCTCTCTGTTCCTCTTACTTGTCAGTGTTGCGGGCATTCTGATATGCGCTTTTCCCCAACACCTGTGGCCTCAACATGCAAACCCCCAACATGTCGAGCCTCAAAATATGTGGACTCAACATGTCGGGCCGACGGAACTTGAGCAAATTGAACAGTACTATCAGGCGGGTGAGTATTCCCGTGCTGCCGAGATGCTTGAACAGAGACGGGACTCCGGGCACATAACCCCCGCCGGGCTTTCGTTTCTGGCTCTGTGTTATCTTCAGATGGAGGATATCTCCGCTGCCGAAGGGGCGCTTGCCATTTCAGAACGGCTCGATCCGGAGGGGTATCTTTTGCTCATTGCTAAGGGTAACCTGTTGATGATCAAAGAAGAGTATACTTCAGCCGAGAGAGTGTTTCAGCGGGCCCGAGAACTCTACCCCCGGCAGTCTGCTCCCCAATCCGGTATGGTCCATGCGGTGTACGCCCAGGCTCTGCAGCATCTAAGGGCACATGAGTACGCAAAAGCGGCTGACTTGCTTGGCCGTGCCGACAGTATTCAGCCCGGTAATCGTGAGGTAATGGCCGCCCGCATAGCGGCCTTAAAGCAAACCCCCCGGTATGAGGAACTGAAAGAGGTATATCGGCGGTTTATCGACCTGTATCCCAACTACCCCGATACCTATGCAGGTTTGGGGGTAGTGCTCTGGGAACAGAATGAAATAAGTAAAGCCCTCCCTTATCTGCAGAGGGCGGTTGAACTTGACAGTCAGGACCCCATGGCCTTTTTTCTCCTTGGACAAAGGGCGTCTCGGCAGGGAGAAAAAGAGAGGGCTCGCTCTTTGTTACGGGAGGCCATCGGGAAAGCGGTGTATATGTATAGTCGGTACCAGATGGAAGTTGCCGGAGAACTGCAGTCACAAAAACAGACTCAAAAACAGACTCTGAATAGTTCTCACAGAAGTGAAGGCCCCTCCTCTCAGGAGGGGCCTGGAGATCAGCAGAGTGCGGAGGAAGAGGCCGAGCGGATAGAGCGGCTGCGGGAGTTATCTCGAAGTGCCGAAAAACCGCAACAAATAATAAAGGATTCTCTGGAGCTTTTACCTGAGTTGTATGAAAATGATGATGAACTGCAGCAAGATCTCGAGCAGTTAAGCCGGTGGTATCCGAATTCGGTAGAAATTCGTTCACACCTTGCGGAATATTACTTTGGAATGGACTTAATAGATGCAGCTTTAAAAGAGTGGCAGGCCCTGACAGAAAAATTTCCCTTTAATGCGGAGGCTCATCTGGGTGTCGGCAGATCTTACATGGCCCTGCAGCGCTTTGACAGAGCCCTTCTTTCCCTTCGGAGGGCCCTCGACCTTGCACCGGAGGACCGGGAGGTATACACGTATTTAGAACAGCTCTATGAAATGAAAAATAATAAAAATGAGTACCTTGATGTGCTGGAACACCGGCTCCTCAGGGACCGCTACAATCCGCAGTTGCTGCAGGCGGCTGCTCGGGCCGCCCGGAGTCAGGGCAGGGATGATCTGGCGGAGGAATATCTGCAAAGGGCGAAGGATTTACAGCAATAATTATCTACAAGGTGGTAGCAGAAAATGCGCAGAACTAAAGAATGGACCCTGGGTGCGGTCCTTTTTATGTCCCTGATTATCAGTATTTTTCCCGTCTCGGCCTCTGATATTTCTGTGGGGCCTACTTCAGCTCTCTCAAATTTACACAGATTTACCGTTGAACCTTATCTGAAGTTTAATTTTGGGTATACCGACTATCTACTTAAAACAAAGGAGGTACAAAGTGAACTGGAGTTTCCCCTCAATACGCTTATAGCGGGGGGGCGGGTCTCTTATGCAATAAGGAACGGTGGAATTGACGAGTGGCTTTTTCGTGCAACCGCAGGGACAAGTTTGATAGAGCCCTGGGGTGTATTTAAAGACCATGACTGGTATGTATTTTCCGGGTATCCGTCGGTTAAGTTTAGCTACACCGAATCAGAGGTGGAGATGGCCTATCTCGAATTTAGCGCTGAAGCGGAAAAACGGCTTTTTTCTCATGACGATGTTCATTTGTACGGCACGGTCAAGTACGGCTATCAGCATATTGAGCAGGATGCTATGGGCTACAGGGGCTGGCAGTACGCTGATGATCCGAACGCACTAGACGGAGACCCTTATGTGTATGGAATAGCACTTCTGGATAGAGATCTAAAAGCCCTTGAGTACAAAATAATATACCAAAGCTTTGGGTTTGGCGGTCGTTTCCACTGGCACCCTTCCCGCAGGTTAAGCCTGAGCATGGGGTTGATGCCGAAGCTGCTCTATTTGCGGGACAGGGACGACCATGTGCTGCGCAACAAACTCTCCACCGCCGAGGGCTTTGGGTTTGTCGGAACTTCGGAGGTGTCCTTGACCTATACCTGGTCTGATTTTAGGAACTACGAACCGTATATCTCGCTGCGGGGGCAGCTGCATTACCTGCGGGCGAATACAGAGCAAACTCAGGAGTGGTACGGTGACGATGGAGCAACACCTAACGTTGATGATACCGGCACAAAAATCACCGGCATCACTCACATTGTTGAATCGGTCCAGGGGGGGATAAGCATTTCAGCGGGAGTATGGTATACTTTAAGTAAATGATTGATGAACAAACAGCCTCAAAACTTTTTACAAGGGCAATGAAAAGCGGCCCCGCTAGTATAAAACCCATGGGCTATGGACGTTTTTCCGATAGTTTTCTGTGTGAAAACCAGGAGGGGAGCTTTGTGCTGAGGATTGCTCCTCCGGATAGGCTGCTCCAGCTCTTTTATGAATACCGGATGATGCGTCAGGAACCCCATATCCATCGCCGGGTGCTTGAAGAAACTCAGGTGCCGGTCCCGCGGATCTTGGCCACGGATTTCAGCCGACAACATATTGACCGCGATTTTCTGGTTATGGAGATGCTGCCCGGTTATCCAATGACGGAGTTAGGGCCGGGTGCCTTCTCCCGGGGGCTTGAAGAGCTGGGCGCGTATGTCGCCCAACTGCATTCAGTTCGGGAGGAACAGAATCGCTTTGGATATGTCGGCGAGCATAATTGCATGAAGCCCCAGGGGGACTGGCGGTCGGCCTTTATTGAAATGTATAGCAAGCTGCTGGATGATATTTCCGCCATCGAGGTGTATGACCCGCCGACCGCCGAGTGGGCCCTTTCACTGGTGCACTCCCATTCGCCGGTGTTCGAGCATGCAGAAACCTCATGCTTATGTCATGGCGACTTATGGGTTGAGAATATTCTTGCCGATAAAGAGGGACGGGTTACGGGTGTACTCGATTTTGACCGGGCCTGTTGGGGGGATGTAGAATGGGATCTTGCAATCGCCGATTATTGCGGAATGACACGACCGGAGTTCTGGCGAGGGTATGGAAGGGATGATTTTCGTAGAAGCCGTGCTGCCAAGGTTCGCCGGTTATTTTATCTTTTATACGAACATCAAAAATATATAGTAATTTCTATGAGCAGTCGTCGTAATGATCCCCAAGCCGCTCGGCGCTACGCCGACCAGTCGCTTCAGATTATGCAGCGTTTCAAGGAGAGCGGCAGGACCGACCTATAACTCTAAAAAAAGGGGCTTTCAGACTGAAAGCCCCTTAAAAACATGTGCCTAAGAAAATACGCTGGTCCTTGAAGTTAATAGGAGCGTTTAGGCCCCATCATTCCTGATCTTGATGAACGTCCGGCTCCAGGGCCTCCCTGCCTATGGTCCATTCTTAGATCCATTCTTGGATCCATCCTTCGGCCGGCATAACGGGCAGTGCCAATTTCGTATTCCTCACCATTGATTACCGCTTTTGTAACCCTGAGGTAGTGTTCATCTTCTTCGGGGGCCCAGCGCATTGCCGGTATTAAAAAACCCTCTAGAAGGACCTCTTCTCCGTCTTCAATATCGAGTTCGTCTAGAACGAAGAGGGGGTACATAAGGCGATATTCTTTTCCATCCTCCGCTTGTAGAAGAGTGTGACCGGCACTTAGCTTTACGGTTCCGCTAAGTTCCAACTCTTCCGGTTGGGCAGCTTGAGCATTGTTCCAACCATACGGGCGTGCTCCTGGGCGTGCGGCTGGTTGACCTGGCACTCCCTGTTGGACCGGGTCGGCCTGTTCTTGAATACCTTCAGCGATCAACGGCATCGTTGCTGCCGCCATGGTAATAAGTACTACAGAAATAATTAGTGAACGCTTCATATTGGTTCCTCCTTGAAGCTTATTTAATCTTACATGCTAAACATAGAGCAAAAATATGAAGCAAATGTGAAGCAATTGTATTAATTATTGGAAGTGCTATGGGAGCTTTGTAGAAAAGACCTTGGCAGCCGCTGCTTTATGTATCTTCGTACTCAGTCTCAGATTGTAGTAGGCCGGAATCTTCTGTTGAAAACTTCATCTCTTCGCTTGAAGGGGTGACGGTGTGGCCGGCTCTCTTTTTTCTGCCTCTTAAGGTGTATCTATGTTGTTGTGAACGTCGGCGCAGGAGGAAAAAAGCAGCAAAGGTAGTTCGAGGATAGGGGTGGTAGTGTTCCTGATGGCGGCGGGGAAGAAATGGAACAAATAGAAGCCGGGATAAGCTCAGAATCACAAAAGCCCCCAGTACCACTCCAATGAAAAGAAAAAGTCCGTTTGGACCAAGGAGGCCCATGAAAATACTTGCCCCATAGGGACCGGCCGCTGAACCGATACCGTAGAAGACCACTAATGCACTTGCGGCATGCACCATCTCGCTGTGGGTCAACTGATCGTTCAGCAAAGCAATTGATAAAGAATAGAGGGGCATACAAAATGCGCCGAACAGAAATGTAAGTGCGTACAACGCCATGCCGGTTGTTCCTACTAAGGTTATACCCCCAGCGACAACCGCACTTATACCTGCCCCCGCCAATATCGTGATGCGCCGGTCGCTCCGGTCGGATATCCATCCAAGGGGCCACTGGGAGGCCAGGGCCCCCAGGGAAAGGGAGAGCATTAAGTAACCGATTCCGACTTCACTGAACCCCGAGTTGTGTCCGAACAGGGGGGCCAAACCCCACATAGCCTCAGCGCTCATGCCACTCAAAATTACACCAAACCCCGCCATAGGCGATTTAATAAAGGTTTTTATTGGGCGAATCGGTGCGCGGTCCACCTGGGGTACTCCCGAAACTTGAGCTAAAGCCAGGGGTACAAGCGAAAGAGAGACAAGTATGCTTGTGACGGCAAACAACTCAAAGCTTGAGGGCGGAAAAATTCCAATTAGGGGTTGCCCAGCACCCATCGCAGCAAGATACACAAGGCTGTAAAGACCCAAAATGCGGCCGCGATTGTAGGTTGAAGTGGAGGAGTTGAGCCAGCTTTCAACAATCACAAGCATTCCCGCTATAAAAAGTCCATGGAGAGTACGAAACATTATCCAGGCAATAGGATTAATTATGAGCAGATGGGCCAGAGTGGTGGCAGATGCCAATGAGGCAAAAGCGGCGAAGGTTCGCACATATCCTACAAATCGAATGAAGTTTACCACCGAAAGGGATCCTAGGATAAAACCGACAAAATAGGATGATATTATGATGCCAATCATCTGATTGCTGAACTCTTCAATTCCACCCCGGAGTGCAACCGCGGTTCCCTGGAGCGCGGAGCCGGCTCCCAGCAGAAATACAGCAATCAAAATGGCAAAAATAGTTGTGCGCGGATGTTCATGTTCTTGAATTTGAGGCTTCATAATTCTAACTATCACATCTTTAAAGGATTGAGCAATAGGAAAATAATAAAACCTTGTGTATTAATTTGACCTTCTCCTTTCTGATTACTATGTTGAGCATAGAAAGGAGAAAAAAATGGCGCAGTTTGACAGCTCTTTAATTGAAGATTATAGGAGTATTGCTGTTGACGGTGATATTCATAGTGTCGATCGACTCAAATCCACTTTTCTTGAAGATTTGCCCGAAGGCTATGACGGGGAGGCTATTTTTAGTGAGGTAGTTGAAGAATTTGAGGCTGAGGAGCTCGGTGAGGTGTGTGCTAAGATAATTCTCACTTTGACCGCCTCATGCGAACAGGATGAGTTTCACAACTGGGATTATGATCACCTCTCGTTTATAATCGAACTCTTCAACAACTATGATTTTGCTATCCCAAAGAACTTGCTGAACGGACTGCCGGAACAACTCATCATAATGGTGGACTGGGATAAAGTGGAAAAACCGGGGGATTGATCAATACAAAGATTTTTTTTGCTCATACCCTTTTCCCTGGGCAAAAATTTTATTAGTTTAGTAAGAGTTCATTGATATCTTTTCTTCACATCCAATCTAAAACAAAATATCGTCGACAATCATTGTTGAAAAGCGTATTGATGTAGAAATTTACCAAGGGGGAAATATGAAAATTGAGAATGATAAGGTTGTAAGCATCGATTATACCTTAAAGGATGATGGCGGAGAAGTTCTGGATACTTCTCAGGATCGAGAACCGCTCGCCTTTATTTTCGGCAGCGGCAACATTATTCCGGGGCTTGAAAACGCGCTGGAAGGAAAAGAGAAGGGCGAAGAGCTGTCTGTGTCTGTTGAACCGAAGGAAGGCTACGGTGAATATGATGATTCACTGATGTTTGAAGTAGGAAAAGAACAGTTTCAGGATGCTTCTCAAATTCAAGAGGGTATGCAGGTACAGGCCCAGAACAGTAATGGGCAGGTACAGATTTTCACCATTAAGACTATTGGTGATGAGAAGGTAACTCTTGATGCAAATCATCCGCTTGCCGGTCAGACCCTTCATTTTGATGTGGCTGTTTCCGATGTTCGTGAAGCAACACAGGAAGAAATTGATCACGGTCATGTACACTAAAAGTACACTTACCTGCGATAAAAGGCTGTCTTACTGAGACGGTCTTTTTTTATGCATTACGTACTTGGGGCTCGGAAGGTGATAAATACTCAGGTGGAAACTGCAGCTGCTCAAGTATCGGCAGCCAGCTTTGTGCCGGCCCTAGGGTAACGGTAATTGTGTGTTTGTGAGCCGGATGGAGGAACTCTAAAAAAGCGGAGCGTAAAAACATCTCTTCGGTGTTGAATACTTCCAGGAATAAGTGGTTCTGTCGTTTATCACCGTGCAGGTTGTCCCCTATGACCGGATGACTGAGGGCGCTCAGATGACTCCGGGCCTGATGAGTTTTTCCTGTATACAGTTCTACTTCAACCAGTGAGAATCGGGTTTCCCGTATATCTTTCATGTCCTCGGGAAGCATGTCCTCCGGCATACTTCCATGGGCAAGAGGGCGGATTCTACTTTCAGCTTCTAAATACTTCTTTTCATTACTATAAAAATCTTTTATAGGCCGATTGGTGTATACCTCTTCCTTTAAGTATCCCCGTACAAGGGCAAGGTAGCTCTTTTTTACCTCTTTGTGCTTAAATTGAGTAGTCACATGGGAGGCGGCGTCCTTTCGGAGGGCGAATACAACCGCACCGGAGGTGCGGCGGTCTAAACGATGGCAGGTCAAAACCTTTTTTTGAACGATTCCCCCCAGAATGTTTACACAATTCGGCTTATTTTGCGTGTACTGGTTAGGGTGTATAAACAAGCCCGCCGGCTTGTCAACAATGATAATTGAAGAATCCTGGTAGAGGATCGGTATTTTTACGGCCACTTAGGTGTATCCTGCTCTTTTATTCATGAAAAGCGGCCAACGATTGGGTAAAAGGCGGGTGGGCAATACCGTATTCCGTTACAATAGCGCTGATATAGGAGTGGGGGGTAATGTCAAAGGCCGGATTGTACACATCTATTCCTTCCGCGGCAATTTGAGTACCTCCCACCTGGGTTACCTCCTCGTGACTGCGCTCTTCTATAGGAATTTCCCCTCCACTTTGAATTTCATAATCAATTGTTGAAACCGGAGCAACTACATAAAAGGGGACCCCGTGTTCCTTCGCCGCCACCGAGAGCATATAGGTACCGATCTTGTTGCTGGTGTCTCCGTTTGCGGCAATGCGATCGGCTCCAACCAAGATCAAATCGATCTTTCCCTGCTGCATAAGGAAGGCGGCGGTATTGTCTGCGATAAGTTTTGCTGGTATTCCCTCCTGGACCAGTTCCCAGGCTGTAAGACGGCTTCCCTGGAGACGCGGGCGGGTCTCATCGGCGTATACAAACACCTCTTTTCCCGCTTCAACGGCCGAGCGGACTACTCCTAAGGCGGTTCCCCATCCGGCGGTTGCCAGCGCCCCGGTATTGCAGTGGGTAAGGATAGTCGCTTTTTCCGGAACCAGGGCGTTGCCGTGGCCTCCCATTCTCCGGTTTATTTCGACATCCTCCTTCTGAATGGTGTGGGCTTCCTCCAACAGTCTCTCAGCGATATGCGTCGGAGTCAATGCTGAGGAAGATTCGGCAAGGGCCAACATTCTCCGTACCGCCCAGCTTAGGTTTACCGCAGTCGGCCGGGATTTAATCAGTGTTCTCCCCGCCTCTCGGAGCTTTGAAAAAAACGCCTCCCGGGGAAAATCCTGAAATTCAAGGGCCGCCAGATATACTCCAAAGGCGGCGGTTGCTCCTATTGCAGGGGCCCCGCGTACTACCATATCCCGTATGGCAAACTCAACATCTTCATACGTTCCACACACGTAAATATCACGGGTCATGGGAAGCTTTCTTTGGTCAAGGAGATGAAGTGATCCGTTGGAAAACTCTAAAGTTCGAATATCGTTCATAGAAAAATTATCCTTCCAATTTATTGTTCAATACACTAAGGGTATCGCATTTTCAAAAAAATGAAAACTATGTCGGCCAAGG
>CAZDFY010000021.1:0-16053 GCA_964504785.1 uncultured Sediminispirochaeta sp. | reverse complement strand
CCCGGCCTGGGGCAAGCTATTCTCACCTTAAGATTACCGGAGCCAGTGGTCTGCGGCTAATTCATTTCCCCATTTTTGCTTTCATAGCTGCAAACATATCCGCCGCTTCTTCCGGAGCAAGATCCTCATCAGGCTGGTGAATTTCGATCAGCTCGGAGGGTATTTCCTCAAGAAAAGGAGAAGGGCCTGATTCAGTTTTCTCACGCATTATTTTTCGTGTGAGACAGCTGGTCAAATAGAGCTTCTGTTTCGCCCGGGTTATAGCAACGTAAAAGAGGCGTCGTTCCTCTTCCAAATTGTTGGGGTCTTCCTCAACAGAGCGGGCGTGGGGAATAAGATGGGCTTCCACCCCTGCAAGAAATACAATTTCGAACTCAAGACCCTTGGATGCGTGGATGGTCATCAAATTGACTTTACCCTTCTCTCCGTCATCATCTTCATCCCGGGTAATCAAAGAGATGCGGTTGAGATAGGTATATATATTTGGGTCCAGGTTGTCGGGATCGTTCTCCCAACGCTCAAAAAGGTCGATAAAGGTCCCGACGTTTTTGTATTTCCAGCGGGCGGCTTTATCATTAGTTGAGTATTCCTGCAGCAGGTGGCCCCAATAATCGATGCGATTGACCAGGGACCTGGTGGTCTCTGCCATTTTCTTTCCAGTGAGAATTTGTTCGCGGTAGTACTCTATAAGCCCGATAAACTCTTCAAGGTTTTCTTTTGCCTTTGCGGAGATAGGAGAATCTGAGGCCCAGCGCAGGGCGGATATTGCCGAATACAGGGAATAGTGCTTTTTTTCAGCGATTTTCCGAATTTTCTGAAGGGTTGTTTTTCCGATACCCCTACGGGGTGTGTTGATAACCCTCAGTAGATTCACATCGTCATCAGGATTTGCGATAACTTTAAGATATGCAATTACATCTTTAATTTCTTTACGCTGAAAGAAGCTTTGTCCTCCGGACACCCGATAGGGGATATTTTCTGCCAGCAGCGCGTTTTCAAGGGCAGCAGTCAGGCCGTTGGTGCGTACCAGTATGCCGAAATCGTGGTAGCGGTACTTCTCACGCATCACCAGAGTTTTGATCATTTCAGTAATAAATTCGGCTTCCCTCATTTCATCATCCGGATAATAGAGCTCCAGGGCCTTTCCCCCTTCAATTCCTGTCCAGAGCTTTTTTGTTTTCCGGTTTTCATTATGGGAGATAAGTTCGTTGGCCGCGTTGAGAATATGGCGGGTAGACCGGTAATTCTGTTCGAGCTTTATTTCAATCCGTTCAGGAAAATCTGCTTCAAATTTCACAATATTGAGGTAGTTTGCACCCCTCCAGGAGTAAATCGACTGATCGTCGTCGCCTACCACACAGATATTTCGGGACCCCTCGGAAATTAGTTTCATCAAACGATACTGTGCAAGGCTTGTGTCCTGAAATTCGTCCACCATCACATATCGAAAACGATTGCGGTAATGGTCCAGCACTTCGGGATGCTCCTCAAACAGCTTAATGGGAAGCATAATAAGATCGTCGAAATCTACCGCATTATATACCTGAAGATGTTCCTGGTACTCCTGATACACCGGTTTTAGAGTTTCAACTTCCCGGGTCCAGTCGCTCCGTCCGGTTTTAATCGCTGAAAAGATATTAGCGGTTGCGTAGAAGTCGATTGAGTCCGCGGTAATATTCATTTCCCGGGCAACTTCCTTCAGCAGAGACATTTTATCGGATTGGTCGTAAATGCTGAAGTTGCGCTTAAAACCGAGGTGTTCAATATGAGTACGAAGCACCTGGACCCCAAAAGCGTGGAAGGTGGACAAGGTGAGGTTTGAAAGACGCTTTCCGGTCAACTCGCGTACCCGTCCTGCCATTTCGCGGGCCGCCTTATTGGTAAAAGTGAGGGCAAGTATTGATGATTGGGGAATTCCCTTTTCCAGCATATGGGCAATCCGGAAAATAATCATACGGGTTTTGCCCGATCCCGCTCCGGCGATTATCAGCAGGGGTCCCTCTAGAGTGGAGGCTGCGGTATATTGTTCGGGGTTTAACTCTCGTTGTAAATCAATCGGCACGGGTACTCCTTCTGGGAATTGTTATAGCTTCTACAGGACAAATTTCATGACAGCAGTAACAGCGAATACATTTAGATTCATCAAGCTGTACCTGTTGCCGCGGCGGGGTTTGGGTAAACGAGAGGGCCCGGGATGCGCAGATTGCCACACACTCACCGCAGCGAATACATTTTTCATGATCGAACTGCGGAGTAGGGCGGGATCGCACCTCAAGACGGCGGAAAAAGGAAAAGCGCATCATAAATCGGGCTATCGGTCCCCTCCGGGCGCCGCCTATCAGCTCAAAATTCCGGGGGCTCGGGTCCTCCCCGTTCAGCCCCTTAAGTTCAAAATCCTCAGCCCTCTCTATGCCGTCCAGTATGCCGAGGGCGTGATAGTTTGTCGGTATCGAGTTCGGATCATATCCGATCAAAGAGGATGCGGCAAGGTCTAATGCCAAAAGACTTGGACAGGCCCCCACCAAACCGACCGAACGGGGAAATCCGTTCCCCGGGCCGGGCCCCTCCATCCCGATTACCGCATCCATTAGGGTATACAGGGAAAAACGGGGTTGAAGTGCCTGCAGCAAATCAATAAGTAATTTCCCGAAATCATCCCGTCCGGGGTATTTTACATGGAAAGCGGCCTTTGTATATCCGGGAATCAGACCGTACAAGTTTTTTATAGCGCCGGTGTAAAACATCAATTCGTGGGTCTTAAGTTTAGGAAGAGAGATCACTACATCAACAGTATCTAAAACATCCGTCAAATTGAAAATAGGCTCAATGAGGGGCGATGCGACCCGGAACTCCCGTTTGCCCCTGCGAAAATCAGCCCACTCGACCCCCTCTTCGTCAACAATCTGCCGTATTCCGCATCCCCGTCCCTCAAAATCACCTCTATGCACGCCTGGGCTGTCGCCGACCAGAATGCGTGTTGCTCCGGCGGAGCGTACATAGCGTATGACCGCCCTTACAAATTCCGGATGGGTTGAAAGTGCACGCTCCGGGGGGGCATCCCGTAAAATATTCGGTTTCAGCAGGACCCTTTTTCCCTTCACCTCTAAACCGCCCGCCAATTCAACCGCCGAAGCAATCGCCCTATTTAGTTCATCTGTTTTATAGGCCGCACAAGGTATCATTGAGACCGGAATTTTCATATTTTTCTCCTGGATCAACTGTAATCAACTCTACGAATTGCCGCCGCGTACATTGGGCCGCGCCCTTCCGCCGTATCAGGAAGTACATGCCAACCATATCGCGTTTTTTCGCCGAAGGGCAAGTGGAGTGGTAGAAGTTCAAACCGGCCGGCTCGCTTTTTATGCAGCTTCTCTAGTACTCCATCGTTCTCGAGGGGTGATAGGGCGCAGGTACTGTAGACTATTATCCCCTCCGGTTTCACGACCTCTAAAGCTGAGGCGAGCATAGCAAAAGCCTGAATTGAGAGGTGTTTTGTGCGGGCGGGACTCCACTTTTGCAGATGCTTATTTGATCGAATTATATGCCCCTCGGAAGAGCAGGGGACATCCAACAGTATTCGCTCATAGGCTGAGGGTTCATGGCGAAACCAGGTGAGAGCATCGAAACCTGTAATTCTCAGTTTCTCTAACTGGTGTACGTTGAGGTGCTGATGCAAGACCCTCCGCAACCGCTCCCTTCGAGCCCCCGACAGCTCGTTGGAGGTCAGCTCAATTCCGGGAAAGCGATGGGCCAATACCAGGGATTTTCCTCCGGGGGCGGCGCACATGTCCAGAACCCGGTCTCCTGCCCGCGGGGAAAGCTGCAGGGCGGTATAGTAACTTGCCTCGTCTAGAAAATACGAGCTCGTGTGAAGTTTGAAGTTCGTATCCTTTGTTTCAGCCTCCTCTGAAGGCTGTTCTCTGGTTTTCAACTCGAAGTAAGAGGGTTCCTGTAACAGGGCCTGTCTTAGCTTCGGCCAGCGTGTCTCAAAAAGGTCCTCATAGAAATCATCAAATGTAATCGCGGCCTTTTTTTTCTTTCCCATTCTAATTACCCATTTCAACTCTGCAGATATTGAGTTACAGTAGAACCGTGATGAAACATATAGAATTCAAAGCGGTCTTTTTCGATCTTGACGGAACACTGCTGTATACTTTACCTGATATCGCCGCTGCAGTAAATCACGCCCTGGGGACAAAGGGGCTTCCTCCGCGGCCTGTAGAAGAGTATAAATATAAAGTCGGATGGGGCCTTGAGGAAACGGTACGCAGGGCTTTGCCTGAAGAACTTCAATCGACCGCCGCCGAAAGCGGGATGCTGCAAGAGCTTACCGCCGAGCTTATCAAGGAATACCGACGAAATCCTTACGAGCTCACTACCCCCTATGCGGGTATACCGGAACTTCTGGATAGTCTGCAGCAGCGTAATATAACGATGTCGATTTTGTCGAATAAAGAACACCTGCTCACCACTACTATAGTCAAAGAGCTTCTCTCCCCTGTGGAGTTTCTTACAGTACAAGGGGTCTCTGCAAATATTCCTCCGAAACCCGATCCTAGGGGGGTAGAACTGCTTCTAGGGAATACCGGTATTCCTCCCTCGGAGGTTCTGTACGTCGGTGACAGCGGTGTAGATATGGATACAGCGGTAAGGGCCGGGCTCTATCCGGTTGGCGTGGCCTGGGGCTACCGCCCTGTGGAAGAGCTGCTGGAGAGGGGGGCGGAAGTAGTGTTACATGAACCTAAAGAGCTTATGGGCCTGTTTCCGGAGTTGCTATTGGACAGATTGTGAGATAACTTATTATACTGTAAGAAAAGAATAAGAAAATGAGGTGGCGTATATGAATGAAAGCGAACTAAAATCCGCAGCGCAGGAATATCTATCATTAGAGACCCATCACTACTTTACACAAGAATTACAGAAGGTCTTGGACAACAATGACATAGAAGATCTGAATGATCGGTTTTATACTCAGTTGAGTTTCGGTACCGGAGGCCTCCGAGGAGTAATCGGTGGAGGATATAACCGGGTAAACCCCTTTGTTATACAGCAGGCAACCCAGGGGCTGGCTAATTACATCAACCGGGCTGTAGACAAGGGGTCGGCGGTTATAGCCTACGATTCCCGCAATTTTTCCGACCTGTTTGCCGAAGAAGCGGCCAGAGTGCTGTGTGCCAACGGAATCAAGGTAAAACTTTTTTCCGCCTTACGGCCGACCCCCGAGCTTTCCTATGCAGTGCGCGCTTTAGGGGCAACCGCCGGAATAGTAGTCACCGCCAGTCATAATCCCCCCGAATACAACGGCTATAAGGTCTACTGGTCCGACGGCGGTCAGATTGTTCCCCCCCATGACAAGGGAATTATCGAAGAAGTTCGAAATGTCGGAAAAGATATTAAGCTGATGGACCGGGAAGAGGCTGAGGAGCAGGGGCTTCTCGAAATAATCGATGAAAAAATTGATGCTGAATACCGCGGGGTAATCAAAAACTGCAGTATGCGACCGGAATTAATGCAGAACCACGGAAGTGAATTGAAGGTTGTGTTTACCCCCCTCCACGGGACCGGGGGAGTAATGCTGCCCCGCGTGCTTGGTGAAATGGGCATCCAAGTAATCGAAGTGCCGGAACAGGCTGAGCCCGACGGCAATTTTCCCACTGTAGAGTATCCGAACCCGGAAGAAGCCTCCGCGATGAAAATGGCCATTGATCTTGGAAAAGAGAAAAAGGCTGATTTGGTTATGGGGACCGACCCGGACGGCGACCGTTTGGGAATTGCGGTACCGGGAACTGGGGAGGAATTCCAGCTTATAAACGGCAACCAACTGGGGTCTCTCCTGGGGGATTACATTTTTCAATCCCGCAAAGAGACTGGAACGTTACCGGCAAAACCGGCTTTCGTGAAAACAATTGTTACTACCGAACTTCAGCGGCTGATAGCCGAATCTTATGGTGCAGCCTCTTATGACGTGCTGACCGGGTTCAAGTATATTGCAGAAAAAATAAAAGAGTTTGAGAAAACCGGTGAAACCTATGTGTTCGGTGGAGAAGAGAGTTACGGGTATCTTGTAACCGATAAAATAAGGGATAAGGATGCAGTGTCTGCAGCTTTTCTTACCGCCGAAATGGCCCTGTATCACCGCACCCGTGGTAAAACCCTCCTCGACCGTTTAAAGGAAATCTACACTGAATACGGCTATTTTCAGGAAATCCTCATTTCACGGGCCTTCAAGGGCATGAGTGGTAAAGAGGCAATGGACGGACTTATGCGACAGCTTCGGGACAATAAACCCACCGAAGTTGGTGGAATCCCCGTATCTAAGGTCAAGGATTATCGAGAGGGTACTACTACGGATATGCAGAGAGGAGAAACCGTCAAAGATATCGAGCTTCCCTCTTCAAATGTGCTGCAGTGTATCCTCAAAGACGGCAGTATAGTAACCGCAAGGCCTTCAGGTACCGAGCCGAAGATAAAATTCTACGCCTCCTGCAGCGGAGCAGCTGGAACAGAGCTTGGGGAGGCACAGCGGGAAGTAGGCCGGCGGCTTGAAAAGATCCGTTCAACAATCGACTCCTGGGTCGAAAAAGCCCAAAAATAGGTCCTAACGTAGACCAAAACGTCGGTCTATATAGCTATAGATCTGGCTATTCAATACTGAATTTTAGTATTGGAATTAGAGTATTCAAAGTATTCGGAGGAAAAAATGAAAAGTTATCGGAAAGAGTTGTGGTTTAATACCAAAGAGCGTTACCAGTTTGTACACATTACCAAGGAAGTTCAGGAAGCGGTGATGGATAGCGGAGTTGAAGAGGGGTTTTGCCTGGTGAACGCCATGCACATTACCGCCAGTGTCTTTATTAATGATAATGAATCCGGTTTGCATCAGGATTATATGGAGTGGCTGGAAAAGCTTGCCCCCTATAACCGAAAGGGGTACCACCACAACGTGGGAGAAGATAACGGAGATGCCCATCTTAAACGGCAGGTAATGGGACGCGAGGTAGTTATCGCAATTACCGAGGGGAAACTTGACCTTGGACCGTGGGAGGCTATTTTTTATGGTGAATTCGACGGCCGGCGGCGAAAACGGGCCTTAATAAAGATAATAGGCGAGTAGGACACCCCGGTAATGAAAGGGTATTATCACTTTTTAAGAAAAGTTCCTTTCTTTCAAAACCTCAATGATGAGGATATTCGCGAAATTATGCGATATTGCCGGGAAGAAGATCTTGAACCCGGCCAGGTGATTTTTTATGAAGGGGACACGGCCGATCGTTTTTATATTGTAATGGAGGGGGAGGTCGAGGTCTGGAAAGATTACGACAGCTCTGATGCCGACTTATTAGCCGTACATGGGGTCAACAAGCTCTTCGGCGAGATGGCCCTGGTTGATGATCTTCCCCGAAGCGCTACGGTAGTGACTCGAACCCATACTCGTCTTTTATATATCAATGAAGAAGAATTCCAGAGGCTCCTGAAGGAAAATTCCCTTGTTGCCCTGGCAATTATTCGTTCTCTCAGTGCTATGGTACGGAAAAGTAACGAGACCTTTGTGGAAGATTTGCGTGAGCGTAACCAGGAATTACAAAAGGCATACGACGAACTCCAGACTGCTCAGCACGAACTTCTGCACAATGAACGGCTTACCACCCTCGGCAAATTCTCCTCGATGATACTTCATGATATACGTAATCCTATTTCGGTAATAAAAGCCTATGCGGATATGCTTAAACTCTCGTGTGATGAAAACTCGAAGGATTACAATTATCTTGATAAAATTAGTTTTGAAACGGAACGGCTTAACCAGCTGGCCAACGAGTTGCTTGATTATTCAAGGGGGGAAATACGGCTCGATATGGGGATAGTTTCTATTCCTGACTTCTTTAAGGAGATCTGTGATTTTGCCGAACACAGGCTCAGTTCCAAGGAAATAGAAGTTGAGTGTTCCTATGAGTATGACGGCCATGTAGTGATGGACCATAAGCGGATACTACGGGTTTTTACGAATCTTCTTGAAAATGCCCGTAAAGCACTTGGTCGACGGGGAACGTGCCGTATTACCGCGGTAAAAGAAAATAGAATGATCAAATTCGCCGTGCATGATGATGGCAGCGGAATGAGTCCGGAAGTCCTCGAGCATATTTTTGAGCCCTTCTACTCTTCATCGCCGAATGGTGGAACAGGGCTGGGTATGGCAATTGTAAAAAGTGTTGTTGAGGCACACCATGGTACGGTGGATATTGACAGTCGGGAAGGTGAAGGAACCGAGGTGAGCATTAAACTCCCCCTGCGTCTGTAAGATGCAGCACTAAGATAGAACTATCCACTCAAAAAAAGGAAGTTACCCGTGGGCGTTTAGCTGGGGAATCCTGGGGGTTACTTTTTTTCTCTCTTTACTTTTTTACAGAAACTAATTAAAATAAAAACTAAGTAAACATTATAAAGCATTCATAATAAGGAGTAATTATGGGTATTAAACCTGGTAAAAAATTCTTCAAAGAGAAAAGTCAATGTGTAATAACTGAACTCTTTAACAAGGGCGACTCAAACCTTGAATACCTGAGCGGTTCTCAGATGGAAATATGGGGAGGGGCTCTTTCCCCTCAACTATCTTTTAAATACGAAGAGACTTTAATCTACAATTTAAAAGATACTTGTGAGGTAGAAGTCGAAGGGCATAGTTATCGGCTTGAGCATTACGATGTGCTGTATATCCCGATCAATACCGCTTTTATAGTTCGTCATGCCGGGCAGGAAGAGGGCTTGTTGTACATCTATCGTGCCACCGGTGACAAGGCTTATCCGGTACACCATTCAAAGTGGAAAGAAATCAAAGAGAATAAAGATCGCATCCGTTACTTGAATAAGAAAGAGGTATATCTTATGTTTGATGTAGCGGAGCAGGCCAATAAGTTTATCGCCGGCTACACTTTTTATGAGAGCTATACCCGGGCATGGCCTCCCCATAATCATACCGACCAGGAAGAGGTGTATGCCTTTATTGAAGGGGAAGGTGCAATGGAGGTCTATGAGGACGACGAGCATAAAACCTTTGTAACCTCAGTTGAAGTAGGCGATCAGGTAACGATTCCCATGCTGAACTATCATCCGGTCTTTAGCCACGAAGACCCCGTCACTTTCATCTGGTGCATTGCCGGCGAGCGATACTGGGTGGGCGATAAAAACAAAGACTTCATGAAGGGAAAATCTGATAAGATCACTACCTAGGGGGCTTATAAAGATAGGTGAAAAAAAAAGAGGTGCTCAGTGTTACTGAGTATACTCTTCTTTATTGTGTGGCGGGCTGGTTTTCCAGCCCGCTTTATAAATTTGGAGCAAGTATATGGATTTGATCACTCTTACCGGTAGTCAGAGCAGCTATAGTATTCTCCCCTTCGAAAAAAGTCTGCCCTTGCACGTTCATTGGGGAGCAAAAACTCAGTTTCAAAGCGAAAAAAAACTGTTTCCCTTTAACAATCGTGGGTATTCCATTCAGCCGCGGATAGGAAAATCAACTGTTTCTGTAGAAGAGCTGCAGTGTGAATACGGCTTTGCCGAAAACGGGGATTTTCGGCTGCCCGCCTTTCGCGTACGTGATGGGCGAAATTATCCTATTACCGGGCCCTTTGAGCTCCAGTCCCGCATCTATTCCGGAAAAAAGGCGATTCCGGGTATGCCCTCTGCCCGCCAAGGGGCTGAGCAGAACCTAGAAACGGTTGAACTGCAGATGCACGACCCAAAAACAGACCTCTGGATTACTCTGTTTTACACAATGTTTCCTGAATACGATGCGGTCTGTCGTCATGTGCGCTTTACCAATCAGGGGAGCTGCCCCGTCAAGTTGGAAAAGGCCGCCAGCCTTTCACTGGACCTGTTCAACTGGGACTACGAGTTGCTCTATCTGCCCGGCGCCTGGGCGAGGGAGAGGCAGCTGCTGCGCCGCCCGGTGCAGAACGGCACCACCTCCTTCGGCAGTGCCCGCGGTACCAGCAGTCATCAATTTAATCCAGCATTTGCCCTGGTAGCCGCCGACACTACCGAGCTCTCCGGTGAAGCCTATGGCTTTTCACTCATCTACAGCGGCAATTTTCTGACTGAGCTGGAACTGAACTACGACAACAACCTGAGAGTCAATTTGGGGATTCATCCGGATACCTTCGAATGGCAGCTGCAGCCCGGTCAGAGCTTCCACACCCCCGAAGCGGTCATGATCTACTCAAACGAAGGTTTGAACGGTATGAGCGGCAAATTTCACGGGTTCATACAACACCACATCTTTCCGCCGAATTTTCAAAACCGGGAGCGCCCGATTCTGTTTAACAACTGGGAAGCTACCTACTTCGATTTCGACCAGCAGGATCTGACGGAGCTCGTTGAAACGGCGGCTGATCTGGGCGCTGAACTCTTCGTTCTGGATGACGGGTGGTTCGGCGAAAGAAACTCCGACCGCACGTCCCTCGGCGACTGGCAGGTAAATACCTCCAAGCTGCCGGGCGGGCTGGAGGGGCTGGCAACAGCAATCGAGCAGCGGGGGCTGCAGTTCGGCCTGTGGATAGAACCGGAGATGATTTCGCACCACAGCCGGCTGGCCGGAGGGCATCCTGACTGGTTTTTATCGATTCCCGACCGGCCGGTTGCCGAAGGGCGTAATCAGCTGGTGCTCGACCTGAGCCGGCAGGAGATCTGCAACTTTCTGGTAGACACTTTGGATGAAATTCTCGCAAGTGCGCCGATTCGCTATATCAAATGGGACATGAACCGTTATCTGACCAATGTTGCCTCGCCGCAGCTTTCTGCAGGGCAGCAGCGGGAGGTGTACCACCGCTATGTGCTGGGATTGTACCAGGTGCTGGAGCAGATTACCGAAAAGCATCCGCAGGTGCTGTTCGAAGGCTGCTCGGGCGGCGGCGGACGCTTCGATATGGGTATTCTGTACTACATGCCCCAGTATTGGACCAGCGACAATACCGATGCGGTCTCCCGAATCAAAATACAGTACGGCACCAGCCTGTTTTATCCGCCGATTTCGATGGGTGCCCATGTATCGGCGGTACCGAACCACCAGGTAGGACGCAGCACCTCGCTGGAGATCAGAGGCCACACCGCCATGAGCGGCAACTTTGGGTACGAGCTCGATCTCCGGAGCTTGTCGGAATCAGAAAGCGGGCAGATCAAAGAGCAAATCGCCTTTTATAAGACCCACAGAAAGTTGCTGCAATTCGGCCGATTCATCAGGCTCCAGAGTCCCTTCGAATCAGATGACGCCGCCTGGATGTTTATTGATGAGGATTCCTTTCTCCTGTTCTGGTTCCGGCTGCACGCCGAGGCCAACACCCCTTCACCGCGGGTAAAGTTAGCAGGCCTCGATCCTGATGCGCTGTATGTGGAAGAGTCTACCGGACTCAGCTGCACCGGCGGCGAACTCATGCACCGCGGCCTACTCCTTCCGCAGCCGGAAGGCGACTACGTGTCTCAGCTGCTGAACTTCCTCAGACAATAAAAATCAGACAATAAAAATCAGACAATAAAAATCAGACAATAAAAAAAGGCCGATTCAAAAGAATCGGCCTGTGGGTTAAATGCCGGTGCAACATATAGTAAACTGGGAGGGGAACTATACGACTGCCGCCGACACTTTTATTATCGTCCCATGCGGGTAAAACATTAGTCGTCATTAATTAAAATATCAAAAAAAAGTGAAACTTTGTAGTCTTTTCCGCCTTTAATGTCAATTTTTTTGCTAACCGAATAATCTCCAATCCGTACAAGCACCATATGTTCCCCCGGTTCGACGTGTAATTCGGAAGTGGAACCTACATCAATTTGTTCTCCATCAAAGAACACTACCGCATCTTCAGGAGCATCAAAACGGACCTTTGAGCGAGTCGGCGTAAGTGAAACCTGTACTTTGCTTGTCTGGGCCTTCTCTATTCCGATTGATTTGGAAAAGGGAAGATAGTGAGTGCTTTCAACAGACACCTCATGCACTCCCGTTGAAAGTGTAAACCGCCTGGAGGTAAGCTCCTTTTTCTGACCGTCGATACGAAGTTCAATGTCATCACGGTTCACATCTTCAGGAATTTCAACAACAAGTGCGCCCTTATCAACTAAAACCGGTATCACTGCAATCTTAAAGTGTGAATTGGCTACGTTAGAGGGTATACCCTTCATAATCGGGTCGATAGTAAACAGTAAGGGGTAGTCCGCCGGACCGGGGCTGGGGGCGACAACAGTACTGTTGAGGGTGGATTTGTTCCAACTCTTTTCTGATGCAAAGGGTATATCTATAAAGGTTTTTCTCGACGAAGGAAAAGGCTCTGAATACAGCTTTGTGGCCGAATAGCGGCTCACCCCGTCCTGAGGACGAGGGGAGGCCTTGTAGTAAATCTGTAGTAAAAAACTCTCTCTAAACTGTAAAACCGCATTTGGGGCCTCAACTTGAACTACTACACCGCGCAGAAACTCCTTCGATTCAAATCGAATCACGCTTAATTCTCTTAGACCTATTGACGCATGTATTTCAGAATAGCTTTCATCAATAGTGAGGGTATGCTGTATTTTACTTCTTACTTGTTCAGCCTCCAAAGTAAATGGATGTAACACAAGCAATGCACATACACTTACCAAAAGCATCCCAAGAGTACTTACTCTGTTGTTGGTAGCATTTTTGATGGGTCCCATGATTCTCCCGCATTTCTAATTTCAAAGTGAAGATGGGGGCCTGTCGACATTCCTGTACTCCCCACTGTCCCTATTATAGCACCTGCACCTATTTTATGTCCCTTCTCTACAAAAATTTCTTCAAGATGTCCATATATTGTAGTAAAATTTCCTTCATGTTGCAAAACAACATACCTGCCTAGAATCCCTCCAGCACCAGTTGCAACTGCAGTTCCTCCCCTTGCTGCCTGTACTTCCGTACCTTGGGGAGCAGCAATATCAATCCCGTGATGAAAATGCTGCTTGTGAGTGAAAGGACTGGCCCTTAGCCCGTAGTTGGATGTTACAACTCCCTTTGGCAGGGGAAATCGAAACAGTACATTCAGAAAAAAAAGTCGCTCAAGAGGGTGAAACCGCTCTCCCGGCAAAAAATAGTAGAGTTTTTTGTGAGGACCGTCAATCACATACACCGGTGCTCCCTGTTGCGGGGCACGGGTTCGCCATGAACAGATAAGCTTTTCAATATCATTTTTCGGTGTTTCGGGAATAAAGAGTCCGGGAGTATTGGGAATAAGCAGCTGAGAATTATTTTTAAGTGCTTCCGGATTACGAAGGCCGTTTAACAGGGCAATTGTTTCATAGGGTAAGTTAAAGCGGGCGGCAATAGAGAAAAGCGTATCGGTTTTACCAGGGGTATAAGAGAAAAACGCCAAAGGCGGGGGTGTTGTATCGGTATGTTCAGCCTTATAATAGAGGCTTATATCTTCAGTTGCCTGGTGAAACACCGGATCGTCGCGGTTCAAATAATCTATCTGCGGATAGATAGTATCAGCAGCCCAGGTCACAGCGGCACTACTACACATAAAAAGAATAATGAAAGAACACCTGAAAAACCGACTCATAAAATTTTTCTCCCCCTATCGGGAAGCAAAAAACAACATACCAACCAAAGCTATTGTAAGCAAAGCAGATACAACACCGGCGGGTACCGAGATTGAAACAAAAACTATAAGGGTAATATAAAGGAGAATGAATGCAGCAAGAATTTTACCAATTTTTTTCAGCGGAGATAAAATGATTGTAAAGGTGGTATAACCTCGATTTTTCTGATTGATCACATTGGACCGAATTTGTTTGATTACTAAAAACAGAACAGCGGCGGCCAACACAATAAGAACTGCGGTCGTAAAGCTGGCTCGATGTGTAGTAGCCCAATACCATAGAGGGAGGGTTACCAGAGTAGCAATTCCTGCAACAGCAAGAGAGAAAGCAATTACCCTTAAAACCGACTTGAAGAAGGATAAATATCCTCCCGCGATGCGAGATGTAAAGCGAAGTATGGATGAATTCATTCTAAATTGTTCCTTCTCATGTACTCTACAACTTTTTCTCCTTCTCCATCAAGTTCAAGGGTGGTGAAGATCCTTCGGGCGCGATGCAAATATTCCAATCCAACCTCTTTTTCACCAGCTTCGACTGTTCCGCGCCCAAGTAAAAAGAGGTCGTGACCGATACCCACACTGTGCTCGCTTCGCTTATCGTATTTCAGGGCGTTTTGGGCATGATACACAGCCGTATCAAACTGATTCTGTTGAAGAGCGACTACTCCCAGCATGTAATGGTTCGAGGCTAGTTCAATCAAATTTTCCTTTTGTGTATTAATCTCCAGCGCCGAATTGAACTCTTTACGGGCCATGTCAAGCTTGTTTTGTATCCTGAACACATTACCCCTGTTATGGCGTAAAACGGCCATCGCTTCAGAATCTGCATATTCGGAAGCCAACAATTCAATACCCTTATTAAACCATTTGAGTGCCGCAACAAATTCCTCAAATTGGTACGAAAATTCCCCTAAATTGTTATAAGTTTCGGCGGCGGCCTTTTTTACTGTCTCATCGGCTGTATCAATCGGCTGGAAGATATGCAAGGTTGATACTGCCGACTGGAACATCCTTTCGGCCGATTCAGTTGCTCCCTGGGCCAAATAGGTTTTGCCGAGCGCATTATAACAGATAATAGTCCCAAGTTGATCATCAATACGTATATAATTGTTCATCGCCAGGCTGTACATCTCCGCGGCTTTATCATAGCGGGCTTCATTAAAAAAAGAATTACCGTATTCGGCAAACTTTTCAGCCTCCAAAGCGGTTGATCGGGGAAGGGGCTGGTTTTTTGGTGTGGAAGAACATCCTGAAGAGAAAAACACCAACACACACACAAATGTCAAAGATATAAAAGAGAAGAGTGGGCACGCCGTTTTACCCCTACCATCTGCAACAACTCTACAGTCTTTACAAAAAGCCTTTTGGGGGTTCATCAATACTCTCCGTCCCGCATTCCTCTAAAAGTTGAGGGAGTAGTGTAGTCCTCAGTTATTCCCTTACGGAGGAGCGGGTTATTCCGTAAACCCTCCATTACATCCTGGCTTTCCTGAAGAGTTGTGCGGCCCTCCTGCAGAACGGCGGTAATATTCGGTTGCTGATCATTTACATAATCGGCAAAACTGCTTAGTTCAGCGGCTGATGCCTGCAATTCGGCTATAATGTCCTGAATCTGTACATACAGGGCCTCATCATCGTCCAATATTTTGGCGATTGACCCCTTCGGGTCAAGCAGACGCTGCACAAGGCCCTGGGTGTCCGCAAGCTGCTCTGAAGTTTTTTCTAAATTAGCGGTAATTCCGGTGGTATTTTCAAGAGTAGTGTGAAGCTGGGCCATTGCCTGTTGGGTTTTAAGAAGCACATCAAGTAGTGGCCCCTGCTGGGTACCTTTGAGGGTATTGTCTATTGTTGTGATGGTGGAATTCAGGGCGTTGATAGTTTCATAGGTACTGTCGAGGATAGGACCAATGCGGTTGACCACTCCGGAGATAGCGTCCTCCTTGTCCGCTGCTTTAGCCAGCCCGGACTTTATCAGTTCACGGCCCTCATTAAAATCGGTGGAAGGTATAAAAGTACCCTCTTCCAGGGGAGGCTTATCACTAATGCCCGGATAGAAGACTAATCCTCCGCCACCGATGCCGATTGGACTTGTAGTAAGCTGGAGTACGGAGTTTGGGAGGACCCGGTTGTAATAGGTATCAAAAATATGAAATTCGATCTGTACAGTGTTATCATCCAGCAGATCAATAGTATCAACAGCTCCAATGGTAAAGCCCTTCAATTTAATGGCCATTCCGCGGTTTAAACCCTCTCCACTTTGAAAGCGGCTGGTAAAAGAGTAATCCTTGGCAAACCAGCGTTGATTGATACCCATAAATATCAAGATAGCCGCAAGTGAAATAATAGCGACTAATACAAAGAGTCCGACTACCTGCTCTGCATAACGAATTCTAAATTTCATTCTCACCTAATAGTATTGTAAGTTTAATATCCAGTCAAATACTTATTTAATGGT
>CAZDFY010000020.1:6759-42616 GCA_964504785.1 uncultured Sediminispirochaeta sp. | reverse complement strand
ACCCCAACATCGGCAAACACCGCCGCCCACATACTTGCCGCCCCGGCTATTCCAAAGAGCATCACAACTATTTTCACCGTCAAGGCGCCGACAATATTCTGCATTACAATCCGGCGGGTATAACCGGCAATACGGAATCCCTGGGCCAGCGTATCCAAATCATCGTTCATTAACACAACATCTGCCGCTTCGACAGCAGCATCCGAACCAAGCCCACCCATAGCAACACCTACATCGGCTCCGGCTAATACCGGGGCATCGTTTATACCATCCCCAACGAACATAACTGAATACTGACCATTTGCCTCGCTTTTCAGTAATTCGAGGCTGCGCAACTTGTCTTCCGGGAGTAAGCGTGGGTAATAGCGGTGGATACCCGCCGCTTGGGCAATACGTTTAGCTGTGCTTGCATCATCGCCGGTCAGCATTACGGTGTCCTCTACTCCCAGTTCGTACAATTTCTGTAGTGCCCTGGGGACCTCCGGTTTTAGTTCGTCTGTGATGTTGATGTAGCCCATATAATTGTTATCCACGGCTACATACACCACAGTCCCTTCCGCATCGCAATCCTCATGGGGAATCTGCTGCTGATGCATCAAACGATCGCTTCCGACTGCCACATGAGAACCGTTTATTCTGCAGAGCATGCCGCGGCCCTTCAGCTCCCTGCTTTCTGATGTAACGGTTTCTGATGTAACGGCATTTGCAGTGGAAGCCTCTTTTGCGGGGATTTCCTTTGAGCTATCCTCCGCAGCTTTGGTATATTCAGAATAAGCTTGCCGAACAGCCGCGGCTACTGGGTGGCTCGATTGTCGCTCCCCTGCAGCCGCCCAGCTAAGTAGTTCAACGGAGCTATAGCCGTTGCGCGGGACAACTTCCGTCACTTTGAAGTTACCCTTGGTTACGGTGCCTGTTTTATCGAAGGCTACAGTTTTTACCTTTAATAAACGGTCCAGATACTCGGCTCCCTTCACCAGCAATCCGGCTTGGGCAGCAGCGCCCACCCCTCCAAAATAGCCTAAGGGCACCGAAATAACCAATGCACAGGGACATGAAATTACCAGTAGTACCAGAGCCCGATACCCCCACACCGTTAGGGTTTGCCCGGTAAAGAACAGGGGTGGGACAAGGGCAACCAGAACTGCCGCAATTACCACAACAGGAGTATAATATCGGGCAAAACGGGTAATAAAGCGCTCGGTGGGAGCCTTCCGGCCGGCAGCATCTTCCACCATGTGCATCACCCGTGCCACGGCAGAGTCATCCGCCAATTTGCCTACCCTCAGCCTCAACGAACCTTCTCCGTTCACAAATCCGCCTAAAACTTCATCCCCCTGGTCAACTGATCTGGGAACCGGCTCGCCGGTAAGTGCTGATGTATCAACGTAGGAGCTTCCCCCCGTCACCTGACCGTCAACCGGAATCTGTTCGCCGGCGTAAACCTCTATTTCGTCCCCTATGCGGATATCATCAACATCTACTTCACGGATTCCCTCGGCGGTGATTTTCCGTGCTGTAGAAGGCCGTAAATCCAGCAGGGCAGAAATTGAATTGCGCGATTTATCAACCGCCTGATCCTGAAAATAGTCTCCGATTGTGTAAAAAAGCATCACCCCAACCGCCTCAGGAATCTCACCAATTGCTATCGCTCCAAAGGTAGCAACTGTCATAAGAAAATTTTCATCAAAAAACTTACCGTGGAATATATTCCGTGCAGCAGTGCCGAGTACTTTGTATCCCATCAGCAGATATGCCGCCCCAAAGACACCATACCTCAGGGCAGTAGCTGGGGACAGGAATTCGCCTAGAAGCAGCCCCGAAGCAAACAAGAGTATCGAAATAAATATTCGGTTTTTCGTATTTTGAAAAAAGCCGGAGGTTTCTTGATTCTGAGAGGTAGACTGAGAGACAGACTTAGAAGCAGAAGATTTTTGTTGAGGGGCCCTCATTTTTACTTGCGGCTCGGTTTTTCTAATAACCTCTTCGACTTCAGACTCATAACCGGCATCGAACTCTATTGATTTTGACACAAAGTTTACACTTACAGTAGATATTCCGGGTATCTTGGTAACGTGATGCTCGATCGCCGCTGCACACTGTGCGCAATCAAGGCCATCCAAGCTATATTTTTTTGTACCCCTGCTACTATCTTGAAGATCATCTTCCGACATACTACTTACCTTGTCTCTGAAAAATGTTCTTGCGCCACTTTAATCAGCTGGACTATATGTGCATCATCCAAACTGTAATAAGCCTGTTTTCCCTCTCGCCTATATTTAACTAGACGCATGGTTCGTAAAAGCCGGAGATGATGGGATACCGCGGGTAGACTCATACCAAGTATGTCCGCTATGTCACAGACACAAAGCTCACCATCGGCTAACAGGTAGAGGATTTTGGTCCGGGTTTCGTCACTAAGGGCTTTAAATAATTCCGAAACACCAGCTACCTCCAGCAACAGTTCCTGATAGTGGGGATCATCATGATTATAACCGGGACTAAAACTGTCACATACATCACCGCTCATTTTTGAACTCCTTGAATAATACCGGCTAACAATTAAGCAACCGTTTAATTGAAAATAACATAAAGAAAGCGGCTCTTCAACAAAAAAACAATTATTTTCTTCTATTTCCTCGAAAGCCTGTGTGTGTGGGGGGAGCGATACCTGCTTCTTTCAGCAGGCCGGGTATGCCCGCTTCGCTGGGCAAACAAAAACCGCCCGTTTCCGGGCGGTTTAGTCTTCTCAAAAGCTACAACCTATGAGCCTGCTTTATGGAATCCATTTCTCAACAACATCCATGTTGTCGTTCATCCACTGACGTGCAGCTTCCTCAGTATCCTCTCCTTCAGCAATGGTCAACATCAAGTCGGCCAACTGAGCATCGGTGAAGTATAGATTTTCGAGGAACTGTGCGAGTTCGGGTTTGTCCTCACGCAGGCCTTTTCGACCCTTAATATGGATGTTTCCTGTACCCCACACCTGATCTTTGTCCTGCTTGAGGAACCGAAGGTCCCAGCGACCAAACATGGTATGAGGTCTCCATCCGGTTACAACGATCGGCTCTTTGTTCGCAACTGCATCTTTCAGAGCAGCAGTCATTGCGGGACCACTGGAGGCCATCAGCTTCACATCAAGGTCGTACAGGTCGATTACCTGTTCGGTGGTCTTCATAACTCCAGCACCTGCATCGATTCCGGTGATTTTACCGTCTAACTCATCAGCAATGTCGTTGATTTCGGAAATAGTCTCTATTTCCATATAGTCGGGGACTACCAGACCGCTCTGGGTTCCTTCGTATACATGACCTAAATCGATGATGTCGTCCTGGTACTTGTCCACATAGTCTTTATGCAGAACCGGCAGCCATGTTTCCATGAAGGCATCCATATCACCCTGGGCGATTGAAGTATATGCAGGGGCTACATCAGCTGCAGTAATCTCAACATCGTACCCCATCTGATCTTCAAGAACTACCATTGCCAGGTGAGTGTAGGCAACACCCTCTTCCCAGTTTACATACGCCAGTTCGGCGGTTTTCTGGGCTTCTCCCTCTTGCTGACCCTCAGCAAATACTGCTGTAGTCGCTACCATCAAAATGACGGCAAAAATGAAAAGTTTCTTTGTAATTTTCATATTTCCTCCTTAAAGGTTTATAATAACTAATTTATATTCCGCCGCTCCCGCACTTTTCTACGGCCGCGGCTGAACCTCTAGCACAATTTTATATCAATTTTTATTCAGCCTGCTTCTGACTTGCAACGCCCAACGCCTGGGTTACACGGTCAAGAAAAATGGCCAAAATTACGATCGCAATTCCACTTTCAAACCCAAGGTCAATTTTCAGCTGGGTAATACCTTTCAGTACTTCGTTTCCAAGTCCGCCTGCACCAATCATACCGGCAATAACAACCATGGAAAGGGCAAGCATAATGGTCTGGTTCACACCGGCCATTATGGTTGGAATCGCAACCGGAATCTCTGCTTTCAGCAGCATCTGCCGGTTGGTAGCACCAAATGACTGGGAGGCCTCCTTGATTTCCTTCGGAACCTGTCGAATACCAAGGTTCGTAAGCCGTACAGCCGGGGGCATTGAAAAAATTAGGGTTGCAACAACGCCGGGTACCGCGCCAAGGCGAAAAAACAGTACCGCCGGAATCAGATACACAAAGGCCGGCAGGGTCTGCATAAAGTCCAGGATCGGCCTCACTATGGCCTCGACCGTGTCTTTTTTAGATGCCCAAATTCCAATTGGAATTGCAATCAGGATGGCAATAAACACCGAGGTTATAACCAGGGCAAGGGTCTCCATGGTCGCTTCCCACAAATTCATTGCATAAATAAGGAAAAAGCCTACCAGAGTAAAAATTCCAACCCCTTTTTTCGCGATCCACCATGCCAAAGCCGCAAACAGTGCGATCATGATAAAAGCATGGGGAAACATCAGTACATTAAAGAAACCGGTCAATAGGGCATCGATTACATCGGCGATAATATCAAAAACTACACTGAGGTTCTCAGTGAGCCAGTCAATAATAGCCTCGAATACCCCTCCTATATCAAAAATTTTATGTAAAGTTACACTATCCATTCTTTATCTCCTCTATTTGTCCGAATCTTTATTGCTGATGCCCTCTTCCATTTCAGAAAAGTTCATTGGAGACTCGGTTTCGTCAGTATCTTCACTGACTTCATTTATGATGGCCGCACGATCAACAATTCCCTTATATCGGTACTCTTTATCGATTACTGCAATTGGGTATTTGGTCGACATGGCTGTGGCCAAGAGGTCGTATATTGGAGTATCTTCATACGCAGTGTAGATATCACGAACAAGAATAGGCTCTAGATCACGTTCCTTTTTCTTGTGCAACTTAACCGTATCATCAATACGCGCAAGTCCTTTCAGATAGCGGTCCGTATCAACCACAAAAATACTGGATATACCATTTTTTTCCATGGTGCGGCTGGCCGCGCCGGGTCCGTCTTTCGGTATAGAAACTACCGGAGCTTTACGCATAATCGAAGAAACTGTAATAACCTTCGTCTTGTCA
This sequence comes from uncultured Sediminispirochaeta sp., assembly GCA_964504785.1. Taxonomy (GTDB): domain Bacteria; phylum Spirochaetota; class Spirochaetia; order DSM-16054; family Sediminispirochaetaceae; genus DSBN01. Next base: position 37,561 of record CAZDFY010000020.1, on the reverse strand, counting down.
ACTTTCTCAACGAACTTTGCAACGTACTCATCAGCCGGTTCCGAGAGAATTTCTTCCGGAGTGCCCAACTGACGGGAGGTGCCGTCGGGTCCTAGAATAAGGATTCTGTCACCAAGCTTCAGGGCCTCATCCAGGTCGTGGGTAATAAACACAATTGTTTTGTGCATCTTTGCCTGAAGTTCAAGGAGTTCGTCCTGCATCTGATTACGAATGAGCGGGTCCAATGCACTGAAAGCTTCGTCCATGAGAAGTATTTCAGGATCATTTGCCAACGCACGGGCCAACCCTACACGCTGCTGCATACCGCCGGAGAGCTCGTCGGGCATACTATTTTCATACCCCTTAAGACCTACAAGTTCAATAGCATCAAGGGCCTTCTTATTTCGCTCTTCCTTCTCCATTCCACCGATTTCCAGGCCAAACTCTACGTTGTTGACTACCGTACGGTGGGGCAACAAGCCGAAATGCTGAAATACCATCGACATCATGTAACGGCGTGCCTCACGCAGCTCCTCTCTTTCCATATCAATGATACTTTTTCCATCGATATAGATTTGACCGCTGGTTGAGTCTATAAGCCGGTTCAAACAGCGAATAAGCGTAGACTTACCACTACCGGAGAGCCCCATAATAACAAAGGTCTCCTTCTTTTTAATCTCAAAGCTTACCCCTCGGACAGCGACTACGTTTCCTGTTTTTTCAAGGATTTCCGTACGATCTTTTCCCTTCTCAATGAGGGGAAATGCCTTCTTTGGGGTCGGTCCGAAAATCTTATAAAGATTCTCGACCTTAATTTTTACGTTTTCGTCCATATTTATCCCTCTTACAATTATAACTCTATTAGTTTAATCAGTTAGCACTCAAAATGTTCATCGAGTTTCTTACAATCATATTAAACTCAAAGGAAAAAGTCAAGTTATAGACACTTTTTAATTTATTATATAATATCATTTTATTATTTATTTAGTTTTTTTTTATTAAATTTACCCCTATCATACAATAGAATAGAACAATTTACTATTCTAAATAATATGCATTTTGGAGATACGTGAAATAGTAACACAAGAAATTAAAGTTATCCTCTCACCTTCAACACCTCCTGCTTTTTTAGGCTAGAGTAATTGAATTTAGCTGTGCCGAAGGAACATAAATAGTTGTTCAATCCAGCATTAGTAGGTTACACTGCATACATAAAAATCGTAGAAACAAGGGTACACTAATGAACAGTAAAACTTTTCACGGGCAGGACGGGACCTCCCGGGCCTATTATTGCTGGAAACCGAAGGGCCCCTCGAAGGGAGATATAGTACTTTGTCATGGGTATGCGGAACACGCCGGCAGGTATGCAGAGCCGGCTTCCCGTTTAAACGACGGAGGGTATACAGTGTGGGCCCTAGACCACTACGGTCACGGTAAATCAGAGGGAAAGCGGGCGGATGTAAAAGATTTTCGGCTCTTTGCCGAAGATGTGCATATTTTTATCAATACCATCGTTCTGCCGGCGGCTTCAAAAGATACAAATAAGAATGAAAGAAATCCCCTTTTTCTGTACGGCCACAGTATGGGAGGGGCAATTGCACTACTGTATACCATTGATCATCAATCGGAGCTGAAGGGGCTTATTTTATCCGGCCCCATGGTCCGTCCGGGAGGAGTTTCTACACCCCTGGAAAGAAACATTGCCCATATTTTAAGAAAGATACTCCCCGGCCTCCCCTTTCGCCCCTTTCCCGCCGATTACCTGTCTCATGATAAAAAAGTAGTTCAGGCCTATAAGAACGACCCCCTTAATTATATCGGAAAAATGAAGATAAGGCTCGCGGATGAGTTTTTACACATGGAGAAATATCTTTCTGATGATGCCCTGGCACGCATAGAGCTGCCGGTTCTGCTGCTCCACGGCGGGGATGATATAACAGTTCCCCCTTCCAACAGCCAGGTGATTTTTAATAATATTAGCTCGAAAGACAAAACCAGAAAAGTTTTTCCGGGACTTTATCACGAAATTCATAAGGAAGATGAACGGGAATCGGTTTTTTCAACTATTTGTGAGTGGATTAAAGATAGAAGCTGATTTCTATCAACTACCTGTTTCTTACTTAGTGGTACTAATCTTGTGGTGAGCCGAATAATACCACAAGGTTGGTACCATTACCTACTTCTTAGAGCCGGCACCGGTTTTTTTTGACTTTACGATCTCCCGGACTTCCTCCACCGTCAATTTATCTATCGCTTCCTGTTCACGTTTATCCTCGGGAAGGGATACATTTTTTGTACCGGCTTTTATGTAGGGTCCGTACTTACCGTTGTACACGGCAAGTTTCTTGCCGAGCACTTCGTCTTTCCCAAAGTCCCTAAGTACCCGGGAGTTTCCTTTGCCCTTTTTAGGTTTTGCAAGGATCTCCAACGCCTGGTCCAGGGTGATGGAAAACAACTCTTCTTCGGATTTTATAGAACGAAAATCCCCGTCATGTACAATAAAGGGACCAAAACGGCCTCTATTCGCCGCCACCTCTTTTCCTGTTTCCGGGTGAGTACCTAATACCCTGGGGAGGCTCAACTGCTTCAGGGCATCTTCGATGTGTGCCTCACTCGGCTTAAGCCCCTTTGTCAATGCCGCCCGCTTTGGTTTGGGATTTTCGTCGGACACCTCTCCAAGCTGATAATACGGGCCGTAGCGCCCGGTAAGACAGAAAATAGGTTTGCCGGTTTCCGGGTCGTGCCCTAAAGGTTCTGGGCCGTTTTTTTGAATTTCAATTATCTCCCGTACTTCCTCCTCCGTAAGGTCGGCGGGGGCGATGTCCTCAGGAATTGAGGCGTGAATGGGTCCGTTTTCTTCATCCTTGTATACAATATAAGGACCGTATTTTCCAACTTTTATCCCGTCGACAATAGTGATGTGGGGTAATTTTATGGTCCTTGTTTCATCCGGAGAAATTTCCTTCTCCCGCTTCTCAACCTTTTGCTGCAACCCATCCTTACCGGAATAAAAAGATTCCAGATATTCAAGTCGGTCAATTTTACCCACTGCAACATCATCCAGGGCGGCCTCCATATCAGAGGTAAAATCGTATTCGATAAGGTAATGAAAATGGTTTTCCAGCAACTGTATCACCGCAAAACCGGTAAAAGTCGGGACCATTGCATTGCCCTGCTTACGTACATATTCACGATCAAAGAGAGTGTTAATAATAGAGGCATATGTTGAAGGCCGCCCAATTGCCATATTCTCCAGGGTCCTTACCAGTGTAGCTTCGGTATAACGGGCGGGGGGTTTAGTCTCATGATAGAGTTGTTGAACTTCAACAGGGTCCAACACCTCTCCCTCTTGGAGTGGGGGCAGGAAACTCTCTTTATCATCCAGGGCCGCTTCAGGGTCGTCTTTACCCTCTACATACACGCGAATAAAGCCGGGGAACTCAATTCTGGTCCCAGTGGCACTGAAAATCGCAGGGCCGACACTTATTTTAACGGTGGTTGAAACCTTGCGGGCCTCCGCCATCTGGCTTGCAAGAGTACGCTTCCATATTAACGAGTAAAGTGATTTCTCCCGTCCTGAGAGGCCGGTCTCGTCGGGATGCTTGAAGACTTCACCGGCGGGTCGAATGGCCTCGTGTGCTTCTTGGGCTGATTTAGACTTGGTCGCATATTGTCGGGGTTGCTCCGACAGAAAATTCTCACCATACAGCTGCCGGACAGCCTGCAACGCTCCGTTCAAGCCCTCTTTGCTAAGAGCGGGAGAATCGGTACGCATGTAGGTAATAAAACCTTGTTCATACAAGCGCTGAGCGGTCCTCATCGTCTCCCGGGCGGATAAGCGGAGTTTACGGTTGCCCTCCTGCTGAAGGGTGGATGTGATAAAGGGGGGCGCCGGCCGGCTTTTTGATTTTTTTTCGGCCAGTGACTCTACCTTCCACTCAGCTGTATCGACCTTGGCCTTTAATTCAGCTGCTTCAGTTTCATTTAAAACCAGTACATCCTTTTTGGGAAGAACTTTGCCCGTCTCCGAATCAAAATCCTTTCCTCCGGCAATTCTTTTCCCCTCTACAGATTCCAGGGCCGCCTCAAAGTTGTGTTGGGTATCATCATCGGCGGCCTGTTTTTTTAGCTGGGCCTTCAAGTCCCAGTACACCGACTTATTAAACCTAATACGTTCACGCTCACGCTCTACAATAAGCCGCAGACCCGGGGACTGCACCCGTCCGGCGGAGAGGCCGTAGGCTATTTTTTTCCACACAAGGGGTGATAGGGTATATCCGTATAAGCGGTCCAGAATTCGACGAGTTTCCTGGGCATTCACCAGATTTGTATCAATATTGCGTTCATTCTGCAGTGCGTTTTGAATGGCCGTTTTTGTTATCTCGTGAAACACCATCCTCTTTACCGGGACCTTTGGATTAAGGACCTGCACCAGGTGCCAGGAAATACTTTCACCTTCCCGGTCTTCATCAGTGGCCAACAGGAGTTGGTCCACCTCTTTAAGCTTCTTTTTAAGCTCCCGGATAATTTTCCCTTTACCCCGGGGCACAATATAGAGGGGTTTAAACCCGTTTTCTATGTCTATTCCCAACCGTGCCCATCCGGTCTTCTTAAGATCTTTCGGGATGTCCGAAGCCGATTGCGGCAGGTCACGCACATGACCTATACTCGCCTCTACGATGTAATTCTTGGGTAGAAAGCGTTTAATAGTACGTGCCTTTGTCGGTGACTCGACGATTACCAGTGCAGTGTGTTCCATAATATCACCTAACTATACAGATAGCAGGTTTTCTGTAAAGGGGCTGAAAGCACGCTTTATAAAAAAACAGTTAAAAGACTGATAAAAGAAAGACCTTTTAATCAATAATCCCTCCGCCGTACACAATATCCCCTTTATACACTACCGCCGACTGGCCCGGGGTAATGATATGGGGTTCTTCCAGCTCTATCCTGGCACAGTCCCTAGGGTCCTCTTCGGCGGGTATTACCCGGCAGGGGACCTCCCGTGCATTATATCGGACCCGTACTGCCGCCTCAAAAGGCCCCTGTATCGGTACAAACCAGTTACATCTGTGTAGTGAAAAGCTAGTGGTGCCCAGTTCATCCTTCCGAGCTACAATTACCCGGTTTTTCTCAGCATCAAGTTCGGCAACATACCAGGGCCCGTCGGACAAACCGAGGCCCTGACGCTGACCGATAGTGTAATGCATGTAACCACGGTGTTCTCCGAGGGGGCGACCCTGCATATCAACTATTTTACCTGGCTCCCGGACCGAGGTTTTCCCGGTGTACTCACTGATGAAATCAATATATTTTCCATCTATAAAGCAGACGTCCTGACTCTCTTTAATACTAGAGGAGGGAAAACCGTGCTCAGCGGCCATTCGGACAACATCGGGCTTATTCATCTCCCCTAGGGGAAAATCACATCGCGACAGTATATCCGAGTCAATATGGTACAGCATATACGACTGGTCCTTACTCATATCCGCACCTTTCTGTAAGAGTGTGCGCCCCTCATACCCGATGGTACGAACATAGTGCCCGGTTGCCATATGCAGGGGCTCATCAGCCGACATTACCCCCTTTTCTACCAGGAGCTTTTTTATTCTGCGGGGAAACACACCGAACCGAACAAACTCGTTGCAGCGTACACAGGGGTTCGGAGTTTTTCCGTGAAAATAGTTATCCACAAAGTCGTCTACTACAAACTTTTTAAACTCGTCCACCAGGTTTAAGATATAAAAGGGGAACCCGAGGCGATCACAAATTTCACGGGCACGCTTCAAGGTTTCAGTATTACAGCAATTCGAATCTTCCCAAATATAATGGCTCACCCCTACCACGCGCTTCCAACGCCGGGTAAGAAGATACGCGGCGACACTGGAGTCGACGCCGCCGCTCATACCGATTGCAATTATTCCATCGTTCCTATTCATAGGGTGAATATAATCAAAATACTAATTCTTTGTTAACCGCTTTCACGGTAAATCATAAGCGGTTTTAAGACTTTTTGCATGGAAGGATTCATATCCCGTGCATCAAGCATCTCTATAAGCCGTTCACAGGCGAGCCTGGCGTGCTCTTCTCTGGGCTGGTGAACAGTGGTTAATTTTGGACGAAAATATCGACCAAGCTCGGTGTCGTCGTAGCCTATTACTCTAATGTCGCCGGGCACATCAAGTTGCAGTTCTCGCAAAGCCTCTATTGCTCCCAGGGCAACAAGGTCGGCCTCAGCAAAAATACCGTCTATTGAAGTGAGCTGGTCCTTTCGGTCCATTACAGTGTGAAAACCGAAGTCGAAAGAGCAGTCTCCTCCAACTACTAAGTCGGAGTTATAGGCAATATCGGCCTCCTCCAGGGCCAGTTTATATCCCTCGGTCCTCTCTTTGAACTGTATTTCATCAGAATCTTCCCGTAAACAGAGAATTGACCGGGACCCTCCGTCTATAAGCGCTTTTGTCGCCATATAGCCGCCCTGCACGTGATCGGTAAATAGATAGTTCATCCAGCTATAATCAAAGCTCCGGGGTTTAAAGTGGAGCACTACAAAGGGTATGCCCGATGCCCGAATATACTCCCAGTCATCTACCGGTATCTCAGGATGGATCACAAGCAGACCGTCTATCTTTTTACGGCTTATGAGCTTGCGAATATTGCTTTCGGCGGTGTAGTGGTTCCGTGGAAAGCTTCCAATACTGTCTAAAGAGGCCTTTTCCAAACCATGACGCAACCCCTGGACCAGCAAGCCCAGATAGAGGGAATTTCCAAAGGTATCAAACAGTTCGGGATATATTATACCGATAGTACCCGTTCGGCGGGTGGAAAGGCTTTGAGCACTGGCATTAAAAGCAAAATTAAGCTCAGCGGCAATCTTTTTTATACGCTTTTTAGTTTTTTCGGAGATAAGGGGGCTATCATTTAAACTACGGGATACGGTAGAATGGCTTACACCTGCTATTCGGGCTATATCCTTTATTGTGACAGTTTGTTTTTCCGACTCGTTTTCATTCATGCACACGGTTGCATACCCTCCTTTCCAGTATAGACCCATTTTTCACTCTGTCAAGGTTAAAAAATCCCTGCATTTCATATTGCCTCAACTTGGAAATCAGCAGAAAATTTTCAAAGTTCTAATAGCTATCCTTGCACACGGTTGCATAAAATTTTATACTTTCCTAGGTATCTGTGTAAGACTATTTTGTAAGACTAGTGGTGGAGGAAGTACATGAGCGCTCAGGAGAGTCCCATATATATAGAAAATGAATGGTCAATTAGCGAAAATCGCTTCGATCCGGTACAAATAGTCACTACCGGAAGCAATTTTATGACCGGAAACGGATATTTAGGGTACCGGGGCACTTTTCCTGAATGGGAAGCAGATGAATATGTAGGTTGTATTGTAAGCGACACCTATGATAACGCCGATGGAAAGTGGAAAGAACTATGTACAGTCCCAAACGGACTCTTTACAGCGATCCAACTGGATAAACAGCCGGTCCATCCTACCTCCGGTTCCGGCAGCGTTTCAGATTACAGGCTTTCACTTAACTATCGATATGGCCGCACTTCCGGGGGGTACACATGGGCCCCCGCTGATACTGGGGACTCCTCCCAGGAACTGCACATATCCTTTGAACGGTTCGCCTCTTATTCCTCACTCCACCTGGTAGCCCAACGTGTAAGAATTGCCGCCAAAGCTGCAGCGAAGCTCACCCTTTTGACAGGCGTCGACGGACAGGTATGGAGCCTCAACGGGGACCATTTTCCAAGCTGCTCCTCTTTTACCAACAACAGCATTATAGGGTTTCAATGTGCCACCAGCGAGACTGGATTGCCGGTAGTGGCAGCTCAGGGCATACGGATATACGGTGCCAATCCCTCAAGTACTATCGTCGAGCATGAAAGCGATAAGGGAAAACCACGGATTTTGAGAAAACTTCAGTTAGAACTTCAGGCGGGGGAAGAAATAGTAATAGAACAAATGATGACGGTATTTTCGGGTAACGATACCGAAGATCCCTATACCGCCGCGGTCCGGCTTGCTGAAGAATCTGTTGAGAACGGTTATGAACGGGAGGCTGAACACAGCGCGCGAGTATGGGATTCTCTCTGGAACCGATACTCCATAAAAGTCGATAGCGGCGATGATACCCAAGCCCTGCTGAATTACAACCTTTATCATAATATTATCGCAACCCCCGCCCATACCGATCACCTTCCAATAGGCGCCCGAGGCCTTTCCTGCCAGGCATATCAAGGAGCAGCTTTCTGGGATGAAGAAATTTTCAACTTACCCATGTATCTCTATACCTACCCTAATGTTGCAAAAAATATTCTGATATATCGATATAAAACTCTTGAGGGTGCGCGACGCAAGGCACAACGCCTCGGATACGAGGGGGCGTACTACCCGTGGATCAGCGGCGATACCGGTGATGAACTCTGCCCGGATTACTTTTTTAAAGATGTGCTTACGGGTCGCAAAATTCGCAACCATTTTAACGACTGGCAAATTCATATTTCCCCGGATATCTCTTATACCATTTGGCACTACTATGAAGCCACCGGAGATTGGGAGTTTATCAGAGAGTACGGGGCGGAAATGCTGTTTGAAATCGCCAACTTTCTGGTATCCCATGCCTATCTTAAGAAAGAAAAAAACCGGTACGAGATTATCCGGGTGCTCGGTCCTGACGAATACCACGAAAATGCCGATAATAATGCCTTCACTAACCTCCAGGCAAAATGGGCTATCGGCGCAGCACTAGACGTATATTATCGATTATCCAAAGAGGAACCTCAAGTTCTCAAAAGATTGGAAAAGCGGTCACGTATCGACGAGGATCGAATTGAGCTGTGGCAGGAAATGCATGATCTGATGTATATTCCCGCCCCCGATCCCGCTACAGGTCTCATAGAGCAGTTCGACGGGTACTTCGATTTGGAAGACATTACTCCCGATGCCCTTGCAGAGCGGCTGAAGGACCCCAACGAATACTGGGGCTGGCCTACCGGTATTGCCTACGAGACACAGGTTATCAAGCAGGCCGATGTGGTACAGCTGTTCTGTCTTCATCCGGGTATGTACAACAGCGATACCATGCGGAAAAACTACAGCTACTACGAAAGGCGCACGCACCACCGATCTTCCTTAAGCCCCGCGGTACACTCTATTGTGGCATCCCAAATAGGCTTTCCCGATCAGGCGTATCACTACTTTCAAAAATCATTAACCATCGATCTCTACAGTACCAACCCTCCCGCCAGCGGTGGTACTTTTATTGGGGGTATTCATACCGCCGCCTGCGGCATCGCATGGCAGATGGTGGTTTTCGGATTTGCCGGAATCGAGGTAGATGATCAGGGGATCCACTGTAGACCGCATGTTCCCCAGCAATGGAGCAGTGTACAATTTACGCTGCACTACCGGGGCCTCAGTTGTGTGGTGACTCTTACAGCAGGTGAGGTTCGAGTGGATGCGGCACATTCGAACCAGGGGGAACTTCCCTTTCATGTGGGAGAGCAAAAGTTCATGATTCAGCCGGGAGCATCAATAAGCCGGTCGTAAAATACCTCCCGAAGCTTTTTCAAGGTAAGTTCTTCTGTAGAGCTGCACTTCCAATCGGCATTCATTAAATACTCACCAACACCGACTGAAAAAATCCCCGCGCCGTTGATCGCATCAATCCCCGCCTGCGCGTCTTCGACACCAATACAGTTGCGAGTAGGGACTTCCAGCATCTCCGCCGCCATAAAAAACTGTTCCGGGTCGGGTTTGCCCTTTTGCAGCTGCGCGGGATCGGTCATTATGTCAAACAAATCCTCCACCTGAAGCTGTTGAATAATAGTACCGGCATTTCTGCTTGCCGAAGCAAGGGCAGTTTTTATTCCCGCCTTTTTCATCTCTTTCAAAAGCTTCTTTATTCCCGGTAGAAGATCCTCGGGGGTAATCTGTGTTATAAGCTCCTTGTAATATTCATTCTTGCGAGTAGCCAAATGGACCTTCTCTTCCTCGTTAAACACCCGGTCCGGGACCCGGGAAAGTAAAAGCTCCAGGCTCTTCATGCGGCTTACCCCTCGGAGATTATGATTAAACTCACGGTCAAAGGGAATGTCCAGCTCGTCGCACAGTTTTTTCCACGCCTGGAAATGATATTCCGCAGAATCGGTAATAACTCCGTCTAGATCAAAAATGACCGCCTCAAGATCAGGCCTGTGGGAAAAAACCAATGGAGAGCCATTGTACACCGTATGTGCTTTACCCTCATGTAGTAAGGACAAAGATTTCCCCTCCTTTAAGGTATACGCCACTTCATCATGGGTGATTGCTACTTCTAATAGTGTATCGTGGATATTTAAATTGAAGGTTAATCTATTCCATTGCGAGGGGAGATGGGGGGTGAAGGAGAGCTCTCCGTTATAATCCCGCATTCCGGCAAAGCCGTATACAATACTGGTCCATGTGCCGGCCATAGCGGCAGTATGCAGCCCGTCTCTTACATTTCCGTTTACGTTGTCCAGGTCTATTCGGGCGGTTTGAATAAAGTAATTGTAGGCTGCCTCATCGTACCCTATTTCGGCGGCGATCACGCTCTGGACGCAGGAGGATAAAGAGGAATCTCCGGTGGTAAGACGATCGTAATAATCAAAATCACGCTTTTTCTCAGCCGTACTAAAACGGTTGCCCTGCAGCAACAGGGCGAGTACAAGGTCCGCCTGCTTCAGAATCTGGTGCCTGTAAATAACCAGCGGGTGATAGTGCAGCAAGAGCGGCCGCTTATCAGCTGGAATTTCATCAAGGGGCCAGACTTTCTTGTTGAGAAAACTGTCGTCCTGGGGATGCACTCCCAGGGCCTCATCATAGGGGAGATACATAAGGTCCGCCGCCCTGCGCCACTGGTCAATCTCGTCACTTTCCAGGGAAGTACGATACACAATCTGCTCATACGCAGCTGTATCTTTTTCATGCAGCATGTGTAGTGCTTCCAGAGCAAATTCGAGATTGTCCTTGGCCATCACATTTGTGTAATAGTTGTTATTTACCAACGCGGTATATTCATCCGGACCGGTAACCCCATTTATACAGAACTTGCCCCCCTGATGGGGGATATATTCCCCTAAATCAACCCATAAGCGGGCTGTTTCAATAAGTATCTCAACCGCCCGGGACAAAAACTCCTCATTTCCACTTATCTGCAGATATTTCTTAATGCCGTAGGCGATGTCGGCATCAATATGATATTGTGCTGTGCCCGCGGGGTAATAAGAAGAGGCCTCACGCCCATTGATAGTCCTCCAGGGAAACAGGGCCCCCCTCTGGCTTAACTCTTCCGCCCTGGTCCGGGCCTGCTGAAGAATGCTGTATCTGTATTCAAGGAGTGACTTTGCTATTTCCGGCTGGGTATAGGTAAAGAGAGGAAGCACATAAATCTCGGTGTCCCAGAAAAAGTGTCCTTCATACCCCTCACCGGTCAGCCCCTTCGCAGGAATGCTGGTTGTTCCGTTACGACCGACGGACTGTAACAGATGAAAAAGATTAAAACGAATCCCCTGCTGCAAAGCTGCATCACCGTCAATAATGACATCAGAGTGCTCCCAAAAATTGCTTAGATAATCAAACTGCTCCTTTACCAGGGCATCAAAACCATCGCCGGCAGCCTGTTCAAGCTCATTCCGCATGATCTCTATATTCCGCGCTTCCTCGGAAATACCCCGATAGGAATAGGAGAGAAATTTATCGCACCTAAAACTATCGCCTGTATTTAGGTCGATCTCCACCTTTATGCCGACCTCGCCGTGGTCCGATACCGCCTTGCAGGTATGTTTTGAGAGCCCGGGGCACAGATGCTTCACACCGCAGGCCAAAGTGAGGTCCGATTGTCCTGTGCGGGCGGTTAACTCCCCTTTTTCAGTATCCGCTGACCCTTCATTGTAGACCAGGGCGTTTTTATCAAGATGGGCCCCCACCCTGGGGTCGTCTTCAGCAGCAAGGTTGGTCACATTGCCGTCCAGGGTACTGACAAACTGCAGTTTTCCGCTTCCCTGGGTAAGGGTCACTTTGTAGCGCAGTGCAGCTATATGCCGTCGCTCGAAAGCTACCAGCCTCTCACTCGTGATGTGGAGAATTTTTTCTTTAGGCGATTCCCACACAAGCTCCCGTCGTAATATTCCTTCACGCACATCAATTTCACGATGATATTTATGGAGAGTCCCGGTCTTAAGGTCAAACTTCTCTTCATCTATCCATATTTCTATCTTTCTTCCGTCGGCAACATTGAGAATTGTTTGACCATTCTCCGGGAAGCCATATGCCTTTTCCCCATAAACAATAGGGCGGGATTCATAGAATCCATTGAGATAAGTACCTCTGCACCAAGCGTAGTCCATCTCTTCCATGGTCCCGCGAATACCCAAATACCCATTGGCCAAAGCGAAAATCGATTCATACCCGTCCAACTTATCCGGAACCGGTTCCGTTTCAATGATTTTCCACGGATCATATGGATATACCTGATTTGTACTCATACCCCTACTCCACAATTGCTGATTTTATCCAGTATTTTTTATGCACACGTTTGCATAATAACAGTCTAAAGATGGTGGAACGCATTGTCAAGAAAAATAAGTAAGGAGCTGAGCAAGGGACTGGTAAGAAGGGGTAATAGCCCAGTCATACCCGGGCTTACTCACTCCCCCCTGAGCTTCTTTTGAGGGCTCTTCTAGGGGCCACTGCGGGTCCTCTCTGGGCGGAGGCCCTTGAATACCCGTAAATACCGTATAGAATTATAAGGGCACCAATCCCGTTAAGAAGGGAGGGGACCTCTCCAAAGAGAAAAAAAGCCATAATCCCCGCAGCTACCGGTTCAATAAGCACCGTAACCGAGAGAAATGTCGAGGCAACATATTTCAGGGCCCAACTATAGATGCTGTGTCCGAGAATCGTACACACAAAGGCCAAGGCGAAAAAAAGTAGAAACTCCCGTGCCGGATACGGGTAAAAGGGAATTCCCCCTGCGCCATTCATTATTAAAAGAGTAAGAGAACTTATTCCGTATACTATTAATGTGTACTTAGCAACCCCGACCCGGCGCCGTACAATACGCCCCAAGACCATATACGAGCCCACCGCAAGCGCACCTAGAACGGCAAGCAGATCACCCAACAGCACATTACTTCCCCGGCCGAGGTCACCCCATGAAAGAATAGAACTTCCCAGAACCGTCACCAACACAAACAGAAGCTCCCGCTTTGATCCGCCCTCTTTTAAAACGAAACGGCTAATTATAAAAACCATCACGGGATGGGTATTGACCAGAAGTACCGAGCTGGCGACACTGGTATAGTTCAGCGAGGATATCCAAGTGGCAAAATGGACTCCAAGAAATATGCCGCTCACTACTGAAAGGAATATATCCCGCCGGCTCATTTTGTCGGAATGAACAGAAGCTCCCTTTCTTTCTTTCACACTTTTTCGTTTTTTTACACTTTTTCCTTCCCTTCCCGCCGATTCAATTTGTGTGTTTTTATATACTCCGTAGGGAAGAACTAACGCAAAGGCAAATAACATGCGATAAAAGGCAATTATTAAAGCGGGGGCCTGAGACCAGCGTATAAAGATTGCTGAAAAGGATGCAAAAATTACGGCTATCGGCAACACAATTCTGCTTAATGTAGGGGCATCACGCATTTTTTTCTTCACTTATGACTTTCACAACTAGAATAGTCTCTTCCAAGACATGCATTTTTAGTATAGGCTATCAGCAATTCTTAGTTGCAGCAATTCGCAATGTGAAAAATTTTGGATATTTTTCACATTGCGAATGCTTAGTTGGGAAAAGAGAAATGCCGCAGAAAAAAAACAATTCCCATCCATTTCTCACTCCGTTTCCGGTGGTCTGTGCCCACAGAGGCGATTCCGCACATTTTCCGGAAAATACTCTGCCGGCGTTTATGTCCTCGGCGGATTTAGGTGTAGACTGCATAGAATCGGATGTCCACCTTACGGCGGATAATAAATGCGTTCTTTGGCACGACAGTACCGTCGATCGAATGACCGACGGGATCGGTGAAATACGCAACTATACTTTAGAGGAGTTGCGGCGCCTGGACGCGGGGTATAGATTTGCCGACCCCACCGACGGTGGTTTTCCTTTTCGCGGCAAGGGTATTACTATTCCAACCCTGGCGGAAACTTTGGAAGCACTTCCACACATGCGTTTCAACCTCGATCTTAAAGGCACCAGTAGCTCTTTGGCCGAAGCTTTTGCTAAAATAGTAAAGCACTATCAGGCGGAAGACCGCATTCTTGGAGCAAGTTTTCACAACAGCCAGGTAAAGCGGATTCGTGCATTGCTTCCCTCCCTCGCCACCAGTTTTTCCTCTTTTGAAGTCCGAAAACTAATTCTTCTCCAACGCCTTGGTCTCCTGCATTTTATGTTTCCCTTTGAGGGCCTCACCTTGCAAGTCCCCGAAAGCTATGGGGGCATTCAAATTGTTACGCCCTCTTTGATCCATCTACTTCACCAACGGGGTATTACCCTGCAGGTATGGACCATCAATCTGAAAAAAGATATGCACCGCCTTCTTGATATGGGTGTCGATGGTCTGGTAACCGACGACCCTCGCTTGCTTCTGCAGGTCCTTGGTACACTAAAATCAGACTTATAAAATACAGGAATTTTAATTTTGGAAATTTTTCTAAAATTTTTAAATTTTGAATTGCTGTTTTTATTAGTTTTATGGTTCAATTAAAATATGGATATTGATAATTTAGAAGAAGTTGTACAGTACGTGGTGAGTCTTGCTAAATCCGCCGGGGACCTTCAGATGGAGTATTTGAAATCCTCTTTAAAAATGTACAAAAAGACAAGCAGGGCGGATATCGTCACCGAGGTAGATCAGCGCTGTGAAGAGTTGATAAGCTCCAACCTGCATACCAAATTTCCGGAGCATGAGATTTTAGGCGAAGAACAGGGAGCTTATCCGAGTTCATCCGATTCACCCTACAAATGGGTAATTGACCCTTTGGACGGAACTACAAACTATGTGCATCAAGTACCCGTATTTGCTACATCGATTGCACTCTTAAAGCACAACACCCCTCTTTTAGGCGTGGTCCACTGTGCCCCCCTTCAGCGCACCTATACCGCGATGAGCGGCCGGGGTGCATACCTGGGAGAAAATCCCCTCCACTGTTCAAACACCGAAGCAGTGCAAGACTCCCTTGTCGCGACCGGTATTCCCTACGACCGGGCGACGGCAAAGAAAAACAACGTAAACTATATTGCCCATATGTCTCCGCGGGTGCGGGGAATACGGCGCATGGGGGTCGCGGCGCTGGACGCCTGTTTTGTGGCGGAGGGCGTCTTCGATGCCTATTGGGAGTTAAAAGTCAGGTTGTGGGATATCGCCGCCGGTGTATTAATTGCCCGTGAAGCAGGTGCAACGGTTGAATATCTTTCTATTGATGATAACTACACCTACGATATCATATGTGCCGCTCCAAAGCTCTATTCGCCCCTCTTACACGAGCTGCTGAAAGTCGACAAAGATTTCTCATCCCTGGCGTAATACTTAATAAAGCACAGCACAGTGTAGGGAACAGAAAAGGCCGCCTTGAAAGACGGCCTTTTAGCACGCCCCCTTCCGGGGGCGTGCTACTAGACTACTTTTAATTACCCTACTTTAAGTAATTATCTTTTTCTCTACAGTCCTTAACCTTTCACAGATCCGGCCATCATACCGCGTACAAAGTATCTCTGCAGTGAGAAGAAAATGATCAACGGCATAATCATAGTTAAGAATGCACCGGATGTGAGCACATGCCAGTCCTGCCCTCGGGAACCGACCATTTCTGCAAGTCGGGTAGTTACCAGGGCATTCTCCTTTTTTGTACCGAGAAATACCAGGGCTACCAACAAGTCGTTCCATACCCATAGAAACTGGAAAATTGCAAACGAAGCAATTGAGGGCTTCGAGAGAGGCAATACCAGACGGGTAAAACTCATCCATGGGGTAGCTCCGTCGGCATGGGCAGATTCGATAATTTCTTTCGGGATTCCCGATATATAACCAAACAGCAGATAGGTCGCCAGGGGCAGACCAAACCCTGTATGGGCCAACCAAATACCAAGATAGGTACCGTTGAGCTGATTGGCGGTATACACCTTCAATACCGGAATAAGGGCCATCTGCAGCGGCACTACCAGCAATCCCACGATCATTACAAAGATCGCCTCGCGGCCGGGAAAGTCCATCCACGCGATTGCATAGGCGGCAAAGGCGGCTATAGTGATTGGAATAACGGTAGAAGGAATCGTTACCAGCATACTATTGAGAAAGGCCAAACCCATAAAGTCGGCATACAGTACACCAATGTAATTTGATAAAGTCCAATCGGCGGCCACTATATTACCAAAGACCGTCCACCACCCTGTATTATTAATTGCCTCCGGTGTTCTAAAAGAACTTACCAGCAATCCTAAAATCGGAACAAACCATATAAGAATAATCACTATCAACACTATACGCATTGGAATAGCTTTCATTATACTCTGAATCCGTACTGATGCGGGTGGTTTGTTTACTGGAATCTGTCTATTTTCAATTGCTGCATCACTCATACTCTACCTCCTGTTCTCCCGCATCTGGGTAATATTGCGTATCATGAACGGTATTACCACAATAAAGAGAAATACCGCCAACGCACTACCACGACCGAAGTTTCGGTAAATAAACGCTTCCTTGTACATCCGCGATGCAACAATACCGGTGTCGTAGTTACCACTGGTCATCACGTATACAATATCGAAGATCTTCAATACCATAAAAAGAATAGTGGTCATAACCGTCAGGATTGTTCCTTTTATATAAGGAATTGTTACATTAAAGAAAATTCTGATTTCACCGGCCCCGTCTATCCGTGCAGCCTCAAGCAAACTGTTGGGGACCCCCTTTACTGCTGCCGACTGAATGACCATAGCAAAACCGGTCTGGAGCCATATCATGATAAACAGCAAGAAGAAGTTGTTCCACGGCCTGATAATCAGCCAGGCCACCGGCTCACCCCCAAGGGCAGTAACAATCGCATTTAAAAGGCCAATTTGCTCATACCCCGCGGGCTGGTAGTAGTATACAAATCGCCAAATAACACTGGCACCTACAAAGCTGATTGCCATCGGTAAAAAGATCATCGATTTAGTAATTTTTTCCCATCCCGGTTTCAACCGGTCGGCCATTACCGCAATAATTAAGCCGAGAGCAACCGCCATAAAGGGAACAATAATTACCCAAAAGAGGGTATTTCTCAGTATTATCAGCATTTGCGGGTCGGTGAATACAAACTCATAATTCCTCAACCCCACAAACTCAGTACTGGTTCGGTTCATAAAACTGAGGAAGATGGTACGCAGAGCGGGAAACACAATGTAGAACAAGAGTACCGCTATAGCGGGGCCCACAAACACAAAGGGGAGTAACATATCCCGCATACGTGTAGGCAGCATCGAGACAAGATTGTTGGTAGCGGCAAACAGCACCCACACTCCACCAACACCAATAGTAAGAGCTACAATTCCTATGAGGAACTTGGATGCTTCGGAGTCCCTCATAAAAATAAAGCTCCATCGTAAAACAATAAAAGTAACAACCGGAACTATTAGTGACACAGCTATCCTCACCGGTGTAGCTGCAAATACTTCAAATAGACGATTGTTCTTACTAGATATTTGTGCCATATAGATCTCCTTCTGGACTGTAGAAGGATGCAGGCAGGAAATCCTGCCTGCATTCATAATTTTTTTCGACTTTTTCGTACTTACTTATCAGCGAGCCGTGTACTATTGTTCTCTATTGTTCCGGCCAGCTTTCATCAATACTGGTGAGTACCTTATCAAGATCTTCACCACTTACCCAGTCGACCATTCCCTTCCAGAAGGAACCTGCGCCAACTTGTCCGGGCATAAGGTCTGAGGCGTCAAAGCGGAAGGTGTCGGCATTCTGCAGAATCTCGGCATATCCGCGGTCGACATCGGTTGGATACCAGTCGAGGGGAGTATCTTTGTGGGGAGAAATAAAACCACCGGCCTCCAGCCATGCTTTGGTTGAGATACCTTGGGTCAGGTATTTCATCACAGCCTTTGTCTCGGGTTTGTCGGTGAAAGCTGAGAGGCAGTCACCGGCACCCAGAACAGGTTTACCCTCTTCTTCGTCGATCCCCGGCAGATAGAAATAGTCAACTTCTTCGCCGACTGTCGTGTCATCCGGCAGGAACCCTACGATAAAATTGGCCTGTCGGTGCATCAAGGCCCGCGGAGGATCCTGTACCAGCGGGGTGGCGGCATCGCCGAAGGGAACCGTCAGTATACTGTTGCGTCCGCCGAGCACATAGTCTTTGTTGAACCAAATATCTCCAAGAATCTTGCAGGCACGTTTTACCTCAGGTGAGTTGAAATCGAGCTCACCCTTTACCCACTGGTCGTACTTCTCGGGGGGCTGGGTCCGCAGCATGATGTCTTCGAGCCAGTCGGTGGCTACCCATCCGGTGGCACCGGAACTCTCGATTCCGATTGACCAGGGAGTATAACCGTCGGCAACCATCTGATCGCTCAGAGCCAGCAGTTCATCCCAGGTCTTTGGAATTTCGTAGCCTTCTTTCTCGAATATAGGCTTTGAGTAATATACCAGACTTTTGATGCTGGCGCGGTACCATACACCGACCATTTCACCTTTGTATGAACCAAGGTCAAGCCAGCTCTGCTCGTACTGCTGCTTCATGTAATCCATGTCGAACCAGTCGTTCAGGTCGATGTGGTCCGTACGGTTCATTACATCCTGCATAAGACCGGGCTGGGGGAATGCAGCAACATCGGGGGGGTCTCCACCCTCGGTTCGTACAGTTATCAGAGATTCAAAGTCGCCGGATCCTTCGTATTCAACCTCGATACCGGTGGCTTCCTCAAAGGGAACCATACTTTTCTCGAATTTTTCAGCATCCGTATCAACAAATGCTCCGAAGATATTCACCTCTTTTCCGGAAAGGTCCTGTCCATCCGTCCATTCGTTGTCGGTAAAATCTTTTCCGGCACTCTCTTCTGCTTCCGCTTCACCCTTATCGGCTTCCTTCGGTTGACAAGATACAAACAGCATGCTTGTCAGAAAGGCAACCACCAAGAAAAGGGTAAAGAAAAGTCTCCATCCTTTGCGCATAGCAACTCTCCTTTAAAACTAGTTTAATTCGCCGTGTGCAGAATTATTTATATTTATGCACACGGTTGCACTAACAATTTCAGTGTAATTCACCACCCATATACTGTCAAGGAAAAGTTTTTAAAAGATCGCATAAAAGAAAGCATTAAAAGATCTTCCCCCTGCTTTGGAATTCCAAATTAGTGTCTCTCCTCCCAAAGCAACACAGCTTTCATATTCTTTGGTTTTCTGCTACTATATCGCCCAACGATGGAGTATGTATGGAATTAGAGGAAATCTGCAAATTAGTCGATGCCGAGTTGTGCACCTCACCAAAAACCGCTGAGCGTACAATAGAAAAGGCCTTTTCATCGGACCTGATGAGTGATGTATTAACCCTTCTCACGGACAATCTGCTTTTAATAACCGGATTGAACAATATTCAAACAGTACGAACTGCTGAAATGGCGGATATTTATCATATTCTGTTTGTGAGAGGTAAACACCCAAGCGATAAAATGGTTGAACTTGCCGAGGAGCAGCAGATTGCCCTGATGTCTACTTCATATTCAATGTTTAAGACTTCCGGTTTATTATGGGCCGCCGGTTTATCACCGGTCTACTAGCCGGACCCGTAATTTCCAAGTCTATGAGAGAAGAGAGGTTACCGTAAAGGCTGTGCATTTTGAGTTTGAAATCGGTGCGGGAGATTTTTCCAATGCCGGTTATGCGTCAAGTAACATTAAAAAGATCCTCAAACAGCTGAATCTGCCGAACGATATCATAAAAAAGGCTGTTATAGCCTCCTTTGAATCGGAGGTGAATGTAATCGGACACAGCTACGGCGGAACTTTAGCTATAGATATAGAAAACGACCGCTTACACATTCTTGTAACCGACACGGGGCCGGGAATTGAAGACATCAATTTGGCAATGTCGGAGGGCTATTCAACCGCCACCAAAGAAATTCAAGAGATGGGCTTCGGTGCCGGTATGGGTTTGCCAAACATTAAAAAGAACACTGATTTTCTTGATATACGCAGCGAAGCGGGAGATCATACCGAAATCGAAATGTTAATACGCTTTAACTCCGACATGAATTCCGACCGTACAATATCGGAGGGTGAGTCCTAGTGAGCCCTTTACCCTTCCACCATGCCCTTAAAGTGAAAGAGGACCTGTGTTTCGGATGCACCCGCTGTATGATGATCTGCCCTACAGGGGCGATTAGAATCAATCGAGGCAAAGCCCATGTAAACCCGGACCGCTGTGTCGATTGCGGTAATTGCATGGAGGTCTGCCCTGTAAACGCAATTGTGGTGGAACAGGACGACTTTCAGAAGATATACCGCTATAAGTATCGGGTGGCGGTGGTCCCCTCGGTTATGATCGGTCAATTTAAAGAACAAATTACCGAACAGCAGATTTACAGCATATTGATGGAGCTCGGTTTCACCCACGTGTACGAGGCGGAATTTGGAAGCGACATTCTCCATGAAATTAGCGGACGTTACCCCACCTACTCCGATCGATCGCCGGTTATATCTACCTTCTGTCCCGCTATTGTACGGCTTATTCAGGTCCGCTTTCCCTCGCTGGTGCCCCATCTTAACCTTATTAAACCTCCCCTCGATATAACTGCTTCCTTTGCAAAGAAACAACTGACCGACAACGGCGCCCGTCCCGAAGAGATCGGAATGTTTTATGTAACCCCCTGTGCAGCAAAAATCGCTGCAATCAAAAGCCCCCAGGGTGAACGTAAAAGCATATTCAACGGTGTTATCAATATGGATTTTCTCTTTAATCTGGTCCATAAGACAATTGTGCAGCGGAAAAAAGAAGAAAACTACACCCCTCCTCCGGAGCGAAATCTCTCCGGTGAATCAGTCGTGTGGAGCCTCACTATGGGGGAGGCACCCCATATGCCCGGTCGAAGCTTGGCGGTGGACGGAATTCACAATGTGATCGAATTTCTTGAAAAACTTGAGAACGAAGAAATAAGCGGTATCGATTTCCTGGAGTTGCGGGCATGTGATGAAGGCTGTGCCGGAGGTATCCTCGGCTCGGGAAACCGTTTCCTCACCGCCGAGCGCCTCCGCCACCGGGCGGCCTCGATGAGCGGGATATCCGATCAGACAAAAAAAATAATTAAGGAACAGGAGGAATACCTCCGCAGGAATTTAAAACTGGAAAGAATTGAGCCACGCTCCATCATCAAGCTCGATGACGACTTTCAAACCGCCATGGAAAAGATGGAACAAATTCAGGACCTGTTAAAGAAACTGCCCCACGTGGATTGCGGAACCTGCGGGGCCCCATCCTGTGAGGCCCTCGCTCAGGATATTGTACAGGGAAAAGCCGAGCTTTCCCGCTGTATCTTCTATCAGAGGGGGCAGGAGCTGCTGAACACCCGTAATGCAAAGGCAAACCTTGAACGCATGATAAAAGTGTGGGGCCGGGAGAAACTGGAGGGCAGCTAACACTTATATTGGAGCATTACATCGGAACAATAATCCGATGCTGCCCGTCTCTATTAAAAATCTGTTCAGCCTTATCCAGGACCTTTCCTTCGGCCATTACGACCCGTGCCGCTTTATCGGTATTCTCATACAGCCTGGCTGCCTCACGTTGCACCTCTTCTGCTCGCACTTCAAGCATCAAATGCCTGGCAGACCGGCGCACATCATCACTTATTCCATACAGGCGCCGCTTAAGGCCGATCACACTCTTTTCACCGGGTGATTTTGGGCGGGTATCTTTTCCGACAATCGCGATGACCGCCTTTTCCAAAGATTCCTCCGAAACCCCTTCTCGTGCTATCAGCGCCAGCCCCTCTTCATACACCTGCAGGGACGTCTCCACATGGGGGTCACGATAAGAGAGAAATGAGAAAATACCCTCCAAGCCATGGGTAGAGGCGGCGGCCCCATAGGCGCCGCCCTGCATGCGGATTTTTCGCCACAAAAAATCGGTTTTCAACAGATGAGCAACCAGAATATATGCTGCATACCCCGGTTCACCGTAGAGGACCCCCGGAAGGGCCATCCCGCTGTAGCCGACCGAAGCGGGTACCTGTAAACTGTCCCACAAACCACTGAAGGGCTTCACCAAGGTACCATCGCTGGAAGCAAAATAGTCAAACCCCAGTCGCGATTTAGTCCCGTCGCTAGTAAATTCACCTAGACGGCGTGTTAAGGCCCTACGGATCCTCTCAATTTGCTGCCCTTCGGCGCTTAAATTCAGTAAAAGCCTTTGCCGGTTCATAATTTTATCCCTCAGAGACTTTAACTCACCGCCGAGAGCCTCTATCTCCGATCCGAGTTCCGTAGGAAGGGAAGTAATAAACAGCAATTGCTCAATACCCCTCCATTCATCCTCAATCCTCACAGCAGGCTCCAAGTGGGCCCCCGCCCTTAGTGTAGAAAAGGAGTGCCCCGCCGGTATTACCGAGGACCGCATGTCGTTTTTAAACTCGGTAATAATTTCCCGCAGCCGTCGAGGGTCACCCACCTCTGCATCCTTCATAAGGCTAAAGGAAAGATCAAGGGCCTCTTCTAAAGAATCTTCCAGGCACTTTAGCCGAAGAAAAAAGAACCCCAGATAAGAATTAGTATTTCCTACTATCGGACTTATATCCAGATAAGGTGAGATTCCCCCGGTTTTTAGATTCATCTGCCGGGCAGCTTCGTCATAGGACATCCCCGGGAGGCCGGTTGAGGTCATTATTCGACCAAGGAGGGGCAGCAGAAGCCTCTCCCTTTCCGTTAATCCTGTAATGTTATAGGCAAAATCGATGTAAATAATGCCGTTTGTAAAAAGATCGTGGGTAAAACCGGGAAGTCCGTCAACTTCGGTGTCCAGGGTTTCAATAATTGAAATGTCTTCCGGAAGATCCTCCCGGGATAAAATAGGAATCGACTGCAGGGCCTCTTCTGAGTCAGAGGAAGCTTGAAACTCCTCAAAAGCCTTCAAGTCTTCCTCAAGCTCTTTCATAGAAGACTGGTCCATTTGAGAGTGGATTTGATGGACACTACTCTGAATTTCCTCTTCCAGTTCCTTCATGTAGCTCCCGTCCGGCTCTACCACAACGGTACTGCGGTGATAATTATTCAACAGGAAGCGGTCTATGAGTCCTTCAAAGTAAGCAGGGTCCTCTTCGACCTTCTTCTTAAGCTCCTCTATGTACGGGGTAAACTCCAGGGTGCTCCGCGGTTCGGCACCATACAGCCAGCCGCGTAAGGCCTTGTTCATCATCCTGAGACCGAAGGGCGCCCCCCCGCGAATCTCCCGATTCTGAAATTCCACCCGTCGCAGGGTTCCCCTCACTACATCCAAGGGAATTCCCTCTTCAACCAGCCTTTTCAGTTCTCCTATAAGAAGGTCCTCAAACTTGCCGGCATCCTCCGGGGCAATTCCTCTTATACCCACTGAAAAGGTAATATCCCGAATGTCGGTCTCAAGACCGCTTGCAGGGGACATATCCTCCCCCAACTCGGTATCGTTTATCAGCTTCTGAAGGGGGGTCCCCGGATGTCCGATAAGGGCGGCACTAAGGACCTGCATAGAGAGCAGCATTAAGGGGTCGGTAGTTTTACCGGTCCGCCAGTTTACGGTTATCGTAGGTTTAGGCTTTTCCTCTTCATCTACAGCCGGCCCCTTTACCGTAAAAAACCGCGGCGCCTCCCATTGGGGTTCCTCTGCAATATCGGGGGCCTGTACTCCGGCTTCAAACTCGGATAGATAGTTATTCTGCAGAAACTCCAACTGCTCCCCGGTGGGTATGTTACCGTATAAAAACAACCGGCAGTTTGAGGGATGGTAATAGGTGTGATGAAACTCAACAAACTGCTCATAGCTTAGCTGGGGGATGGCCTGGGGTGTTCCACCAGACTCATAGCGGTACTGAGATTTTTCAAACAGCGAGCGATAGGACCAGTCTCCAACTATAGAATCAAAGCTCGAGAAACTCCCTTTCATCTCGTTAAAAACTATTCCCTCCACCTTCAGGACCCCGTCCTCCTGGGGGACAAAGCGGCGGCCTTCCTGCAAAAAGAGCTCCCGCTTCAATAATGGAAAAAACACCGCATCCGCATATACAGCCATCATATTAAAATAGTCTTTTTTTACCGTTCCCGCGGCGGGATACACCGTTTTATCGGGATAAGTCATTGCGTTGAGAAAGGTATTTACACTTCCCTGCATCAAAGCAAGAAAGGGGTCCTTTACCGGATATTTACGTGAGCCCGACAGGACTGTGTGTTCAAGGATATGTGCGACCCCGGTATCATCGGCGGGGGGCGTCTTAAAGGCAAAGGCGAAGAGGTTCTCGCGGTCCTCATTATGAAGATGGTACACCTCTAAACCAGTGCGGTCATGGCGAAGGCGTATCCCGTGACCATGGTATTCCTCAAGTGTATCAATATGTGAAACGGTGAACCCGTGCAGGCTGTCTCCAATTTTCAGGGTAGTATCTTGTTCCGGCATGAATATCCTCTCCTCTTAAGCTTAAGTAAGTAGTATATTAAAAATAATAAATAGTTTACACTAGTACTATGAATTTCTCTCGGATGCACACCCGGTCCCGAATTCTTCAGACAATAAGAAACTATTTTTATAAGAAAGCGTACCTGGAGGTAGAAACTCCATTGCTCGCGCCGGCCCTTATTCCGGAAGCCCCAATAGAGATCTTTGAAACTCATTTTTCAAGTGATTTTCACGGTTCCTTTCCACTGTACTTAACCCCCTCCCCGGAAGTCCATATGAAAAAACTGATTGCCCAGGGCAGTGGAGACATCTTTCAAATAAGCCGTAGCTTTCGAAACTCCGAGCAGATTGGCTCCCAGCATAATCCGGAATTTACCATGCTCGAATGGTATACAATGGGGGGTGATTATAAAACCTCCATATCTGTCACGGAAGAGCTTGTTGCTGCCGCTGCCGACGTCGCTGTAGCCGCTGCAAAAGTCGAAGCAGGTGCCAAAAACCCCCCTGCGCAGATCACCCCCCCCTTCAGAAGAATGACCGTACAAGAGGCCTTTTGCGAATACGCGGGAATTGATTTAGCCGAAGCCGGAGGGCTTGCAGGGCTCAAGGAGGCGGCACGAAAAATTGGATTTTCCCTCAGGGCTGAGGGGGAAACCTGGGAACAGCTCTATCACAGGATTTTCCTTACCCTTGTAGAACCCAATCTGCCGGTGGACCGCCCCCTACTCCTTATGGATTATCCACGGCAAATTCCCTGTTTGGCGAAGGAAATTCCCGGGACCCCCTGGCGTGAGCGATGGGAGCTGTATTTAGGGGGTATGGAAGTCGCAAACTGCTATTCCGAGGAAACCAACTACCACAAAGTACAAGCCTTCTTTCATAAGGAATATGCCCGAAAGGCCTCATCAAGTACTGTTGTGCCGGATATAGATGAGGAGTTTATCGATATTCATAAAACCGGGTTTCCGAAGTGCTCGGGAGTAGCCTTGGGCATCGACCGTTTGGTGATGGCGATCACCAGTCAAAGCAGTATTGAGGGGGTGATCTTTTTCCCGCTATCTGATAGTATACGCCCTTAGCAGCACACGAGAAATCCAGCTCAAATGAATATAATAACTCAAGAGAGGTTAAACAATTATGATAAAAGCCGGAGCATTGGAAAAGGGAATGGCAATTCTCATTAAAGGAGACCCTTTTGTTGTAGTAGAACGGGAGTTTGTAAATCCAGGAAAAGGGTCGGCCTTTGTACGGGCAAAGCTGAAAAACCCGACCAGCGGCCAGGTACTTCGTGAAACAATGAAAACTCAAGATCAAGTAGAGGACATTGTAGTTGAAGATAAAGACTGCCAGTATCTCTACGCTGATGGCGAGAGCTACCATTTTATGGATTTGGAAACCTATGAACAGTTTGAAATTCCCGTTAAAACTTTTCCCGAATATCAGGAACTAATGAAAGAGGGAGAGACCTACACACTTATTATGTGGGAACAGCGTCCACTGGACATTAAGCTTCCCTACAAAGTTGTGTACACCGTTACCAAAGCCGAAGAAGCCATCAAAGGGGACACTGTTACAGGCGCCACTAAAACGGTGGAAGTAGAGACCGGCCTCAAGGTGAAGGTCCCGATTTTCATCAAAGAGGGCGAACGTATTCTGGTAAATACTGAAACGAAGGAATATGTAGAAAGGGTCAATCAGTAGTTTAAGTGGATACCCTTCTTACCCAATCACTCATTTCTCAGTACAGTAACAAAGAGGTTTCATTTCGGTACAACGGAAGGGACCTCTCTTTTTATCTTTCCCAGGCCCTTTTCAGCAGCTATGAGATTGATAAGGGCAGCAAATTTCTTCTAAAAACAATAAGCCGACAGATAGACTTTGATAAAATTAACCACGTTCTTGATATAGGGTGCGGAATAGGTACTCTTGGAGTCTCACTGCAAAAGGGACACCCCCACATACAGACCACTCTTCAGGACCGGGACGCCTTGGCGGTAGCTTTCAGCCGATGGAATGCCGATAAAAACAGCGTTGGTAAAGTAAAAACGACGGGAGGATTGGCGCTTCAAGGTCTTGAACGGAATTATTACGACCTGATAGTCTCTAACATACCCGCAAAGGCGGGGGAGCCGGTTCTAAAATACCTTTACCGCAGCATGTTGCACAAGGGCGGCATAGTCGCAATGGTGGTGGTGAATCCACTGGCCGATTTTACCCGGCGGGTGCTTAAAGATGAGGGGGCAGAAATTAGATTTCAGGAAGCCGGCCCCGGACATACTGTGTTTCACTGTGCCTTAAAGGGTCCTTCACCACAAGCGGCGGAGGCTGAGGACCTTCCTTCCGCCTATTTCAGAGAAAAATCTGTACATGAGTATAAGGGTGTTCCCTATTCCCTCGACACTGTATGGGGGTTGGCGGATTTTGACACCCCGCCGTTTCAAACCCTTGTGGCCATGGCTTGTCTAAAATCGATAGGGCCCCTGAAACATGTGAGCCTATGGAACCCCGGTCAGGGGCATACCGCCGCCCTGCTGGCCGCCCTGCCGGCCGCTCAAAATGCCGGTGCGCCCCTCACTCTAGACCTTTTCGGAAGGGACATGCTTGGTCTTCAAGCCACCCGCCATAACCTTTTAGGATATCAACACATTACCCTTGCCCGATTTTGCCACAGTCCAAGCCCGCTGCATGGGGTGAGGGAAAACGGCTGTTGCAGTAAGAGCCCGAGAAAAGCCCCTGGCGACAGCACCCCAGAAGATAGCACCCCGGAGCTCTTCATTGTTGAAATGGAACACCTCGCCGGACTTCCGAGTCCGGAGGATATTAAAAATGCCGCTGCAATGCTCCTTAGGCCGGGGGGATACCTGCTTATCACAGGTAAAAGCGGGCACTTACACCATTTTAACCGTTCTCCCGAGGGTTTTTGTTCCGTAAGAGCAAAAAAGCATAAAGGTTTTAAAGCTGTTATGCTCAAACGGGGCTAAATGGATTTTACAATTACGGACCGATAAGGTATAGTAAGAAAGAACATTACCAATAGGATGAGGTTATGCGAATAACAACAAAAGGCCGATACGCGCTTCGGGCGGTGCTTCAATTATCACAACAGGCTGAGACTAAGCCTGTATCTATTCGAACACTGTCGGAAATTGAAGATATCTCCGCCGAGTTTCTGGAGCAGATTTTTTTTAGGCTTCGAAAAGCGGGGCTTATTAAATCCACCAGGGGGCCCGGCGGCGGTTTTCAACTGGTACGGGAGCTGCATGAGATAACTATAGCCGAAATTTTTAATGCGGTTGGGGAAGAGCTGCATTTCTCGCCGTGCACCCTAGATGACGGGAATCCCTGCGGGAGAGAAGATATTTGCGCAGCCCACAGTTTTTGGGAACATACCTATTCGCTTTTCAGAGCCTACTTTTCCCATATAACTCTGGACGATGTACTCCATGACCGTTACCCGGCTCAAATATTTTCAAAAAAGGAAACAATTGGAAGCTAATCCCCAAATTTCGATCTGTAATGCAAATCGAGCTGCGGAAAGGGAATTTGTATATTGTGCTTCTTGAACATTCTCCAGATCTCCACGTTGTTCCAATGATGGGCTGTAAATTTGTCATTTGCGGACTGTATCCAAGTATAGACGGTAAAGTTTACACTGGAATCTCCGAATTCCTTTAAGAAAACCCAGCACTTTTTGCCGTCATGGCGATAGGGATTTCGCTCGGCTATATCCTGCAGCACATTCAATACCTGGTCAACATCACTTGAATATGATACCCCTATCTCGTTTTTAATGATGATGGAGGGATCATAAAATGAAAAGTTATGTACAGATTCCTGAACGAGTTTTGAATTCGGCACCACTATACTTTCGTTGGTGAGGGTATTTATCACGGTCGCCAGCATGCGTATTTGAAGAATGGTACCCTCGATGCCGTGTACAAGAATACGGTCGCCCTCTTTGACCGGTCTTGTAATAATGATGATAAGACCGGAAAAAAAGTTAGACACCACACTCTGCAAACCAAAGCCTAAGCCGATACCAAGAACTCCGAAAATAACCGTCAGGGCCGACAGATCAATGCCGATGATTGAAAGCCCAATGAGCAAAACCAGGACCATAACGGTGTACCGGGTAAGACTGGCGATAGAGAACTGCTGCGCTTCATCAAGCCCGATTTTTGAAAACAGTGAGTTCCGCATTACTCCCCGGGTAGCTCTACCGGCCCACGAGGCAAGATAGAACACCGGAATTGTAAGGAGAACGGTGATGAAGGTGACCCGGGTGTTGCCGGAGTTTATCAGCGGCTGATTCAGTATTTCGTAAAATCGCTGAAGGTACTCAAATATCTTTGCCCCGAACAGGCGTCCAACTAACAGAGCAACAAGCACTATATAGACAAGGCGCAAGGCTACTTTCACCCAGCGTACTATGCGCTGCTGAATTATCAAAGAAATCGAGGTGCGTTTTAACAGGCGCTTCGTGGCTACACTCAAGAGTCGGTAGAAACCGGTAAGAATCAAGAGGGGCACAAAGAACTGTAAAATGAGCTCCAATAGGTTAAAGGGGAGCTCTAATACCCCGAGAGTGAGGGGTTGTAGAAAAATCCTATCCAAAAGTACTTCAATATCCATGCTTGTTCTTATCTACCACTCATTTTCAATTCACGCAAGCCCTATTCAGCAAAGTTGATGTAAAATGCAGCAAGGTGTTACACTATGTGTATGAAGAATGAAAACAAAGAGTTTATAGAAAACGTTCAATTAGCTGCCGAGGCACTACAGGCTTCTCAGCATTGCACCGCCTTTACCGGGGCCGGAATCAGTGTGGAAAGCGGTATACCACCCTTTCGTGGAGAAAAGGGCCTCTGGAACAAGTACGATCCGATGGTACTCGATTTAAGTTACTTTCACCGCAATCCTGAGAAGAGTTGGGAAGTTATTAAAGAGATCTTTTACAGTTTTTTTGGGAAGGCGGAACCGAACGCCGGCCATTATCTGCTGGCCGAAATGGAAAAAAAGGGTCTGCTGAAAGCGGTAATTACTCAGAACATTGATAATTTGCACCATAAAGCCGGAAGTAAAGAGGTAATTGAGTTTCATGGGAACTCAAATCGCCTTGTATGTACCTCCTGCGGAAGAGAAGCTGTTCCTACTGATGAGATTTTGAAGGGTTCTCCTCCCCGCTGCAAATGCGGGGGCATTTGGAAGCCCGACTTCATATTTTTTGGGGAATCTATTCCCTCGGAAGCTCTCTCTCGATCCCAGGATGAAGCTGCACGCTGCGACTGTATGGTCCTTATCGGCACCACTGGGGAGGTGTATCCAGCTGCAATGATACCCCAGAGGGCTTCACAAAACCGGGCTACAATTATCGAGATAAACCCCTCTCCTTCGCTCTATACACACCAAATAACCGATATTTTTATCCAGGCCGGTGCTGTAGAAGCGGGAGAAGCACTCCAAAAAGAACTTTTTACTTGACCCGGAAGGATAAAGGTTTAAACTACTAGTGTGAGAAAGTATGTAAGTGTAGAAGTTGAACATACCCGTTATGCCCGTTTTCTTTCCCTCGACGAGGCGGGGGCACACCAAATTTCCCTCACTACCCTGGCGGATTATCAAAAACGGGCGGATGTAAAGATCTACCTCATAAACGGGGACCAACGCACCCTCCTGCATGTATTCCAGGTTGATCCCCTCCCGAAACGACACGCCGGTGAGCCCCGTTTGGTTTTAAAGGGAAAATTCGACGGGAAGAAAAATCTCCGTCTACAGATCAGTGTTGACGGCCGTCCCTTTAGCAGCGTTACTCTCTCGGTGAAGAAGTATCTTCGTAATAGGCGAGTATGGCCCTGGGTCCTCCTGGCGGCACTGCTTCTCCTGGGGGGAGCAACGTGGTTTTTTCTCCGTTCATGCAGCACCGCCGAAGTTACAACTTCGACCGAATCTGCTGCTCCCACTGAAAAAAGCCTTTCCGAGACCGGGGACACGGACAAGGTCACGGACTCATCTCCCATTGATAGCCGGGAGTCATCTCAGACTAAAACCAGCGACTCATCTCCCATTGAGCCCCAGGGCCCGGAGAAAACCTCGACGGAAGCTGGGGAGGGTGTTTCTTCAAAGAAACCGGAGAAGAGTTTAGAGAAGAGTT
>CAZDFY010000020.1:3826-6659 GCA_964504785.1 uncultured Sediminispirochaeta sp. | reverse complement strand
AGATGAATCTTCAGAGAAATCTTCGCAGAAGGAAGTTGTACCGCCGCAGGATTTATCACGAAAAGTATATTTTGGGCCGAACTCACCCCGTCTTACAGAGGAAGCGAAGGACACACTCACCCGGCTTATGGAAGAGTTGAAAAATACCCCTGGAGGCGGGGCTTTTCAACTGAAAGTTACAGGACACTGCGCCCTCTATGGAACTGAGCAGGGAAGAGAAGAACTGTCCTACGATCGAGCACGACGGGTCGCAGAGTATCTTGAAGATTTAGGGTGGAAGGGTGAAGAAAAACCGGTTATTCGGGGTTTAGGGGGACGCGAACCTGTAACAAAGAATAATGAAAAACAGCACCTAAATCGCAGAGTAGAGCTTACTCTGACTCATCGGGATAGTAATACGGATTCCCGTCGGGACCAATAAAAGTGTACCACCCTTCACGCTCAATTTCGTAACCAAGCTTGTGACGTTCTTCTCTTCGGTGGAGCAAGTAGTTTTCGCTAAGTGGAATCTTACCACCTCCGCCGGGTAAATCAACAGCATACACCGGCATCGCCAAACCTGAGATACGCCGACGAAGACTGCGCATAAGACGAAAACCTTCAGAAAGGGCGATGCGAAAATGAGAAGTCCCGGCTGCCAGGTCTCCCTGAAAGAGGTAGTAGGGTTTCACCCGAATCTCAAGGAGGGTCTGAAAAAGCTCTGCAAGAATATCCTCCCGGTCGTTCACATTTTTTAGAAGAACCGCCTGGTTCAGTACGGGCAGCCCCGCCGAGACTAATGCCGAAATCGCACTGCGGCTTTCAGGAGTAATTTCCCGGGGGTGGTTAAACTGGGTAATAACAAACAGGGGCGTATGCTCAGCGAGCATCTCAACTAAAGAGGGTGTAATTCGTTCGGGCAAAACCACCGGTATCCTGCTCGCCAGTCTTATAATTAGGGAACGATCAATTTCGCTCCTTAGAATATTCAGGACCTGTGATATTTTTTCATCCGATAGGGTAAGGGGATCACCACCGCTCAGAATAAGCTCATGTACTTCTTCATGGGCATTCAGGTACACTACTATCTCTTTTAGTTGTTCCAGAGTGAGGGCACCCCTGCGCCGGGATGCAAAATAACGGCGAAAACAGTGCCGGCAATAGAGGGCGCATTCATCGGTAAGCAAAACAAGTACCCGGTCGGGGTAACGGTGAATTAATCTTGGAAGGGGAGAAAAATGTTCCTCCGATAACGGATCCTGAACTTCATAGGGTTTTGTGTGCAGCTCCTCCTCCCGGGGTATACACTGAAGCCTCAGGGGATCATTATAATCCTCTCCTATCAAAGAAAAATAGTAGGGGGTTACGGCAAAGCCGAATTGAGTGTCCTGTAATTCCTGTGCATCGAAGTACGCTTTTTCTTTAAGAGAAAGAGAAAACGAGACAGGAAGGTCCTGTCTCGTTCTTATTGTACGTGCCCATTCTCTTTTCACCTGTTCTTTTTTCAACTATTGGGCCACGGTTTTCTTTCGGTATACCTGAGAGATATAGCTTTTGCTGAACTGGTCCTTCTCTTTTACCCATGTAAGAAACTTCCGGGCCTCGGCTTCTTCATTATATGGGCCGATCCGTACCCGATAATACAGGGTCCCGTCTACTTCCTTCGACATAATCCTGCCGGTAAAGCCCTGTCGATCAAGCTCAGCTTTTATCTTGTTCGCGCGGGTCCTGCTTGTGTACGAACCGGTTTGTATCCAGAACTCAGTGGTCCGCACCGTGCGGGTAGGAGCCGGCTTGGCTGGAGTCTCCTCCTTCGGTTTTTGGGACGAAGGGGTAGTTGACGGGGTTGATGAAGGGGCTTTTGGGGCACTCTCTTTTTCCTGCTCCTCGGCGGAAGGTCCATCGCTTGCCGCCGGTCCCGGAATTTTCACCGATTCTGATTCAGAGTCCTTTGGAGCGTCATCGGACCCTTCGGGTTGTTCCCTCTCACCATACACAACCACGAAATTTTCATCTTCCTCAGGATCCTCGCGTTCCTTCAGACCGGGAGATTTTTTATCCGAACGGACCCATTCTACCGGGTCAAAATCGGCACCCGCTTCCTTGCCTTCACTTTCTTTTACAGATGCAACCGGCTGTTCCTCCGGCTGCGGATAGAGCCATATGATTCCCGCCCCCACAACTACTAAAAGAAAGAGTGTAGCGGAGAAAATTATCCAGAGAAGTTTTTTTTGTTCCATTTCAACCCTGCCGTTCAATCATAGTTAGAAACTCTTCCACCCTTTGATGTAAAGCCTTAAGGTTCTGGGAGTTCCATACACTATACATATCGACATTTTTTGTCTTTTTATTAGGAAAGAGTCTACGCTGAGACCAGAATCTCTGAAGGATCTGCGTATATGTCCAGCCGTCACGTTGGCGGGCCCTTTTTATTCGTAAACCCAGTGGAGCTTTTATTACCAGCACGTGATCACAAATCCGGTGAAGGTCCATGACAAAAAGGAGAGCCGCATTTATTGCAACATTTTTTCCCCGGAAAGAGTAATATCGGGCGGACTGTGTCACAATTTCCCGCATTCGGGGATGCACAATCGCCTCTAGAGTTTTCATCTTCCGGGAATCGGAAAACACAATGTCACCAAGGGCTTTTCGGTCTACACTTCCGTCGGGACTAAAAACAGCATCACCGAAGGCAGCCTCAAGTGCCGCCCGCTCCTCCTGCAAGGCACGGTGTCCCGTGTGATCTACGTTGATAGTATGCCATGAACTGCGGGATAAGTACGAAACTGCGGCATCCTTTCCGGCACAGCATTTTCCGGTTACACCTACAATTGCAGCCTTGTTTTCTACAGCC
>CAZDFY010000020.1:0-3726 GCA_964504785.1 uncultured Sediminispirochaeta sp. | reverse complement strand
CAGCCTTGTTTTCTACAGCCCGGTTTTCCGCCATAAGCCCTTAATGAAGCTCTCCCCAGCTTTCGCCTATTTCAACACTGACCTTGAGGGGGATCGAAAGTTCTATTGCCCTTTCCATTTCTCCTTGAATGATGCCGCCGAGTTTTTCCGCTTTCTCAGCGGGAGCTTCAAAAATGAGCTCATCATGAATCTGCAGCAGCATTTTCAGCGGTAGTTGCTCCGACTCAATTTTGTTATCTATCTTAATCATTGCCAGCTTCACAATATCCGCGGCGGTCCCTTGAATAGGAGTATTCACCGCGATTCGTTCTGCACCGCTCTTCTCGGTTTTATTACGGCTGTTGATACCGGAGATATAGCGGCGTCGGCCGAGGATAGTCTCCGAATATCCCCTCTGTTCGGTCGATTCAACTGTGCTGTAAATAAATTCCTGAATTTTCGCGTATCGGTTAAAATAGGCAGTGATAAACTCATCCGCCCGGGCTCTCGGGATTTTAAGTTCCTGGGAGAGCCGGTACCCGGACATTCCATACATCACACCAAAATTGATGGTTTTTGCAATCCGCCGCTGCTCGTTACTTACCTCTTCCGGCTCTACTCCAAAAATAAGGGCCCCCGTACGGCTATGTACATCGCTTCCACTCCGAAAGGCCTCCTGCAACTCCGGGTCTCCGGAAAGATGGGCTAGAACTACCAGCTCGATCTGGCTGTAGTCGGCACTTATCAGCTTCCAGCCCTTCTGCGGAACAAAGGCCCTTCGTATCCTCCGCCCAGCTTCTTCTCTGATCGGGATGTTCTGCAGATTCGGGTCCCGACTGGAGAGGCGTCCAGTGGCGGTCCCGGTCTGGACAAAACGGGAGTGAACTCTTCCTGTTGATGTATTAACCAGTTCCGGAAGCGTATCTACATAGGTAGACTTCAGCTTGGAAATACTCCGGTGGCGCAGTACAAGCTCGGGGACAATATCCTCTTCCGAGAGCTGCTGCAGCACATTTAGGTCGGTGGAATAACCGGTCTTGGTCTTTTTAACAGGCTTGAGTTTGCGCTCTACAAAGAGTACTTCCTGCAGCTGCTTTGTTGAGCTTATATTAAACTCGTACCCCACTTCCGAAAAAATTTCCTTCTCTATTTCTTTCAGTTCTTTGGTCATTTCCCGGGAGTACTCATGAAGCCGGGTATCCAATAACCGGATTCCGCGAAGTTCCATCCGGCCCAAAATTCTCACCAGGGGCATCTCCACATCGGAGAAGAGTGAAATTAGACCGATCTCTTTTAGCTTCGGAGCAAATACTTCGTAAAAACGAAGGGTCACATCGGCATCTTCGGCGGCATATTCCGAAGCCGGTTCCAATTCGACATCCGAGAAAAGCTTGCCCTTTTGTACTACATCGGAATAATGGATTGTTTTATATCCCAGGTGTTTTTCGGCAAGATTGTCCATGCCGTAACTTGTGGCGGTGGTATCTAGTAACCATGCGGCAATCATTGTATCAAAGCTCATATTACGTACATCCACTCCCCATCGGGAGAGGACCTTGTAATCATACTTAAAATTATGACCTATTAGCTTGCACCGGGTGTCCTCCAGTAAATCCTTCAACAGCGACTTTACCTCTTTTTCGGGTAGTACCTCCCGGCCTCCTGCTTTTAACGGAATATAGAACGCCCTTCCTACCTCCGTTGCAATACTGAAGCCCACCGGATCGGCGGCCATTTCATCTAAACTGGTTGTCTCAACGTCAAAAGCGAAACGCCCCGCCTTGCGGGCATCCTGCACAAGCTTATGCAGTTCATCAATTGAAGTAATCGATGTGTATGTTCCACGCTCCGAATACCCCGGTGATTTTTCACCTCCCGGCTGCAAAACCTGTTGTTCCTGCTTTTGGCTGAGGGCCGACCCCTTAGCCTGTTCGGCAAGCGACTTTGCTCCATACTTCAACAGATAGGGTACCGCCGCCCGGCGGTCCATGGAGGTCAAAGAGAATTCATTCAGATCGGTTGGACATTGATCGGCGGTATGCAGTACTACCAGTGTGCGGCTGAGATACGCAGACTCTCGCCCCTCCTCGAGCTTTTTTTGCTCACCCTTGCTGCATTCCTCAAGGTGCTCATACACTCCATCGAGGGTCTTGAATTTTTCCAGAAGTTTTACCGCTGTTTTTGGTCCAATACCTTTTACACCGGGGATGTTGTCGGCGGAATCCCCTATCAATGCCAGATAATCGATTACCTGTTCAGCCTTTATACCATACTCATTTACTACTTCCGAGGGACCTATGTTACGGTATTTTCCCTTATCAGGGCGCAGCATACTTACCCGCTCATCCACCAATTGCAGCAGGTCCTTATCTCCGGAGACAATATAGCAGTTGCGCTCAGCTTCGCTGCATACACGGGCCAAAGTGGCGATAATATCGTCGGCTTCGAGCCCGTCCTGCCGAAGTACTTTTACTCCCATTGCCTCCAGTATTTCTTCAATAAAGGGGACCTGGGCATGGAGGTCTTCGGGGGCCTTTTCGCGATTCGCCTTATACTCCGAATACATCTCGTGGCGAAATGTAGGTACCCGGGAATCCATCACTACTGCAAAATAATTTGGATTATAACTGTCGAACAGCGAAAGGAGAGTACGAAAAAAGCCGAACAAAGCCGACACATTTCTTCCCTCCGGGTCCGTCAGGGGCCGATTGATAAATGCAAAGTAAGAGCGGTATATAATACTATACCCATCAATTAAATAGAGTGCGTCTTTTTTCATGTTTCTATGTCTATAAATCGAGATTGCGGAGAGACGCTTCCCCGACCGCTTCGACCGGCCCGGCTTTGAAAGCGTCGTACATTTTCAAGGTTCTGTGTGATAATGTCTAATTCCTTCTTCAGGTTTTCCTGATTCCCACGGTTTTTTTCCAATGCGGCTTCACATTTTTCGTTAAAACTCTGTTCCAACCGCTGCTGCTCATCGGTTATTTGAGGGTAGTGCTCCGTCGAAGAGTTATCTCCCCCACCAGTAGTATGGGCAGTTGTATGGGCAGTTGTACTGGCGGTATCATTGTACAGGCCGGTAACTACCCTTTGCAGTGCTTCTATACGCTCTAAAAGCTCCTGCTCCATCTTGGCATGGAGGGTGAGCTTTTCCGCATCACTGCCGGCGATATCTTCACCCTGCAAGTCCAAAACCTTCAGATAGGTATCCATAACACTTTCTCTGAGGTGTAGATAAGTAATTAATTTACGGATTGCCGGAGCGGTAGCACCGGACATAGGGCCCCCTTTGAAAATACTACTTTAGAGCACTACGGGGATTATCCGGCTACATTGATGCCGCCTGAGTTCTGACCGTCGTTCTGGGCCTTATTCACAACCTGGTCCCACGCACCACGTAGTTCGTTTAACTGCGCACGAACAGTGTTGAGCATCTCGACGTCTTTTTTCATATTAGCCTGCATCATATGCTGGTTGAAAAACATATAGAGACTATAGAGGCCTTGTGCTATATCACCGCCCTTGTCAAAATCAAGGGAGACCATGAGCTCGGTAACCATATCCTGGGCCCGGAGAATAGCACTATTTACCTTATCGTACTCCCGGGTATTGTCTTTCAACAGGCGTATGGCCGCATCCAACTGCCGCAGAGCTTCATCGTACAGCATAATAATTATCTTGCCCTGACTGGCAGTTTTAATGTGGGTTTCTTTGTATGCATTCAGCTTGTTCTGCATGCTCACA
>CAZDFY010000019.1:42185-45580 GCA_964504785.1 uncultured Sediminispirochaeta sp. | reverse complement strand
AACGCTTTATTTTTCGGGCTGGGCGGACTCGAACCGCCGACATCTTGATCCCGAACCAAGCGCGCTAGCCACTGCGCTACAGCCCGAATTTGAAGGCACGTAATTAAATGTGTTCCACCGAACGGCCAAGCTATGTAAAGCATGATGACTGAGGCGGCCGTACGGCTGAACAACAAGAGCGGGAGCGACGGGGATTGAACCCGCGATCTCCGGCTTGACAGGCCGGCGCGATAACCATCTTCGCTACGCCCCCATAGGAACAGGGCACACTATACTGAAATGGTGTTGTTATGTCAAGAGAACCGGATAAAATCGAAACCGCAGAATTGACACTAATAGCCTACCATGGTACTGTTTTTTGAAAATGCTTTATAATCTTTAACAAATTTCACTTTAATAGATAAAAGGAACATACATGCTTTCGAGAGAACAGCGACGAGCAAAAAAACAGCTTGAAAAAAAAGCTTCTGAACAAAATACAGTCGAGAGGAAGCGTACCCAGCACCCCGTTATGTGGGTTCTCAGTGTGCTTGTGTTAGTGATCGTGGTAGTAGCCTTTGTCGTTGCACCCGCTTTCGGCGGTATGGGCAGCCGTGACAGGCTAATTTTTGGGTACTACGATGGGGAGCCTATCGAGTACGAACCGGACAGCTATTTCTCACGCCAGCGCGATGCATATGCCGAGCAAATCGAAAGTCAGTCCGACCAAAATTCGGACAACTATCAGTGGCAGGCACTGCAGGTGTGGAAGGGCGCCTATGATATGACGGTGGTTCACACAGCAATTCTGCAACAGGCGGAGAAAAGCGGGCTGGTAATATCCGAGAAAAAACTCGACCGCACTATTGCTAAATACGGCCCCTATCAGGAAAACGGAAAGTTCAGCGCCGAACTCTACCGAAATGCTTCAAATTCAGAAAAAATAGCCACCCGCGAGCTCTTTAATGAGAATCTAATTCACGATCAGTGGAACCAAGACCTCGCAAATATTCCTTCTACAGAATCAGAGAAGGAGTTTATGCAAAGTATGGCAAGTCCTGAACGCAAGTTTCGGTATGTACACTTTTCCCTCAACAATTACCCTGACGAAGAGGTAATGTCCTTTGCCGAAGAAAATACCCGGCTTTTCAGAAAAATGAACCTCAGCCGCATTTCTCTTCGAATGAAAGAATCCGAAGCTAAGAAAATCTATCAGCAATTACAGGAATCTCCCGATCGCTTTGAAGAGCTTGCACAGAACCATTCTTCCGATGAAAACGCCGAGAAGGGCGGAGATATGGGATGGGTCCGCTACCACGAACTGGCCGCTGCCTTTGAAGAAAGCGACAAGGCCGATACTATCTTTTCACTTACCCAGGGTGAACTGACCGGCTTGGTTGAAACATCCTTTGGCTGGGCAATCTACCGTTGTGACGAACCCCCAACAAATCCCGACTTTACCAACGATGAAGAACTGGATGCAGTGCGTTCCTACGTCATCCGCAACGAACGCGGACAGGTGGAGGACTACTTTATCAACCGCGCTGAAACCTTTGTAGCAAATGCAAAAGAAGAGGGCTTCTCACTAGCGGCTGCGGATGCACGAGTATCGGAGGCTGAAACCGAATACTTTCCCATTAACTATGGAGAGAGTTTCTTCCTCAAACCTATCCGTTCTGTTAATGATGGAGACAGCCTATTGCAGCGGGCACAATCGAACCAACGAATCCTTACAAGTCTCTTCTCTGTAAAAGAGAACAACTTCACCGAGCCTTTAGTGCTCGGCAACTCGGTTCTTGTAGCCCAACTCCTTGATGAGCGCCGGGCCCCGGAAGAAGAAGTAAAGCAAATTGCCAATTATCACTCCTACATCATGCAGAACTTCCAGCGAGAAGAAATAAGAAACCACTTCCTGCAGTCCGACAAGCTTGAGGACAACTTTATGCAGGTCTTTTCAAAATATTTTCTTGATTCATAATAGTTGGTGGACATGCAAGACAAGGCCCCCCTGCTGACCGAGGTAAGCGGGGGGACTTCTATTGTATTTAAGAATAAAGAACTCTACAGCCGACGTTTTCCCCAAGCAAGAGCGGAAGAACGGGCCGGCGCGTTTACACTGGAACCCCATACCCTTTATATTCTGGCCTCACCGCTTCTATGGTACGGAACAGAGGTCCTTCTCAACAAGCTTCCATCCAGTTCTCATATTATCGCGGTGGAACTAGAACCTCAGCTTGCGGCCCTCAGCCTTCGAACTTTGGAGCAATTAGGGCCCAATATTTCCGACACCCCTCAGTGCACCCTTGCCTTCGCCTCCGATCACAATTCCGAGCACAAGGATGAACATGTTCTCGACTCGATCAAGGGTTTTTTGCAGTCCACCACCGAAGAAATCGGGATTGAACAGTTTCGCCGGGCTCGTTTGCTGACCCTCAATGGTGGATATCGCCTGAACAGTCGCGATTATTCCACCCTTCTTCAGCTTCTGGAGGAAGAAATTCAGCAGTTCTGGCAGAATAAATACACCCTCATGCATATGCTTCCGCTTTTTATTAAAAATATTTTTCGCAACTACGCATTCTTTACCCGGCCCGAGGCTGGACTTAAATTCGGTTTACCCTCCACCGCTAAGCCGGTACTGGTGGTCGGCGCCGGGCCGAGCCTCGGGCACCATATTAGTTTTATCCGCTCCCACCGCCAAAGGTTCTATCTTATAGCAGTTGATACAGCCTATTCTGCGCTTCTTCAGCATGAAATTAGGCCCGACCTGGTGGTTGTGCAGGAGTCGCAGTTTTACAATTTATACGATTTTATTCACCACCCTCACATCGAATGCGACATTTTGGCCGATATCAGCAGTTATCCGAGGGTCCTCCAGCTGGCTCGATCTTCCATCTATCTTTATGCGGGCAAATTCGCCGAAACAGCCCTCTTTGACCGCCTTCAGGATGCCGGGCTGTTACCGCTACTATTTCCTCCACTAGGCTCAGTGGGTACGACCGCAGTTCATGCGGCCCTTTCTATCACCAATTCAAAGGTTATAGTCGCCGGCATCGACTTCGCTTTTCCCGCCGGCTGCACCCATACCCGCGGAACCCCACGCCATCAACTTCATCTACTGCAGACCACCCGTTTTTGCGGACCCGAGGACATGGAGGCACGGACCACAAAAGGGGTTTTCCCAGCCCGGGATGCGGTGGATGTGTACGGTAATCCCCTGCGTACCACCCCTACATTAAGGCGCTATGCCGATAATTTCGCCCGGAGATTTCAATTTTTGGATAGGATGCTCTTGTTACAGCCCCGGGGCCTGCCCCTTGGAATACCGGAGCTGAGGCAAGAGCAGCTGGCCTCGTACTTCTCCACTCACGGTGCAGGACAGCCAGGGAAAGAGCTACCGGGTTCAGAGCAGCCGG
>CAZDFY010000019.1:0-42085 GCA_964504785.1 uncultured Sediminispirochaeta sp. | reverse complement strand
TCCACTCACGGTGCAGGACAGCCAGGGAAAGAGCTACCGGGTTCAGAGCAGCCGGGTACAAGGCAGCCGGCGGCGGACACAGCAGAGAACACAGCGCAGGCCCCTGCCCCCTCCAGCGCTTATACCGAAGGCGAACGGATAGATACATTTATGCGGGAGGAACAGGAGCTTCTTCGTTCTATTTATGCCCGGGGTACCGCCTTTCTTCAGGGACACCTGGACCGGGAGGCCGTCCCGGGGCTTATCGAAGATATTAACAGTTGTGAGTATGTGTTCCTTCATTTTCCCGAAACCGGGAGGGCCCTACGGCAGGTGGATGCGACTCTAATGAAACGGGTACTGGTGGCAACGGGGCATTACATCAAAGTTATTGAAGAGGCACGAGAGCTTATTCCTCGCTCTTGAGGACCGAGACAAAGGCCGATTGGGGCAATTCCACATTTCCAACCATCTTCATCCGTTTTTTGCCCTCCTTCTGCTTTTCCAACAGTTTGCGTTTTCGGGAGATATCCCCTCCATAACACTTAGAGGTTACATCCTTACGCAGGGCGTTGATCGTCTCACGGGCTATGATTGTGTTGCCGATTGACCCTTGAAGGGGTATTTTGAACTGTTGTCGCGGGATTTCTTCCTTCAGTTTTCTACAAATGGTCCGGGCCCTTGCCACCGCGTTATCCTTATGCACCAGCTGGCTCAGAGCATCTACCGACTCACCGTTCACTAATATATCCAGCTTTACGAGCTCAGTTTGCTTATACGGGCCGATTTCATAGTCAAAGGAGGCAAACCCCCGGCTGACCGATTTGAGCTTGTCGTAAAAATCAAACAGAACCTCCGCCAGGGGCATTTCGTAGGTCACCTCCACCCGCTTTTCATCGAGGTAGTTCATTCCCTTTTGTATTCCCCGTTTCTCAAGGCACAGCTGAATTATGTTCCCCACATAGTCGGTGGGCGTTATAATAGCGGCGTCAATATACGGCTCTTCGGCGTACTCTACCTGGGTGGCATCGGGGTACTCAAGGGGGTTATCAATCTCCAGGGTTTCCCCGCTGTTGAGATGGATCTTGTACCGTACGGAGGGGGCGGTTAATATGATCGACAGGTTAAACTCCCGCTCAATCCGCTCCTGCACTACTTCAAGATGCAGCAAGCCCAGGAAACCACAGCGAAAACCGAAGCCCAGGGCTGCTGAGGAATCTTTCTCGTAGATAAGGGAGGCATCGTTCAGCTTGAGCTTATCGATCGCCGTATGGAGCTCCTCGTAATCGTTGGTATCGATAGGATAAATGGAGGAGAAGACCACCGGTTTTACTTCTTTAAAACCCTTTTGAGGTTCGGCACAGGGACGATCATTGTTGGTGATAGTGTCTCCAATGCGAATATCGTCAATATTCTTTATCCCGGCAATCAGATATCCTACCTGACCTGCGTTGAGGTTCTCCCCCTTCTCCCGTCCTATCCTGAAAATTCCGGTTTCTTCAACGGTGTAGGCGGTATTATTCCACCAGAGCCGTATTACGTCACCGGCTTTCATTGTGCCTTCGAAAACCCGGACGTGTACAATCACGCCGCGATATGCATCGTACTGTGAATCAAAAATGAGGGCCTTCAGCGGCTGATCATCAGTCCCGGCGGGGGGTGGAATCTGGTGCACCAATGCCTCCAAAAGATCGTTTACCCCTTCACCTGTTTTTGCGGACACTAGTACCGCTTCCTCCGGGTCTAGTCCTAAATCGTGCTCGATTTCCCGCTTCACCATATCTACATCGGCGCTGGGCAAATCAATTTTGTTAATAACGGGTATTACCTCAAGGTCAAGTTCAACGGCCATGTACATATTTGCGAAGGTTTGGGCCTCGACGCCCTGGCTTGCATCAATTAAAAGAAGCGCCCCCTCGCAGGATGAGATGGCCCGGGAAACCTCATATGCAAAATCCACATGCCCCGGTGTATCAACCAGGTTTAGTTCATAAAGGTTCCCGTCGTCGGCTTCGTAGGGCATGGTAATTGCTTGGGACTTAATGGTTATCCCCCGCTCACGTTCAATGTCCATACTGTCGAGGTATTGGTCTTTAAAATTTCTGGCTTCTACAATTTTGGCTTTTTCGATAAATCGATCGGCCAGGGTCGATTTCCCATGATCTATATGGGCAATTATACAGAAGTTGCGGATAAATTCTTTTGGTGTATTCATTGTGGCTACTATAGCTTAATATTAGGAATTCATCAATAAAGCAGCTCAATTACAGTCTTTAATCACTATAGGTGTCGTCCAGGACTTCTCGTACCAGTTTTACAAAGTCTTCAGGAGAAAAGGGTTTGGAAATAAAGGGAATTTCTGTTTCTTCTTCGGTCTCACCCTTTTTTAGGGTATGTTTATGGGGATATCCCGACATATAGATGATCTTCATGTTCGGATTGATCCTTAGCACACCTTCTGCCAGCTCTTCACCACTCATATGGGGCATAACGAGGTCGGTAACCAGAAGATCAAACTCTTCATCTCCCTCCTCTACCATTTCAAGGGCTTCATCCGGAGCGGAGGCTAAATATGCGGTATAGCCGTACAGTGTTAGGATTCTCTCTACCAGGTGCCGGAGGCTCTCCTCGTCTTCCGCTACCAATATTTTTTCAGTTCCGGAGTATGAGTGCTCTACCCCCCGTGTACTTTTGGGCACCTCTCCCGGGTTAAGTGAAACCGGCAGGAGTATCCAAAAGGTAGAGCCCTTGCCGGGTTCGGAGTCTATCTGCAAAAAGCCGCTGCTCTGCTTTACAATTCCATACACGGTGGAAAGGCCCAGGCCGGTCCCCTTTTCTTCTGATTTGGTTGTAAAAAAGGGTTCAAATATCATTTTCAGCATATGCGGTTCGATGCCGACCCCGGTATCTTTAACAGAGGCACATATATAGCTGCCGGGGGGAATTTCCCCCATTGGAGAGGCTTCGGGACTTTCTACCTTGTAGTTATGGGTCCTAATACTGATTCGCCCGCCCTTCGGCATAGCATCACGGGCATTTACAATTAAATTCATCAGCACTTGTTCAATTTGCCCGGGATCGACCCATACAGTATCGGGGTCGGCACTTAGATCCAGATACATTCCCACTTCTTCCGTTACCAAACGCCGCATCATTTTTTCCAGATTTTTAATAAGTTCGTTCAAATGGGCCTGTTTCGGCTTTAAAATTTGTCTACGGCTAAA
This sequence comes from uncultured Sediminispirochaeta sp., assembly GCA_964504785.1. GTDB lineage: Bacteria > Spirochaetota > Spirochaetia > DSM-16054 > Sediminispirochaetaceae > DSBN01. Next base: position 38,882 of record CAZDFY010000019.1, on the reverse strand, counting down.
GGCCAGCAACTGTCTAGTGAGAGTTGAGGCCCGTTTTGCGGCATCTTGAATACCTGATACATCGTTTTCTATTGAAGTATCGTTGTTCTGCAGCTTTTCCTGAACTATCGTACTATAACCTAAAATAACGGTAAGAATATTGTTGAAATCGTGGGCAACCCCGCCGGCAAGCCGGCCAATAGCTTCCAGCTTTTGGGCCTGACGAAGCTGATGTTCCAGGTTCTTCCGCTTACTAATATCGATCAAATATCCCTTTACCTCGCTAATGTTCCCATACTCATCGGTATCGGCTACAACATTAGCAAGAAGGTTCAATTTTTCCCCGTCCGCACGCAGTAGATCAAGCTCGTGAAGGGCAAGACGTTTATTTAGACTTAACTGCTGCCAAAACTCTATAGCATTGTTTTTGTCCGGAAATCGATCATTTAAATTGGTCCCTTCAACTTCTTCGGCACTATTAAACCCGAAGTATTTTACAAAGGAGTTATTGCAGGCCAACAGTGCGCCCTTCGCGTCGGCCACAAAATCCGCCGACAGATCTTCCTGAAAGAAACGACGATACCGCTCTTCGCTTTCCTGTAATCTTTTTTCCAGCTTATGCCGGAAAAGCGCCATTTCTATATTTGTACGTAGCTCACGCTCTTCAAAGGGTTTTATAATATAACCGAAGGGTTCGATAAATTTTGCCCGTTCGATTGTTTTTTCGTCCGCGTATGCAGTGAGGATTATAACTGGTACGTTGTACCTTTCCCGAATAATTTGTGCCGCTTCGATTCCATCCATTTCACCCTGTAGACGGATGTCCATAAGCACTAGATCAGGGTCATTGGCTTTAAAATTAGAAATTGCCTCTTCCCCCGAAGCATACGCGCCGACTACCTTATATCCAAAGGACTCTAAATGACGGCGGATATCAAGAGCAACAACACCTTCATCTTCTACAATTTGTACTTTGAGTTGTGACATTTTTTATTCCACCGCTATCCCTATTTTATTCAACTCCTGAATCAGCTTAACATATTCTATCGGTTTTACAAGATAAGAATCGGCATGCCCCTCATTAAATGCCTGCAGTACGTTATTCGGATCACTTAAGGCGGTCATCATCACTACTTTTACCGCATCGACAGGCTTTTTGCCCTGGTCCCTTTCAAGCATTCGGATCTTTTTTAATACATCCTGTCCATCAAGTTTCGGCAGCATTATATCTAGAAAAATCAAATGAAAGGGTGAATTTTTCTCCAGGGCATCCATGAATTTTTCCAGGGCAGATTCTCCATCCCCTGCTACATGGACTTCACCCATCGGTTCTACAAACTTTTTTAATACAAAACAGCTGGCTACATCATCTTCCACAATAAGAATCCGCATCAAATTACCTCTCTATCACAGGTATTCTCATTTTGGAAGTCATAAGACTTCAAAAATGAGAATACCCACAACATCTTTAAGATAAACTACTTATCTTAAACAAAATGTGAGCATTCGCCATGTGAAAAATATCCAAAATTTTTCACATTGCGAATTGCTGTTTCTATCAATTGTACACTGATAAGAAAGCTTTTTCAAATTGAGAAAGCTGAATCATCCAGCATTTTCTTTATTCTGTTCTTATCATGGGTCCGAACCGCAAGTATCAGCTTAAATAGGAGTGCCGCCGTTTTATCATCCTCCACTTTTTGGGCGAACTCCCTAGTGTGCTGAACTCGCTGTTCAAATTGTGTGCAGCCCTCCGGTGTCAGTGAATCAACCTCCGTGTTGCGGAGCTCTGCAATCTGCTCATGGAGTTCCATTACCATTTCCTCGTCATGAGAAACAGTAATATCCTGTAACTTTATAGTAGAGGGCATATTCTTCCATTCTTTCTTTTTTGCGGCCCCTTCAAAAAGCCCCTGCAACATTCTTATCAATTTGCCCCTATGAATAGGGCTGTACAAATAATTACTTGTCCCATGTTCCTGTAGTGTATCCCGTGAATCCCGTACCAGGTACAATATCCTTTCCGCCGGAACTCCCTCTGCTTCAAGACGGGTACCAATTCTATGAGATTCCCCTACCCTATCTTCAACAATAAAGAGGCTTCCAGGCTTTACGGTAGATTCTCCCCCCGACTTCTCAGTTATTACCTTCAAACCCCATGCCTGTAATTGTCGACAGCGGATATCACAGAAGGTCGAGTCGGTGCTGAGATAGAATACCGGGGGAGCACTATCAAATCGAGGTGAATCGATATCCCTTTCCGAAGAGGCGCTTCCCTTCTCCAGCTGTATGTGAAAGCTGAACTCCGTCCCTTCGCCTAGGCGGGTAGAAAACTCTATACTCCCCCCAAGCAGCTTTACCAGGTCGTGTACAATCGACAATCCCAAACCGGCACCGCTGTACTGCCTGGTAGAGGTACTGTCCACCTGATGGAAGGCATCAAAGACATACTTTTTTTCTTCCTCGGGAATTCCGCAGCCGGTATCCCGTACTGTACCATTTAAGAAAATTATTCCGCCCTTATTACTGCTTTCCGTACTGCTTTCAGTAGTGAATCTCAGGTATACCCAGCCGCTATCGGTAAACTTGATCGCGTTACTTACTAAATTAAGCAGTATCTGTTCCAGCTTTTCCTGGTCCCCGTGCAGTTGAATAAAACTGTTTTCATCAATATCAACATAAAGAAACAAATCCTTTTCCTGGACTTGTGTCCATACTTTGTTAAGAGAGTTTTCCACTATTTCATCTAAATAGAAATCATGGTTATTCAAGATGACCTTGCCGGCTTCCATTTTTGAGAAAGTAAGCAGCGAATCAATTAAAGTTAACAGACTCTTACCTGAATTTTCGACAATGTGCAAATACTCCCTCTGTTCATCTCGATCTTCAGTATTCATCGCCAAGCGGGTCATTCCTAGAATACTGTTAAGAGGTGTACGCAGCTCATGGCTTACATTTGCCAAAAACTCGCTTTTTGCTCGGCTTCCCTCTTCTGCTCTGTGCTTTGCATCCTTCAGTTCCTGTTCAATTTCATATTTGTACAGGGCCATTTCGATGGTTGAATAGATTTCACGTTCCTGAAACGGCTTAAGAATGTATCCATAGGGCTCGGTGACCTTCGCCCGGGCAAGTGTGGTTTCATCGGAATAGGCGGTAATATAAATAACAGGGGTTCCAAGTTCATTTTTGATGTGTTCGGCAGCTTCAATACCGTCCATCTCACCCTTAAGATGTATATCCATAAGGATCAGATCCGGATTTTCGTTTTTTGCTTTTCTCACCGCAGCTTCTCCGGAGAGTACATGCTCAATTACCGTATATCCTAGACCACTGAGCCTTCTCTCCATATCCATCGCTACAATGCTTTCATCTTCTACAAGTAAAATCCGAACTGATGCCATTACCCTACTCCGTTATTCTCTTTACCTGTGCAGTAAGTTCCATTCTACCGCACGCTGAATCAATTCTGTTGAAGAATGCAAATTCAGTTTTGTTTTTAGGTGTGATTTATATGTTTCTATAGTTTTTATACTCAGATTCAGTCGACCGGCAATTTCACGGGTCTCTAAGCCGTCACCAATTAATCGGAACACCTCAAATTCCCGATCGCTCAGTACATCTACAGGAGAGGTCTCCTTGTGTGAATTACCGGCAAATTGAGATAACATACGTTCATGCATATCAGCACTGAGGTAAATAGACCCCTGCAGGACCAAACGAATAGCGGTCATCACATTTTCGGTAGCTTCACTTTTCATAATATAGCCCTTTGCTCCCGCACGCAGGGCCCTCTCCGCGTACACCCTCTCATCGTGGAGGGAAATCACCATCGTCTTCACTCCTGGGTACTGTACGTTTATTATTTTTATTAGTTCAAGACCGTCACTTTCCTTCAATGTTAAATCAATCAAGGCAAGATCAGGATGTGTTTCATCAATAATCTCCTGGGCGCTAAAATGGTCCTCCGCTTCACCTACTACCGTAAGATCTGCTTCCCTGTTTATAAGCTGGGCAAAGCCCTTTCGCACTATGGGATGATCATCTACGATAACAATGCGCTTCTCCATCTATAGTCCTTCTTTAAACCCTTTACTGAAACTTCGGCACACGACACACTACGGTTGTTCCCTCTTGCTCGTTTTCAAAAATCGATAGCCGCCCATTTATGATGTTCGACCGAAACTCCATAATTCTCAAACCTAATCCCTGTGTATTGTGCCGATCTATACCTTTACCGTCATCACAAACCCGCAGATAATATTCGGAATCTTCTTCCTTCAACAAAATTTCGACTTCCTCTGCGTCTCCATGCCGCTTTGCATTAGTGATCGCCTCTTGGGCAATATGGTACAGTTGTGTAGCCAGAACCTCATCGGTCACATCATTTTCAAGCTCAGAGATATAATCTATTTTACAGTTGTACAAACTTTCTACTTGCAGGGAAAGCTCTTTTAAAGCGACCGACAGTCCCTGGTTCTGCAAGGTAACGGTGAGAAGGTTTTTCGCCAGATTACGGGTCTGCTTAATTGATTGGTTGACCAAATTCTGTATTCTTTCGGCGGTTTCAACTTCATCGGTGCAATTGGACTCACGAAGCATGTTTTCCAGCATTTTTAACTGCAAGGATATACCCGTCAGGTTTTGACCCAGGCTGTCATGAAGGTCCTTTCCTATTCTTTTTCGCTCTTTTTCAGATATTTCCAGTATTTCCTTCTCAAGTTTTTTTTTCGCGGTAATATCCCGTGCAATGAGTGACACCCCGGTTACTTCGTTCATCAGACCGCGAATAGGATTTACCTTAAGTGAAATATTGATAATCTCGCCGCTCTTTTTCTGACGAACTGTTTCATAATGCTCTACTTCGATATCATCACGAATTTTATCAAGGATATCCGGCATTTCATTCGGATAGAAGGGGGGCGTAAGAATGAGAATATTTCTGCCGGTCACCTCCTCTTTGCTGTAGCCGAAAATCTTTTCAGCGCCCTGGTTCCAGCTGATGATAGTCCCGTCCAGGGTAGCCCCGATTACTGCATCACTAATACTTTTCAGGGTAATTGAGAGGATCTCCTCGTTTTTTCGTGCCTGGAGCTCCATTTTGTGGCGATAAAGGGCCATTTCGATCATTGAATGAAGATCATTTTGGTGGGAACTTTTGGTTATATACCCGTAGGGTTCTGTTTTTTTAGCCCGGGACAGGGTTTGTTCATCGGAAAAAGTAGAAAGAAAGATGAAGGGGGTGCTAAATCGGCGTTTTATGTGGCGGGCTGTTTCAATCCCGTCCATCTCACCCTTTAGTTTTACATCGAGTAGAATGATATCAAGGCTTGAGGCACTAATCACCTCAAGCGCTTTCTCGCCGCTATCCACCGGCGGGAGAACTGTATACCCCAGAGACTCCAAAGTGCGGGTAATATCAATAGCCACAATTTGCTCGTCCTCAACTACTAAAATTACCGGTTTATTCTTGTTATCCTTCGACAACCTGTGTCCTCCCGCCGAAACAATTACCTGCTATAAGAAATAATTTGTTTCTACATATGCACCGAGCTGCACACCGGTCTCTAAAAAACCGGCTTTTCGTTTCTTAATTCTAATTTGGGCGATAACGATTTTCTGTTTCTCAAGATACCTCCACTGCTGAAGGGAGAAGGGATCATTCACGCTTAAACCTGTCTCATCGGCTACGCTCCCGCGATACACTTTCTTTACAAGGTATTTTGTTCCTAAAAGATTGTCCTGAATTTTTTCCACCTGCATTCCAAAGGCAGGAGCAAACAGACGCTCGGGTTCGTCATATTCCAGTGCTCTTTCAAGGGGAATCAATGGGCGGCTTTTCAGAGATGCAAGACCTGAATGACCTTCGGGCCCCCGGGACCACTTTACCTTTACCAAAGTTTTCGGGGGATACGAGAGAATTACATCGTGGGCTTCAGTTATTGTTTCAACCTCGGTACCGGCTAATTCCTCCAGGGTATCCCCCGCTTTTAATCCAATTCTGTGGGCCGGGCTGCCCGGAAGCACATATGTCACCTCCAGCCCCCCATCGGTCTTAAAAAGGGATACCCCTAAAAAGGGATGGGAAATTCGGCCTTCCTCATACAGTTTTGGAAAAATGTGCATAACCCACTGTACCGGTATGGCAAAATTAACTCCCTCAAATTGTTCTATCCCTGCAAACACCACTCCGATTAAATTACCGTCGTCGTCCAGTAGGGGCCCACCGCTGTTGCCCTGATTAATTGGCACATCTACCTGTACCACATTACCCATCTGCAGGAACCGCCGATCGGTTGATGAAACAATACCGGAGGTAATAGTGTTCTCCAGCCCCCCGGGAGAGCCTATTGCAAAGATCTGTTCCCCCGGCTTTTGCTGTTTCACCGGACTAAAAGAGAGCACATTCTCAGATTCCGTTTCCACCTTTAGCAAGGCGATATCAAATACATTGTCGTAGCCCACTACCCGGGCCGGTATTTTTACTTCCGGGTTTTCCGACGGACGAATATAAAGCCGCGAGAACCCCTCATATTTCGGATCAACCTGGCTTCTGATAACATGGTAATTGGTAATAATATAACCCCGGCGGTCTACATAAAAGCCGCTTCCGATCACCCTGTCCGGCAAGCCTACTCCCTCTTCAATTCGCATTCCACGGTTTACCCAGATAGTTACAGTCCCTCGGACCAATTGAGAACGGGTATACTTATCGGCCGATTCCTCGGGCAGCTTCTGTTCAGGTTCAATATCGCGGTCTTTGATCTCTTGTATGATTATACCGGCGGTGGTGTACTTTTCTTCTTCAATCGAAGCGGAAAGCATCAGCTGTAGTTCCTCCGCCTCAAAGAGAGAAAAACCATCAAGCTGTCGTGCAAGAGCAAGGGCCCGAACGGGATTCCCATTTTCAAGTGTATACAGAATCTGTTTTCTCTTGAGCTCGGAAAAACTGCTTTCAAGCACCCCTTCCCAACCGGCCTGTTCCGCCGACATAAAGAGTCGAAGAGCGGTATCATAGTCATAGTCGTCCAGGGCGGAGAGGAATTTCTCTTTCAAACTCCCCTCCACTTTTTCTCTCATGTCCCCTTCCGGCTCTATTTTTTCTTGCAACAGGAAATAGTCCTGCAGTGCCGTTACAATATTGCCGGATTCTAGGGCTTCTTCTAAATTGTTGAGATTTATTTGATAAAGGGGTGTAACCGGGCCTTTATCAGGCGTACTCGCACAACCCGAAATAATAATCAAAAGGGCCCCAAAAAGGAGCCGGTAACGTTGCACCATAGTGTCTCCGCATCCTAAAGGTCATTCTTTTTGTTCAAACTGCAGTTGGTATTCAATGATACCATCTTCATCAGTGTCCCACATTCGCAGGGGCTTATCTTCATACTCTTCAATATATTCAGGAATACCGTTTTTATTTCCATCATAGGTAATTCGGACTATCTCACCCTCACGATAATATTCGCGTATCTCATAAAATCCATCACCATCGGAATCACGCCTGCGTTCATTCACAGCACCCGACATCATATCCGCGGTAACTTTTGTTTTTCGCTCTTCCATTTCCGTAAGAAGCCCCTTATCCCGCAAAAAAGTGTAGTTTTCCGGTTTTTCAGAAGCGCTCATCGTATCTGCCTCTATCCGGGCGGATTTTGCAAGAAGTGTTCCAAGGGCAGGGATCGTCTCAGCAGCAGGCAGGGGCACTGGAGAGGGTGGTGTGTAGGACTCCCAGCCGGATAGGGGAGAACGGACGCTATAGGGGATCAGTTTCATCTCAATTACAGAGTTGACGGTCGTATTTTCGGCCCGTGAAACTTCAGGATAATTTTTATAAAACACCTTGAGTGTGTTACCTTCCGGAAGCTGCAGAATATAGTGCCGTGGGTTTCCATCCTCAAATTCAAGTATTCTTTCAGCCTCAGGGTCCCCGTCGGAATTCTCAGCCACCCGCTGGATGACCCCTTGGGAATAGGTTTCGCGAACCTCCATAAACCCGTCGTTATCAGAGTCACGCTCAATTGTACCGTTAAACCCGCGAAAGGCATCCTTCACATTGGATGTACTGTCCAGGACATTGGCTATTTCCATCAGCATATGCAGTTGATCTTCGTTCATTTTATTGTTATTTGAAAACAGCTGCTCCAACTCTTTAAGGCTTATGCTTTCTTTCAATCGATATCCCTGTATTCTGGAAAACTGGTCATCCCCCCATTTTTCATTATACAGAACCAGTAACTTCGCAAGGTCCGAAGGCCTGTTTGTTGCCGGTATCAAAGTATGGAAGGCCTCTTTCGAATAAAAGTTGCTCTCACCTCCGCGCAATATATCACTTAGGGCTTTCCGTCGGTACTCAGAATCAACTTTCATCATGTGCTGTTGGAAAAACGAATCGGAGGGATACAGCTCACTACCTTTACGCAGGGTTTTTACTAGTTGATCTTCTCTTCCTTCAGCGATCAAAGCCCGGCACAAGGACTGTAGATAGGCTGACTGATTCTGTACAGCCGCCGGAAGTCCTTGTATCAAAACCAGGGCTTCCCGGGAACGATCGAAACGTACCAGAAGTTCCACATATGTGAGGAGTACTTCATTCTTTTGATAATACCGGAAGGTTCCGCTGCCTAAGGCCTTCCCCATGATCTCTAGTGCCTTATCATATTCTTCATTGTGCAGATGTATTTCTGCAGTCAGGTAGAGGGCGTCGGGATTATGCTCCCAGAACACCAGGGCTGTTTCAACAAAGGCTGTGCTTAGTTCAAAATTTTCAACTTCCGCGCTTTGCCTGGCAAGTCGGGTGTACTGGATTGAGAGTTCTTTATTGGGGAGGACCCCGTGTACCACCGGCCCGTTACTACCGGTACTTAGTTCGGAGGGCTGAGAATATACCACTGCTGCGCAAAAAAAGAGCAGCAGTGCAGCTACACAGAGACCATACCCCTTATTCACACTCTTTGCTGCCGCCGGCCTCTTTTTTGTTGCCCCCGGAGGTCTCCTCCGCATCGGTTGCATTTGCGGGAGAATCTGCGGGAGAATCTGTATTTTGGTCCGTTTCAAGCGGTCCCTCCTCTCCGGTCTCAACAGGGTCTGAAGCCCCTTCGGGACCGTGAGTTTCTGCGTACAACTGAACTACTGATGTTCGCTCGGGAAGCCCCAACAGCGTTCTTATTTGAGAATCTTCAAGGGTCTCCTTCTGCACGAGCGCTTCTGCCAGAAGTGTCAGCTGGTCCATATGTTCTGTTAGTATATCACGAGTTTCCTGAAGACACTCATCAAGAATCTTTTTTACCTCGGCATCGACGGTCTCGGCGGTATGCTCCGAATAATCTTTATGCTGGGCTATCTCCTTCCCGATAAAAATAGGTTCATCCTCCTGACCGAGAGAGAAAAACCCTACTTTACTACTCATTCCCCATTCGGTGACCATCCGTCTGGCAATATTAGTAGCCTGCTCGATATCATTTTTGGTGCCTGTTGTTGTTTCCTGATACACCAGTTCTTCAGCTACATACCCGCCCATTGCAATTTTTATCCGGTCGGTGAGCCAACTTCTGTTTCTGGAGTAAGAATCCTTTTCCGGTAAACTCATGGCAAGCCCCAAAGCCTGACCGTGGGGGATGACCGTTACCTTATGCAGGGGATCGGCGTGCTTCAAATAGTAGTGCAGCAATGCATGGCCGGCCTCATGAAAGGCAGTAGCGCGCTTATCTTCAACGGTAATGACCCTGGATTTTCGGGCTATGCCAAGAAGAATTTTGTCACGGGCTTCTTCAAAATGCTGCATACTTACTTTCGTTTTATTTACCCGGGCGGCAAACAAAGCAGCTTCGTTCACCAGATTTGCCAAATCAGCGCCTGAGGTGCCGGGGGTGGCCCGGGCAATTTTATTTGTATCCACATCGTCTTCAAGGTGGATTTTACCGCAGTGAATTTTTATGATGGCCTCACGCTCTTTTACGTCGGGCATGTCCACCACTACCTGTCTGTCAAAGCGTCCGGGGCGCAGCAACGCCGGGTCTAGTACATCAGGACGGTTGGTGGCTGCCAAAATTATGACCCCCTCCTTGGTGTCGAAGCCGTCCATCTCCACAAGCATCTGGTTCAAGGTCTGTTCCCGCTCGTCGTGTCCGCCACCATAACCGGCCCCTCGGGTCCGGCCGACTGCATCAAGCTCATCAATAAAAAGAATACACGGTGCACTTTTGCGCCCCTGTTCGAAGAGGTCCCTCACTCGGCTGGCGCCGACGCCTACAAACATTTCAACAAAGTCGGACCCCGACATATGAAAAAAGGAGACCCCCGCTTCTCCTGCAACCGCCTTGGCCAACAGGGTTTTTCCTGTGCCGGGCATTCCGACCAACAGAACCCCCTTCGGGATTTTTGCGCCAATACTGGTAAACTTACCGGGGTTTTTAAGAAAATCAACTACTTCCTGCAGCTCATACTTGGCCTCATGCTGGCCGGCTACATCGGTAAAGTGGATCTTTTCCGTCTCTTCCAAATACTCTTTCGCCCGGCTTTTTCCAAAGGAGAAGGCCTTGCCTCCGCCCCCCTGTACCTGCCTGAACATAAACCAGAAGAATACAAGAAACAGGATCCAGGGAATCAGTTCAAGAAAGACCCTTCCCGCAGAGATTCCCTTTTTGCCGCCGCTTATCTTTACATTGTGTTCTCTCAGCAGTGCTAAGAGGTCATCGTGGTAATAGGGGATTTCCGTTTTAAAAGTAGTGGGCCCCGCCCCCTGGCTCATAAGGGTGCCCTGAATTTCGCTGTTATCCAATATGGTTACCGAATCAATCTGATCATTTTCTACATAACTCAAAAACATCGAATAGGGTATTTCGTTGGAAGGTCCACTACCGCTGAACATAAACATCAAAATAAACATGAATATGAGGGTAACGAGGAAAAAGAGGGCGAACCGGTTTCTTCCAAAATCGAATTTTGGTGAATTCTGCTTGTTGTTGCGATTATTATTCTGATTATCTCCGCTCACGATTTATCTCCATTATTGGCAGGAACGCTCGATACTTGTAATTTCAAAGGCGGTATCGGCCCCCTTAAAACTCTCTGCATACCGGCTCCACCGGGTTTTTTGTGGTTCATATAAAGGGACCACACCCAAAATACCTCGACGGTCTTCGATGAGAGCAACCTCCGTTCGCTTCTCTTGGGGAACCTTAAGCTCGCGCAGGACCTCTTTAATCTTCTTTGTGCCGCCGCCTAAGGCAACACTATCACCACTCCGCCGGGAACGAATAACACAGGGCTCTTTAACAGCAAAGACCATTCCCCTCAATGCCGAATCCCGGAAATCTTCCAGACTCTTTCTTTGTATGCCCAGGGTCACACCGGAACCAACATAGAAATTACCCGTTTGTACTACAATAAGATAACTGTTTTTTGTATTTGGGACAACAGCTCGTTCCCAAAAAAGCATCTTCCCCCGCTTCTCCATTCGCACGCCGTATCCCTCACCGCAGTGGTAGTGTTCATCTTTAGTATCACATTCACATAATTGTCGGATAAACCTGTAGGGCAGGCGAATTTCTGAGTCGGGATACAGGCTATTGTAGATTTTATAGAGAAATCTCATTCGACTGTAGAAGGGAAGCGACATAAAAGCAGTAGAGGAAAAGTGTACCCCCCTTTCATTGGAAGTTACCCGGGGAAAACCTAAGTCCTGCCCCTCAAGTACTTCCTCAACTGCACTCATTTTCTCGGCAAGATTGAGCAGCGCCCCGTCAACCCCGGTAAAAACCTTCCTTACCGCCGGTAGAACAGTATGGCGTACATAGTTTCTGTTGTAGGACTCATCGGTATTGCTTGTATCTATGCTGTAATTCAGTTTCTGCCCGGAAATATAGCTCTGAAGCTCATTTTTACTAATGCGTAACAGAGGACGCCACAGGTCGGGGGTTGTCTCCCGTATTCCCTTCAGGCCCTCAGGGCCGGAACCTTGAAAACACCGCATGAGAACGGTCTCCACCTGATCGTCGGAGGTGTGACCAAGGGCAATATACCGTGCATTCACACTCTCCCGAATTTTATGAAGGAATTTATACCGAAGGCTCCTCGCCGCCGCTTCTACCCCCGCCTCTTGAGCTCCATGCTCGGCGATGTATCCCGGCGGGAGAAATTGGGTACACAGTGGTATCCCCATGGTTTCACAATTGTCCAACACTATCTGAAGTTCCCTCCTGCGGTCGACCTTCGAACGGAGCCCGTGGTCGATATACACTGCGTATAGATCAAGAGGAAAAGTGTTGTGCAGATGGTGCAATAAAGAAAGAAGGGCAATAGAATCCGGTCCGCCGGAATAGGCGATGCAGATTTTCTCTCCCCGCTGTATTTCGGCTTGTGCTATGCTACTGAGTATCGCTGTCTGGAGTGCTTCTGCGATTGAACTCATTCATTACCTTCTCCGGCGAATCTGCGAGTAACTCAACCAGTGCTTCCGCCGCACGGTCGATTCCCGCATTAAGATCCGACCGTTCTTCTGCTGCAGGAACTCCCAGTACATATTTTACCACATCTCCACGAAATTGAGGCCTCCCAATTCCGATATACACACGGAGGAAATCCTTTGTACCGAGATACTGTACTATTGAAGCCAAACCGTTGTGACCGGCGGTACCGCCTCCCTGCTTTACCCTCACGACCCCCGGGGGAAGATCGAGATTATCACAGACAACCACCACATCCTCAGGGGTAAGCTGAAATTTGCGTCTCAATGAGGCAATAACAGTCCCGGAATTGTTCATGTACGTCAGGGGTTCGATAAATACAGCTTTACTGCCCGCGTACCGGCCTTCGGCGCTACTGTATTTTTTTCCAAAACTTTTTTTAAGAGATATGCCGGCCCTTTCAGCAGCTTTTTCCACCGCTAAAAAGCCGACATTGTGACGTGTATGTTCGTACTTTGTCCCGGGATTCCCCAAGCCAATAATAATCAATCCGAATACTGTACCTTGAGTAGTTGATCTCTACTCTTCAGCTTCCTCTGCGCCTTCTTCACCCTCAGCGGCTTCTTCGCCTTCTTCACCTTCGAGGCCTTCTTCACCCTCTGCAGCTTCTTCACCTTCTTCAGGCAGCTCTTCCTTCTGGGTAGTTACTGTCACTACTACCTGCTCCGGAAGACTGAGAACTTTAACCCCCTCGGGAATTTCAAGCTCTTCTACGTGAATAGTGTCACCAATGTTCATATTCTCAACATTGATTTCGAAGTACTCGGGAATATCCGCCGGTATACATTCAACTTCAATTTCATGCAGACGTTCTTCGAGCAAACCGCCCTCTTTTACACCGGCAGGAGTACCTTCTACATGGACAGGAATGTTGGTCCGCAGGGTTCTGCCCTTTTCTATTTCGTAAAAGTCGATATGGGTAATAAATCCACGGATTGTATCTTCCTGGTAGTCTTTTACCAGTACATCATGTTTTTCTTTCCCTATTTTAAGGGTGATAATAGTATTTTCAGAGATCGAATGAAATCTCTTTTCAAACTCGTTTTGTTTTACAGAAACGGTTTTCGGTTTATGAGAACCGTACACTATTCCAGGAATCCATCCGTCACGGCGTAAGCGGTTCGCTGCCCCCGTCTTTAACTCAGTTCTTTTATAAGCTTCCAGCGTCTGACGCTCCATGCTTTCACTCCTTATGAATTCTTCGTTAATTACACTACTGTAAGTAAAAAATCTGGGGCGGTAGGATTCGAACCTACGAATACCGACACCAAAAACCGGTGGCTTAACCGCTTGCCAACGCCCCAAAGCACATACTTTTACACCCAATTTGAGTGTGCGAAGAACTATATCATAATGTTCTATGTATTTCTACCACCTGGGAAAACTTTTTTCAAGCTCAAAATTTTACTAAAATCTTACTTATCAGGCCTTCATTTTAAAAAGCGCATCCCCCTGTACCGACCGGGAGGATGCCCACATAAAATGTATGCTTACTATTGTCTACTTACTGCAATTAATACACATGGGCTTTCAAAAATCGACACCCTGGAAGATTTTTGAAACGCCAAGCCATTTAAACAAATCCTTTTATCAATGTATCAAGCCCTATTTATTCTGAGTAATCTTCATGCCCCCCAACGGTTTCTACACTTCCGCTTTCAACTTGTCGTTCGTACTCATCTAAAATCTTTTCCTGCAACATACCGCGAAAATCGGAGTTAATTGGATGGGCGACATCCTTATATTCACCTTTTTTTGTTTTTCTACTCGGCATTGCAATAAAAGCCCCATTTTTTCCCTCAATGATTTTTACATTGTGTACAACAAAACAGTCATCAAAAGTCACAGTGACGTAAGCTTTTAGCTTTCCCTCAGTTCCAACTTTTCTGATTCTGATGTCAGTAATGTCCATATTACCTCCATGCCAGCGGCAACATTATTTAAGTTGATTCAATTGTAAACTGCCTCTGTCAGGGACGCAAGCATTTTTACTTTCCACACCTTTTTTATGCTCTTTTTTGCCTTCAGATAAGATTTTTCAGCCCCCTCCTTATCTCGAAAGACTCCAAAAAGAGCAGAACCGCTGCCGGAGACATTATAATACTCCGCCCCGCAGTCATCCATCAGCTGCATAAAGTGTTCTAACCTCGGGAATTTTTTCAGCAGAACTGGGGTAAAACTATTAAAATATCTCCATCTCCCGGGGGGAGCCTGAAATTGTTCCTGTATTTCTTTTATCGATAAAGAGCGGTACTTTTTGTGGGGACACTCGTCAAGCTGTGCATACGCCTCACCGGTGGACACATCAAAATCAGGCTTAATAAGAACACAGCTCCATTCACTACTTTCCGGAGGCGCTTGAACAGGGCCAATAATATCTCCCCGCCCTTCCATCAGTGCCGCCGGTGCCTTTAAGAAAAAGGGGACATCACTCCCCAGTTCGGAGGCAATCTCCAAGGTTTTATTCTCTCCGATATCTACAGGATGAAATTTTCTTAGAAGACGCAGCATCGCGGCTGCATCGCTGGAACCACCCCCTAATCCGGCCATTGCCGGGATACTTTTTTTACATGCTACCTGTATACCGCAATATTCCTCAGCCGCCCCGCAATACCGCTGATACGCCTTCCACATAAGATTTTCCTGTAAGGGAATCCCATTACAGCCCTCGATAAGACATTTTTTTTCCGTTATTCCGTGTATCCTTAGTGTATCGTATAAGGATATCATCACACACAAGGATCGCAGGTTATGAAAACCGTCACTGCGTTTTGATTGAATATCCAGATGAAGATTGATCTTCGCCGGTGCGGATATGCTGATTGGTCCCTTCATAGCTCGATAGTATAAGCAGGGCCCCTATTTATCAAGCATATTTTAAAACTAAAAATTGACATATTCTTCATTGTCGCTATACTACTCTTATGGACACTGATCTGCTTACAGTATTCGAAGAGGCAACCCAACAAATCTTTGCTGAAATCGGCTTTTCGGACTTAGATTCTATTGAACCGAAAAAACCCCAAAACCCACAGGACATAGTTGCTACAGTCGGCATAACCGGGGCCCTTCAAGGATATATATCGCTCAGCACATCAAAAAAGTACGGCCATGCATTTGTGCAAAAAATGTTTGAAAATTTAGATATTGAGATAGACGAACAGGGGTTTGGGCAATTTCATCAAGAGGCACTGGCGGAAATAGTGAATCAAATAACCGGTCGTTCAACCACACTCCTAGAACAAAAAAGTTATAATTGTGATATAACCCCACCGACTATCATGGTTGGATCAGAACTCTCTTTTAACCTTAGCCGATTGACCGAATCATTTCACAGGTTAATCACTGGTGAATTCGGCTCAATAATACTCTTTGTTGGTATTCAGAATATCAATGTGAAGGAGGAGCAGGGGCATGAAGTACGAACTTGAAGGTAATCATCGAGAAGATACGGGGGACGACAGCTTTTTTGATGATGATTTTGATGACTACAGCGATGAAGTAGATGTGCAATTTGATGATATTGAAGAAGATGTGGATGACGACCTGTATCCTGATGAAGTAAGCGATGATTCTGAATATGACTTAGACGATGATTATTTTGAGGATGAAGTAAACCTTGACTATGAAGACGGGCTTGATTACGATGACTTCGACGATTTATCGGATTGATACAAAACCTCGCCGCTAAACCAGAGTTTTTCTAAATCATAAAAATCACGCATCTCTTCATTCATTAAATGGATTACAACAGACCCGCAATCGATAAGTTCCCATCCATCTTCCGCAATTCGTTTATGTCGATGAAGTACATTTACATCTTTGTCTCTCAGTAGGTTCTTAATATGCCGGGTGAGCCCTTTCAGATGCCCAACACTGTTCACGGTTGAAATGACGAAAAAACTGGTCCAGCTGCTTTGTTCGCGTACATCTATTACAACTGTGTCGGCCCCTTTATGCTCATCAATTACCCGTCCAATTTCTAACGCGACATCTCTACTCTTTACAGTATCTACCATCAAAGTCCTTCCCTAAAATTATTGTAACGTCGATTACATCGACTCCCGGTGCATTTGCCGGTGCTTCAACCGCTTCGCTTGTGCGGCTTTCTACATTCTTACATTGGATAACATTTGCCACTTGCTGGGCCGCAGAGATATCTCCGGTCCAATCAATTACTAGAGTTTTTTCGTGGTCCTGCGATTCAGAGTTGCCTATACGCGCTACATCATAGCCGAAACTCTTATAGACCTGGGAGGTACGCCCGGCTAATCCGTTTCGGTCTGTTCCGTTGAGCAGCTCAAGGGTTACATTGAGCTCTTCTGTACTCACTACCTCTTTGTTCCGTAAAGAACTGAGGGTTTGCTGAACAGTTTCCTTGATCAAGTTTCCTTCGTAATAGGGAAACAGCAGGGTTTTTCCATCGACCCTTCGCTCATTGCCAAGGACTCTCTGAAACACAACCTGCTCATAATCTAAATGAGTGAAAGATTGCAAAAGCGAAATAACAGCCCGGCCCGAAAGGTCCGTTTCAATGTTTTTTAGGACAGCTTCCTGTACATGTTCATTCTGTAAGTAGTCCTTCTTTTCACCAAACTTCTTGAAGAGGGACTGTACAAACTTCTGTCGCCGAGTAATACGCTCATTTTCCCTCTCGTTCGGTTCCTGATACATTGCAAATAGGGCCGCCTTCGTGCCGTCCAGGGTCACACTCCCCGAGGGAAGCAATACAAGGCCATCTTCACCTTGGTATTCAACCGGATTCGGGATGAACAATTCCAGGCCTTCTACGAGATCTACCACATGTACCAACTGCCGCTTTTCTACATAGAAGTAATAGTCTATTTCTGTGTTTAGAAGCTTTTCGACGTGATTGACATAGGGATCTGGATTTTTCGAATCAAAGACTTTTTGTATCGGACCGATTTTATTGCGGTCCTCCAGCAGCATCCCGGTGTGTAAGGGAATGTCTACCAGGGCACACTTTCCAGTATCGTGCTGGAAGAACACCACCTCAGAAAACTGGATTTCCCCCTGGTCTCCAACAACCAGCATAAACTTAAGGGTCTTGTCTTCTTCGAGGGCCGCCGCCACCTGGTCTGTCCTTACCTGAAGATAAATAAATACCCCTGCTGCACCCAATACGGCAACTATAAGAACAATAAATATCAGCGCCCTATTTATCTTAAATTTTGGCATACTTCCTCTCTTCAAGAACAGAAAAAAGTTGACCTGCGTATACAGATATTTCCTTGTGGTGTTCCCGCAAATGCACAAATTGCGCTTTTAGTATTTCCATGACCATTTCTTCTAAAGAGTTCATGTGCAACACAGTGCTTCGAAAATTTTCGCTTATGTGGGTACGTCCTGCTTCAAGATAATCGGATAGGTATACCGCCATGCCCAGGTCTCCCATCTGCGGATGCCCCTGGGTGTGCCACCTAATTGCATTCAACACGGAACTTCGGTTTTCACCCCACATGGTGTGTAACAACACCGCCGCTGCCCTGCCGTGCAGTAGCACAGGACGGGCAATTTCTTCTTCAAGCAGGGGCAGACCGTCTTTTTTGGCGATTTCAATAACTTGAGCTTTTGAAATTTCCCGGGCCATATCATGGGCAATACCGGCTATATACCCCTCATCCTGGGAAAGTCCATATTTTTCACACAGGTCCACCGTCATTTCAGCAGTCCTGACTGAATGGAGGAAACGGGGCAAACTTAGGTGTACTTTTACATACTCATATAACTGCGCGCGGTTCAGCATCCTCTGTACAACCCATTAGTAAGAATATAGTGATACACTTCATCCGGGACAAGGTACCGGAAGACACAGCCCTCTTCAACCCTCGAACGAATAGCGCTGGAAGAAATAGGAAGGACCAAATTGTCAATATACGTATGCGGCCAGGAACAGGGTACTTTATCTGTATACAGTCGGTGGGCTATAATAAGGTCTACCATTTCGTGCAGCTCTTCCCAGAGCTTCCACTTCGGCAATCCCTCAACAAGATCATCTCCAATCACCAAGCCGGGGGCACCCTCAATGTTATATCGCTGTTGTAAGTCTAGAATGGTATCATAGGTGTAGGAAATGCCGCCCCTTCTCATCTCACAGTCGTCGACAACAATATAATCGCTCTCTTTTACTGCCCGTGAAAGCATCTCAAGCCTATGCTGGGGTGATGTACAGTAATCCGGGTTTTTGTGGGCAGGTATATGGGAGGGAACAAAAATAACCCGTTCATACCCCCCCTGGGTTCTCACCTCTTCTGCAAGATACAGATGGCCGATGTGAACAGGATTAAAAGTTCCGCCGATAACAACTGTTTTCACCTTACAAATTCTCCGACTCTCCGCCTTCCTGCTCGTCTTCTTCCTGGTCGTCATGCGGGTCTTCCTGCTCATCTTCTTGCTTCACTTTCTGGGAGGTCTTTTTTTGCTGCTCCCCTTCCAGGCTGTTTTTCTGGGGAGGGAGCCGGCGGTTTTTTTCCTCGTGAAGCTCGACCAGTGTAAGGAAAGCCGCTTTCACTTCTTCCAAACCGATCCGGGTGAAGGAAGAGAGCTCAATTACTTCTTCCGGCAGGGCCTCTTTCAGGGTACTGAGATTATCCCTGGTACCTTCAAGGTCCGCCTTGGAGGCAATCACAATCCTTGGCTTTTCCAACAAATCAGGGGCGTACTCCTGAAGCTCATGAAGGACTATTTTATACGTGTGAAGCACATCTTCGTCGCTTAGATCGATGAGTACCGCCAGGCCGGAGGTCCGGGCGATATGCTTGAGAAACTTATCTCCTAGGCCTGCACCCTGGGATGCCCCTTCAATAATTCCCGGAATGTCAGCCAGGACAATGTCACGATAGCCGGCATGCATAACCCCTAGATTGGGTATTTTTGTGGTGAAGGCGTAGGCTGCAACTTTTGGATGGGCATTTGTTAAGGTCCGCAGGAGTGAAGATTTGCCGGCATTGGGAAGGCCGACAAAGCCTATGTCGGCGATGAGGTGCAGTTCTATATGAAGCCGCATTTCCTCCCCCGGCACTCCGGGCTGGGCATACCGCGGCGCTTGGCGTTTGGAGGTGGCATAATGCATGTTTCCTTTGCCGCCCTGTCCGCCCTTTAAAAGAACAAGCCCCTCTTCAGGCCGTGTAAAGTCTTTCAGTACCCGCCCTGTTTCCGGGTCCTTTATGAGAGTACCCGGGGGCACCGGCACCACCACATCATTTCCGTTGCGGCCATGCCGTTTTTTGCCCATACCCTGCTCACCGTTTTCCGCTTTATACACCCGTTTTGTTTTCAGATGGGCAAGAGTTTTTAGGTTGCCCCGTACCTCAAAAACTACATTGCCGCCTTTGCCGCCGTCACCACCGTCGGGCCCTCCCTTCGGGACATACTTTTCCCTTCGAAAGGAGACACACCCCTGGCCTCCGTTTCCTGATGCGACATCAATGTAGACTTCGTCTGCGAATCCAACCACTATTAGCGCTACTGCCCCTAAGCAGAAGTCTCAATACTGATAAAATTACGGCCTTTTCTGTTTTTAAATGAAACGGTTCCCTGCGCTTTTGCAAACAGAGTATCATCTTTTCCACGACCCACATTTTCACCGGGGTGGAATTTTGTCCCCCGCTGGCGAACAATGATCTCGCCGGCCTTTACCAGCGTACCACCACCGCGTTTTATTCCAAGGCGCTTCGATTCCGAGTCTCTTCCGTTTTTAGTGCTTCCGCCACCTTTTTTATGTGCCATAGTGTTTATTCCTCCTGTGTTCTCAATACTATCCTGCAATCTTTCGGGTAATCGGCCTCGATATCTTTGAGGCCGACAACTAAAAAATCAGTAACTCCCCTCAACCAGGGCTTTGAGCCCTCCTCAACCCGATGAAGTTCTAGTGTAAGACCCCCGGGTTCGGGAGCGCTTCCGCTGCTTTCGATACCGGCACGGCCCTCTACCATTCGGGCTGCTGTTCGTACAAGGGAAGATACCGCGGCGCAGGGAATACTGTAAGATCCTTTGCCGCGAACCGCATGCCCCTCAGTTGAAAGCCGCAGCAGACACATTGAAGTGTCGACCAGCAGCTGAACCTCTATCACGGATTACTAGGCTCCGGTAATACCTGTAACTTTCAGAAGCGAGTATTGCTGTCGGTGCCCCTGGGTACGACGGTACCCCTTGCGCCTCTTGAACTTTTTGACAACAACTTTCTTACCCTTATTATGCTCTTCAAGAGTAGCAGTTACCTTCGCGCCCTTTACGTAGGGTGCACCAACTTTTACTTTGCCGTCGTTGCTTGTGAGCAGGACTGTATCGAACTCCAGCGCTTCGCCGGCGTCTTTTTCTAGTCTATCCACTGTTAGTGTAGTGCCTTCCGTGGCCTTGTACTGTTTACCTTTAATTTCTATCAATGCGTACATTCTTCAACCTCAGCTCGTAGTGTATGTAAAGTCTCTTATACCATACCCTTATGCAAAGGGTCAATATACCTGCCGCAGTCTGCTGTCCCCACGGGACTACATCCGTTCGAGAAAGGGGATTCCCACAAGAAAATAGGCGTTCTGCAGGACCTGCAAAATAGCCCTCGCCAGGGTGACCCGGGTTACCACCAAATCGGGGTCCTCGTTATGCAAGATTGGATGATCGTGGTAGTATTTGCTGAAGGTTCGAGAAATATCATAGAGGAAGGCGGTTATTACATTGGGATTGTACTCCTCCCCAGCTGCGCGCACCACCTCCGGATATTCGGCAAGAAGCTTGATAAGCCGGCGCTCCTCGGTTGCCACCAGGAGTTCCGGTTTAAAACTACCCTCGGCGAACTCACTCTTACGATCTTCATACTTTCGAAGCATGCTGCTTATTCGTGCACCCATGTACTGTAAGTAGGGTCCCGTATTTCCATTAAAGGAGATCGACTCTTTAGGGTCGAAGATCATATCCTTGGCAGGAGAAACCTGCAGGAGATAATAGTTGAGGGCGGCTTGGGCCACCGCGGCGGCGGCGTTCTCTATATCTTCGACCTGCTCCACCCGCTCTTTTGCACGAACTTCTTCCGCGGCCATCGTTTTGAGTTCTTCAAACAAGTCATCGGCATCTACCACGGTGCCTTCCCGGGATTTCATCTTGCCCTCCGGCAGATTTACCATTCCATAGGAGAGATGAAAAAGATTGTCCGCCCATTCAAAGCCGAGCTTTTTAAGGACATGAAAGAGTACCTTGAAATGGTACTTTTGCTCTGAGGCTACCACGTACACGAGGCGTTCAAAGGGCCAGTCCCGGTGCCGTTCAATGGCGGTGCCGATATCCTGGGTTAAATACAGTGAGGTACCGTCGCTTCTCAGTAATACTTTGCGGTCCAGGTCAATTTCCGACAGGTCCACCCATACCGAGCCATCCTCTTCTTTATAAAAAATACCCCGTTCAAGCCCGCTAAGCACTTCCTGGCGGCCGCGCTTAAAGGTTTCGCTTTCATAATAAATGGTGTCGAAGGAGACCCCTGTTTTTTGGTAGGTCACCTCTATCCCTTCAACCGCCCAGCGGTTCATCCTGAGCCAGAGATCGGTGACTTCCGGATCACCCGCCTCCCATGCCTTCAGCATTTCCCGGGCTTGGGGTTCGGCCTCAGGGTCCTCCTTTGCCCATTTATCAAATTTCACGTAGTATTTTCCGACAAAGTGGTCGCTTTTTATCCCCTCCGACTCGGGAGTTGCCCCCCCGCCGAACTTTTTATACGCCAGCATCGACTTGCAAATATGAATTCCCCTGTCGTTGATGAGGTTTACCTTTTTTACCTCCCCACCGTTTGCCTTTACAATGCGGGCGGTACTTTCGCCGATTGAATCATTTCGCAGGTGCCCCAGATGGAGGGGTTTGTTGGTGTTGGGGCAGGAAAACTCTATCATTACCTTTGTGCCCTCAAGGCTCCCGTTACGACCGTAGGCTTCCCCTTCTTTTAGGACGGCATCACACACTTCTCCAGCCAGGGAATCCATCTTCAAAGTCACGTTTAAATAGGGGCCTGCGGCCTGTACGGTCCCCGCCGCGGCCACCTCGTCCCTGGCCATGAGCTTTTCCGCCACCTCTCCGGCTATTTTTGGGGGGGCGGTTTTAAAAATCCGGGCAAAGGGAAACAGCGGATAGGCGATGTCCCCCAACTCCGGTGTAGGTGGTGTTTCCGTAATAACCGCATCTGCCTCGACGGCGGAGGGGTCGATATCGTGTTCTGCCGCGAGCTCACGCAGGGCGGCGGCTACATATTGTTTCCATTGCTCTTTGACTGCTTCCATTATATAAAACCTCTTGTGTGTCCCTCTATGGGCTGAAACATTACTTAAAATAGCCGATCATTGCAAGCATGTGGGTAAAAACGCCGGGCCCTTCACGTCGGAAAGAGCCGAACTCATCGCTGCAGGCGGTACACTCGTCAATATAGCGAATATCCTGTACTCCCCGCTCTTCCAGGCTGTGAGAATTTGCATATAGCAGGTCTAAGAAGGGCTGTCTGGCCTGTGGGGCCTCGCTGGAGGCCCTGTCGAAAGTTTCGCTGGAGGCCCTCCATTGTACCGCCTCAGTTCCCCAGGCATCACTGAAGTTTTGCGCCCTGGCTGAATCAACTTTATAGCAGCAACTGCGAATCGAGGGGCCTAATACCGCGGTGAGTTCTTCCGCAGGTATATTGAAGTGAGTGTCAAGCAGGTCCACCGCCCGTACCGCGATCCCGGTGCCCCTCCATCCGGAGTGCACAACGGCATAACGGCGGGAGGGGGTATGATAAAGAAATATCGGCATACAATCGGCCACACTGACCCCCAGCACATGCTCGGGGTTACCGGCCACGAGGCCGTCACCCTCTACTTCGTCGGTTACCCCGGGCCCGGAGATCAAGACTTTCTGCGAATGGACCTGGTGGAGCCCATAAAAGCGTTCAGGTGCTATTTGCATATGCAACAAAAGTTCAGGACGCTGATCACTGCCGAGCTTCATGTCACCGGCGGCCTTTAAACTGATCACGATATCAGGATCACCCTCACGCAGCTTCGATATAGATCCGGTATTCGTGTAATTATCGCGTAAAAGTTGTACCTTTTGCATCAATCATCCAACCGCTTTTCCGCATCGTAGAGTTGAGTGAGTATATCGAGGAATGCTTCCAGTTTCTTGTTTATTGAAGAGAGTTTCTGCTGAAGATTTTTATTTTCGTTCCGGCCGATGTAGCCCATATTTGAGAGGGTGTCGTAACGACCGCCCATATCCCCAAAGAGTATTCCGCCGATAACATTTTTTAACTGTGTTACAAACTCGATCGTTTTTACAATTATTTCTTCTACTTGACCATCGATGTTGCCTAGGAGCTGTTGTACTTTTCCCGCCCGCTGCCTTTCGGTAGCCGTTTCGTTGTTGATTGCCTCGATGCGTTTTCCAATTTCTCCTTCGGAGGAGAGGGAGAGCTCGATATTGTCTATGCGGTCACTTACCCAAAGCAGGCCGTTATAGGCGTCGTTGTACTCCTCACGATTTTGCTCTTTATAGAATTCACCGTCAATTAACACCAATTTCAAGGGGCTGTTCATTTCGCTGATAAAAAAGGTATCCATAAACCCGCGGATGAGCCCGAGGGTTTTTATATACCGGGGTTGAAGGCCGTAGTTGCTGCCCATACTGTTGTAGAATCTTACCTCCGCAAGGGAATTCTGTTTTAGAAAGTCCTTTGCAGAATCTATCAGTTGATTTCGCTTGTAGGTTTCAGTGTACACCCGCATCCGCTGGTCGAAGCGCTGGTACCAAAACTGCTTGAACAGTACAAACCAGTCCTCCCCACCGCTCGATTGCTCGGGTACGTACTCAATGTTGCGCAGTACCAGCCGCGACAGGGTCAAAAGCGGTACATGCACATGAAAAAAACGCAAATACCCGAGGGCGTCTTCCGTGCGTTTCAGCAGATTGTTCAGTCGCCTCTCAATTTCTTCGCTTTCTTCATTTTCTATTGAATTCTGGAGGTAAAAAAGAAATAGAACTTTCATTACTTCCTCCGACGGAGGCTGCCGCACCGAAAAGATTACCTGGGTCAAATCCAACAGGGCCGGGCGTACGTCAAATATGGGTGCGCTTAAGGCCTGGGCCCCGCCGCGTTTCTCAAAGGAAGACAACAGTTTTTCATAGGGAAACATTACAAGTTCAGTAAATGCATGCAGATTTCGTACCCTGCTGTAAATAAGATTTTTGCGGGCTTCATCGATACTTTCGAAGATATCTTCCAACTGATATTCAATTTCCTTTCGAATTTTATAGGGGTCGGAGATAGATTTTTCGTATGCCACATGTTCCGGTTCGAGCTCCGACATCAGTCGGTCCTGTATATCCGGCATTTCCCATCCGACGAAAAAGGCGAAGAAGTCTTTTTTTTGTGCCGCCAGGGCTTTTCGAAGGGGTTCACGGAGAAAATTGAATTTATCCTTGAGCTTTTTTACATTCCAATAGAAGTGTGCCGCCAGTTCTCCAGTGCTATGCTGGTAAATACTACTGTAGTTGCGCTCAATCTGTTTACTTATTTTTGTCAGGACCATCTGCTCAAGCAGCTCCTCCCGCGTGTCGGAGGTAAATATTACTCTTACAAAAAGAAACAGTCGTTCAATCAGGGACAGCTGCTGAAAGGCTTTGTTATAATCAAAGGTTTCCTCTTCTTCGATTATCTTTAAGGGTTCTTGGCTTAAGGTCGGTTTTGATGAGGTGCGAAGCTTATCTAAAAGCTCGTGTCTCTCGCCCTTGGACAGATTTTTCACCAATCGATCAAATCGAGTTTGCTCTTCCATGGTATCTAGTATATATGATAGTTGGAAAATATTAAACAAAAAAACCGCCCATTGGTATAGGCGGCTTTTAGTTTAGTCCCTAGGGGAATCGAACCCCTCTCTGAAGACTGAGAATCTTCCGTCCTAGCCGATAGACGAAGGGACCATATAACTGGCCGAGAAGGATTTGAACCCTCACAAACAGAACCAGAATCTGTCGTGCTACCATTACACCATCGGCCATCAATTTACGGATGGTAATGTACTAAAAGCGCCGTGTTTTGTCAACAGTACCTGGAGGCACACCAGCAATTCGCAATGTGAAAAAGTTTTAAAATTTTTCACATTGCGAATGCTCACATTTTGTTTAAGATAAGTAGTTTATCTTAAAGATGGTGTGGGTATTCTCATTTTGGAAGCCTTATGGCTTCCAAAATGAGAATACCTGGAGGCACACTCGCTGAACTACTCCGCTTCGTAATTTATGAGAGTCGTGATTCTATAATCCGACAACATTTCAGCATAGTTCAAGAAAGGGAGTCCTATTACACAAAAGATGTCCTCTACCTTTCCGCCGATTTCACCAATGAGCTCGGCCGCTGCCTTGAGGGTCCCTCCGGTGGCTATGAGGTCATCGATCAACAGCACATTTGCACCTGCTTGTACATCCTTTGTATGTATCTGGATAACATCCTCACCGTATTCAAGGGAAAACCGCTTTTCATTCGTCTCACCCGGAAGTTTACCGGCCTTTCGCACCAGGATTTGTGGAACCTTCAGCCTGTCGGCAAAGGGGGCGGAAAAGAGAAAACCCCGGGCTTCAACCGCAGCTACCGCATCGATTTTTACATTTTTATACTGCTCTACCATTGCATCTATACAGTATTTAAAAGCAGGGGGGGTTTGAAGGATTCCGGTAATATCATAAAAGAGGATTCCCGGTTTAGGAAAATCAGGTACTTTGCGAATTGCCTGATCCAGGTTATAAGGTGTAACCATGCCTTGCTCCATAGTATTATAGTGTCATTTAAACCTTACACAATTCATTCTAATTAAGAAAGTGTTGAATAAGAAAAAGAATTGAATTTTTACTATAATTCTTCTATTCTGATATAAATGAAAACGATTCTTCCCATCGCCGGGGGTAAAGGCGGTGTGGGTAAGACCATGTTTACCGCAAACCTGGGAATTGCCCTGGCTCAGGCAGGAAAAACCTGCATTCTAGTTGATCTCGACCTCGGCAGCTCAAACCTCCACACCTGCCTCGGCATTAAAAACCGGCACCCCGGTATAGGAAATTACATCTATAAACAGGAGGATTCCCTGGAATCGCTGGTTTTGCCGACGGACACTCCCCAGCTTTACTTTGTTCCGGGGGATTCGCTTTTACCGGGCACTGCCAACCTGCCCTATTTTACCAAGAAAAAACTCATCCGTGAAATTGGGCAACTGGTTGCCGATTATATCCTCCTGGACCTTGGAGCCGGAAGCTCCTACAACGTGATAGATTTCTTTCTTATTTCCAATACGGGGCTTATTGTTACTACCCCGGAAACCACCGCAATTCTTAGTTCTTATTCCTTTCTTAAGGGCGCTGTGTATCGATTGTTATACCGCACCTTTCCCGCAAAAAGCGAAGAGCGGGATATTATTCAGGAGTTTATCAGCCGCCCCCTGGAAGGCAGCCCCCAGTCCTTCACCCATCTTGTAAATCTGCTTTCGGAACATTCTGCCGATTCCGGTTTAAAGGCCGAAGAGCAGCTGCAACACTTCTTTCCTCGGGTTATTCTGAATATCGGTACTTCCTCCAAGGATTTCTCCGTCGGGGCAAAACTCCGGGAAATCAGCCGGAAGAATTTGTCTATTCCAATGGAGTTTATCGGATTTCTTCCCCACGACCCCGGAGTGAGTAAGTCAATTATTACCCGGGTCCCCTACATTATCGACAATCCCGATTCGAAGTTTTCACAAGGGGTGCAGCTGGTAGCCCGCAAATTGACCGCCGGCACCTTTTCAACACCTCCCCAGCTCTTCGACGACGACCAGGATATTCAGGAGCTTCAGGCACAGATGGAAGGGCCGATGAAAAACGGCCAGGCAGCAGACCCTTCGAAGGGTGCTGGGTCCGGTTCGGCGGATGCTCATGAAACTGGTTCGGAGGATGATCGGTGAAGGGCCGGCGAAGGCTTAATGAGGGGCTCTGAGTCCGGCTCGGCGGATGTTCGATTTCGGTGTAGGGATCAGGGATAGGTTTTCCGGAACCGTTTTACCCGCGGATATGCATTTAAGCTAAAATCCGAATGTTCACCCCGTTTTAGATAGTGATACCCAATTCCTGCAATCATAGCACCATTGTCGGTACAAAGGCCCATAGAAGGAAAAATTGCCTCAACCCCGTCCATCTCTTTAAGACGGCTCCTGAGGAGGGAATTAGCCGCCACACCACCGCCGGCTACTATCCGATGAAGTCCGGTGTCCTTTACCGCCCGGGCAACGCGGCGTACCAGCATATCTATGGCGGCACGCTGAAAGGATGCGGCGATATTCTCGGGTGATTTTTCCGATGTGCCGTCCCAAAACTGATCAAGTTGATTGATAACGGCGGTTTTTAAGCCCGAATATGAAACATCATAGCGGTGTTTTCCCTTGTGAAGAGAGGGGTCAGGAAAGGAGAAGGCCCTTGGATCGGCACCCTCACTCCCGGCAAGCGTATCGATGGCAACTCCCCCCGGATACCCCAACTTGTAATGCTTTGCAACCTTGTCGAAGGCCTCACCGCAGGCATCGTCGATGGTCGCACCCATTACTTGTATGGTATCAAAGTCTTCTACCTTTGAAATAACAGTATGTCCGCCGCTTACCAGCAAGCCCAGGTACGGATACTCTATTTCATACTCTAAATGCGGTGCATACAGGTGGGCCCTAATATGATCTACTCCGACAAAGGGTATTCCCCTGGCAAGTGCCAGACCCTTGGCAAAATTCAGCCCGATCAGCAGCGACCCTACCAGCCCCGGGCGGTTGGTAACGGCTATCCCGTCAATTTGCTCTAAACTTACCCCCGCCGACTCCAGGGCCTTTTCGGCAACCGAGAGAATCCATTCGGTATGCATTCGGGAAGCTATTTCAGGAACGACCCCGTCATAGGGTCGGTGAATATCTATTTGCGAGGCAATTTCATTGCTTAAAATGCGGCGACCATCTTCTACTATGGAAATAGCGCATTCATCACAGGAACTTTCAATTCCCATCACCAGCATGTACATGCTCCTCTGTAAAAAATGATGAAAGTCGGGCAAATTCATACCCGTGTTTTTCTATATCTCCATACCATAAAGCCAGCGTAGAGGCAAGCTCTTCGCTCCATACATGACCTATCATTACAGCAAACCCCTGAGAGCGCGATATTGCAAGGGCCGTACTAAGGGCTTTTTCAATTTCAATTTGGTCCTCAATATTATCGAGAAACACATTCCTCTCTGAAAAAGGAAGACCCACTTCTTCGGCTACCCTCGCTGCTACAGTTCTTGCGGTAGTCCGGCTGTCGAGAAAAAAGAGGTGTCTTCCCTTTAACACGGAAAAGAGGGCTTCCATCAATTCAGGGTCCGAAGTCCCCCTCGACCCCATATGGTTGTTTACCCCGATTACCTCAGAAAACTGGTTAAGATTCTCATTTACCACAGCCCGCATCTCTTCAGGATCCATTCCCACATACAGCGCCCCCGGCCCGGGGTTCTGATCACCGATCGGTTCAATCGGCTGGTGAAGGATCATCTCTTCTCCACTCCGAGCAATTTTATCTTGTGCTGCCTGGGAATATTCAAGCCCGGGTAATAATGCAAAGGTCATTGATATCGGTAAATGCAGATAGGTATCCAGTTGTTCCAAATTATACCCGACATCATCTATGACGAGGTACAGCTTTCCCTTTCCCGGAGGGGGTGATTTAATATCACCGAGGGGATGTAGAGCTTCGATATCATCTTCCCCTAGGTCTTTGTACTTTTCCTCCCCCGGTTCCACAGTCGAGTCTGAGGCGGGGGGGATTATTTCCTGGGTGTCCTCGGGCTGCCCTTCAAGCTCCTCCTCAGGGTGTTCTTCGGGCTGGTGTCCGCCCTCCCCGGGCAGTTCAGAAATTTGCTGTTCCGATTCTGATTCTCCCTGTGCCCGTTGTGGATACTGATCTTCTGCTTCCTTCACACGTGGGATCATCATAAGCAAGATCAGTAAAGAAGCTGTAATTACAGCCAAAAGCAAATAGGCAAGCTGCACGCGTTTTCTTTGAGGTGAAGGGCGTTTCTTTTTTTTGTCCGAGCTTTTTGGCCGGCCTTGTTTCGAGCCATATTTGGTTCCTGGTTTCGAACCGGAGCCGGAGGCGATACCGGACTGGACGGAGGAATTATCTCCGGACTTAGAGCCGGTTCCCGAGGTCGAATTAGAATCTGAGGTTGGTGTATTTTTTTGTTGCTTTTTTGTACTGTTTTTCATAAGGCTTATGCCGGTCAGACCATTGCCTACCGGCACATGGCCCTATCCGTAAATGTATTCTCTCATTTCATCGGCATGTTGACGAAGTTTCTTGATTGCCTTCATTTCAATCTGCCGGACGGTTTCCGGTGAGATTCCCATCTCCTCACCTATCCGTTTTAGGGTGAGCTTTTTACCCCCGTAAAAGGAAAAACGGTACAGTAGAACCTTACGTTCTTTTTCACGAAGATGATCGAGAAACTTCACCGTATCCTCTTGGGCGCACTTTTTCAATAGCTCATCATCCGGTTGATACGTAGTATCTTCGAACATATCAACCAGTCTGGAGTCGGTCTCTTCATCCTCCCAATCAAGAGAAACAACGGGAGTTGAAGAGTTTAATACTGCGGTAACCTCCTCCTCTCTTACATGAAGAGCAGCAGCTATCTCCTGGAACTCAGGTTTACGGCCGTGGTCCTGGCTATAGGAATAGTAATAACGCTGCACTTTGCGTAGTAATTCTTCTTTTCTGTGGGGTAATTTGATATGGCGCTGGTTTTTTGCAAGAGCCCTGACAATCGACTGTCTTATCCACCAGGCGGCATAGGTCGAAAACCTGACATTTTTCCGGTAATCAAACTTTTCTGCAGCCTTCATAAGCCCGATATTGCCTTCCTGTATTAAATCAAGAAAACTCAAACCCGGGGACATATAGGAACGTGCTATTTTTACTACCAAGCGTAAGTTTGATTCAGTAAGAAGGCGCAAGGCTGCGTCATCACCCCCTTGAATTTTCTTTGATAAATCTATTTCTTCTTCAAACGTGAGGAGTGTTTGTTTTTTTATTCCAGAAAAATAGTTTTGTAATGCGTCTCTTTGAATGTCTGTAGTGCTATTGCCCATTTCATACCCCCGAAATATAAGATGCAATAAGCATGCCAAACATTATAGATTCAGAAATAAATTTATATTTCTATTCTATACATATAGTTAAAGATTTTGTTCTTATAAATAGTAACATGGGGGCTTATAATTGTACACTTTTTTATACAGTATTACTTATTTGTATAGTCCTATTTTACTACACATTCTCATACTAAGCTCATAATAGCTAGGATAATTGCCGGTACATCATCTCATCGAGTCCTAGGTTTCCTGTTTTTGATATCTTCTGAGCATATTCATCGTACAGCATATCTTCAAAAATTTCTTCAGCCTGCCCCCCGTCCAGAAGACCCGTTTTATTTACCGTCTTCCGCATTGAATCGAGCATTTGCTTTACAAAAATGGCTTGGAAATCGGAACATGCTTTTTTCAACTCCTCCTTTTCTGCCGTGCCCTTGCCTGCGTTATTTGCGTGAGTCTGTAATGAGGAGATATTATGGCGGCTTCCGGCCTGCTGTTGCTGTATTCTGCCTAGCTGCATTAAGTTACTCGAATCAATTTGCATGTTCTGCTCCTCCGGACTTCTACATTATCTCTAATGTGCCGTACAATGCGCCGGCACGCTGAATCGTTTTCAACACTTCGATTATATCATCGACCTTCATACCGGCTTCCTTAAGGGCAGCAACCAAATCTTCTACTTTTACGGTTTCTTCAAATTGTACGCTTGATCTATCTTTTTCATCATCCGGCATCCTCCACCCTACCGAAACTTCCGATGAATTTAAGGAGACTACAACCGGTGCAATTCGTACCGATTTTCCCATCACTACCACCCCGGAATGGGGGTTTATTACCACACGTGCGGGAAAGTCCGGATTTACCGTCAGCTGTTCGATTCCGGCACTTAATTCGGTATAACTTATTTCGCTTTCAGGTGATGGAATTACCTCAATCTTCTCCGCATCCACCGCTCGCACGGAAAAATCCTCGTATTTTTCCTGAACGGCATCTCGAACAGCAATTGCTAAAGAAAAATCGGGGATATTCAATAAGAGGGCAACTCCGTTTTCCGTCTTAAAATCGGAAACCACCGGCTGCTCAATAATTGCTCCAGATACAATACTCCCGGTGGTCCGCTGATCGGAGGAATTATCTTCTTGAGTGGCATACGTGCTTACTACAGGGCCCTGAGCTACCGCGTACACCCCTCCATTGGCCCCCTTTAAGTTGGTTTGCAGCAAGATTCCCCCTGCTATGTTCCGGGCGTCCATGAGACTTGATACTGTTACATCCACCGTCTGCCCCGCCCGGATAAAGGGGGGTACATCGGCAGTTACCACAACCGCCGCACTGTTCTTGCTGTCGATATCTTCGGCATCTATATTCACATCGAAGGAGGATAAAAGATTTGAAAGCAACTGTTTATTCAGTTGGGAACGGCTGCTGTCTCCATCACCCCGCAATCCGGTTACAAGACCGAAACCCACCAACTGGTTGGAGCGTACCCCTTCAATTGAGGCGATATCGCGAATTTTCACCTCCGCCGGCTGAGCGCTAAGCAGGGTGCCGCAGGGATACCATAAACCGGCGATCAAAATGAATAATACTAGCCCCAGATGTGCATGGACCCTATTTTTATTCAAGAACAACCTCTCCCTCAGCTTTTACCCGACACTTTTTAATTATTCCCGTATCCAGCTTCACTGCTACCAGTTCATCGCGC
This sequence comes from uncultured Sediminispirochaeta sp., assembly GCA_964504785.1. Taxonomy (GTDB): domain Bacteria; phylum Spirochaetota; class Spirochaetia; order DSM-16054; family Sediminispirochaetaceae; genus DSBN01. Next base: position 6,582 of record CAZDFY010000019.1, on the reverse strand, counting down.
AGTGCTTTGCCCCGCACATTACCCCCCAGTTGCAGCTGAACCGCCCCTCTCCGCATTATTACCCGAACTTGATCACCCGGTTCAACCATAGGTTTAATTCGCGCATTTCTGATATGTAGGGGTGTACCGGCCTCAATATGAGCAGCTGCTTCAAACTTTGTAGTGTACGTCGAAAAAAGCGCCTTTGGATACTCATCCACCGGGAATGCCTTTTGTTCCAGTTCTTCTGATACAATAATATCACCAGGTTTTGCCTGCTGGTGTAGCACGAAATAAGGGGCATAGCGTGAAATTTGAACCGTCAACACTCCCTCAACAGATGCGCCGCTGAAGAGAAAGCGCAGGTCCGCGGTCCCCCGGCCGGTTTCCCTCTCTGTAAGAAACTCGATTTCAAATGTGGGGGGGGCTTCATCACCAGGGTTCGTAAGAGTCTGCAATGAGATCGGCAGGTGTGGAATTTCTATTTCAATTCGCTCTTTTGATGATTCGTACTTCGAGTCGATACTCTTCAATATTTCGGCGATCAAACTCTTCATCGCCCGGGACTCATAGTGAGGTGGAATATATACGGCGCGACGTCCAACCATCGATACAGCACCCGGGGATGAACTTTCGCCGGAAACCTGCTGCGGGGCTGTTTCAAGGATCGTGCTAAACTGCCACATGGGCACAAGAGCGGCCTTTGTTCCACACACCGTATGTAAGTGAGTAGTAAGGCTGATCCTCGTTTCTTCAAATTGACTTTCACTATCAATCTTAAAAATGTCGCGGGATGATATTTTTTCACCCGCCGGTGCAATTATTGTTCTCACATGCAACTCCAATAGATCGGCAGCGGAGACTCCGTTACAGCAGATGAGCATGAAAAATATACACGCTATAGCGAGTCCGCCGCCCTTACCCATGTATTACCTCTTTAAGTTATTGGCAATTCCAAGCATGGTGTCCGAGGTCTGGATAGCTTTTGAGTTGAGCTCGTACGCCCTCTGGGCGGTGATCATACTAACCATTTCCTGGACCACGGAAACATTTGATTTTTCCAAGAACTTATGAATTGTTTTACCCATTCCATCCAGGCCGGGACGTCCGCCGATAGCATCCCCCGACGCATTTGTTACTTTAAACAAGTTCTCCCCGATGGCCTTCATACCGGCGGGGTTCACAAAGCGATAAAGTTCCATTTGACCAACTTCTATGGGGTCATCACTACCGGGGACCTTCACTGTCACACGACCGTCCTGACTTACGGTAAGACTATTGCGGACAAAATTATCCGGTAGTACTATCTCCGGCATCACACGGTACCCGTTTGAGGTCACAAGCTGCCCGTTACGGTCAATTTTGAATGAGCCGTCACGGGTATAGCCATAGGTACCATCGAGAAGCATTACTCGAAAAAATCCTTCCCCCTGTACAGCCAGATCAGACTCATTGCCGGTGTTTTGCAGGGCCCCCTGGGTGAACATTTTCTGGGTTGCCGCTACCTTTACACCATGGCCTACCTGGATCCCCGTCGGTACTGTGGTACGCTCTGTTGCCGGGGTCCCCGCCACACGACTGGTCTGGTACAGCAGGTCTTCAAAATCGGCCCTGGTTTTCTTAAATCCGTTGGTATTCACATTGGACAAGTTATTTGAAATCGTATCAATATTAAACTGCTGACCAGTCATACCGCTTGCCGCGGTCCATAATGAACGCATCATATGCTACTCTCCTACATCTTTAGAACATCGTTTACGAGTCTGCCGCCCAGCTCATCCTGTGTTTTTATGGTTCGCTGATTGGCCTCGTAGGCACGGTTTACTTCTATCATCTTTACCATTTCGGTAACCGGATTCACATTCGAATTTTCCAGGAAGCCCTGCTCTACCTTAGTCTCCGAACCAAGGGCAGCCGCCGTCGGCCCCCCGGTCTGATCGGTGGTTTTCCACATTGAGCTGCCCTGCTTTTTTAAGAATCGTGGACGATCAAAATTGACGACCTTCAAGCGGTCCACAAGCTCCATGTTTTCCCACTCATTCTCTTCCATCGAAACCATACGCTGGGGATCTCCGGCGAAGGTAGAGTTCTGATACACGTTGCCCTGCTTATCCACCACGAAGTTGTTCTTCTTAATTTTGATTATGCCGTTTTCACCCTTGACCGGAAGACCTTCTTTTGTTACCAGAACACCCTCCTTACTTAAATGAAAAGAGCCGTTGCGGGTATATCGTTCACCGGTGGGGGTTTCAACGCTAAAAAAACCTTTTCCATTGAGGGCCAAATCGAAGGGATTGTCGGATTGCTGAAGTCCTCCCTGCTCAAAGACAGTGTAGGATTCATTGTACTCTACTCCGGACCCAATAGTACCAACTACCGGTGCCACATCTGCACTGCCGAAGGGAAATTTGTACACTCCGTTATCATTGGTCCTACGAAGCAGCATTTGAGGGAAGGCTTTACTCACAGAAATATCACGCTTGTATCCGGTAACATCCACGTTTGAAAGGTTATTGGATAAGGCATCCATACGATCAAGCTGTGCCTTCATTCCGCTTGCGCCTGTATATAATCCTGGTATCATGGGACTTCGATCCTCCTACTCCTTTATATCGGAAGCAAAAGGGGGAACTTAAAGGGGAACTTGAAGCGGCTTTTGCCTTTTCCCATTACCATACTGCGAAGGTACCGGCTGGGCTGAAACAGCAGCTAAAACAGCAATGGTTATTTAAATTGATAATAACTGAAACGGCAAAGCCTTTACTTGATTTTTTTTCCAATTCCGGCTAAATTCGCACTCAAGCCAAAATAGCTCAGTGGTAGAGCAACGCTCTCGTAAAGCGTAGGTCGACGGTTCAAATCCGTCTTTTGGCTCTTTTCCAGGTTTGCTGCCTCTTTGTAGTGGTAGCCCTACTCGCTCTTCTGCTTGTTGCGTTGGGATGTAACAAAGCGCTGAAAATCGTTGATGTTTTTTACAATGATCTTGTTTTCGTAGATTTCCACCCGCCGTTGACCCGCAAAATGATTTAGGATCTTTTTACACTCGACAGGGGACATTCCCGCCCAATGGGCTATATCCTCTACATTTGTAGAAAAAGTACGCTGATCTTGATCGGGGTCTTCAGTAGTCTGATTTTCGGCAAGCATAAGAAAAACGTCGGCAACCCGTGCTTCAATATTACTGAGGGTAAGGATCATAAAACGTCGCTTTTGGTCGTAGATACGTTTAGTAAAAAGTTTAAGAAGTTTAAGGGCAATCTGGGGGTTGCCTTTCATCAATACTTCGAAATTTTCCCGGTTAAACTCAAGGGCCTTGACCTTATCTATTGCAACAGCCGTAGCCGACCGCGGGGCCTCTTCTAAAATCGCCATTTCACCGAAAATTTCTCCTGGTTGAAGAATATCAATATTTTTTTCAATATCCCCTAGGATCTTTACTATTTGGACCCGCCCCGATTGAATTAAATAAAAATTATCTCCGGGTTCATATTCACAAAAAACGATATCCCCGGGTTGAAATATAACGGCAAAACGTTCAAACATTGATAAATCGACGTTCATTTTGCCCCCTCAAGCTCACGCAAAGCCCGTTTTGCCTTACGGTAGATAACCTCATTTTCTGAAGACATTGACAGTACTTTATTATAGAAACCGGTAGCCTTTGCGGAATTTCCAAGTTTTTCGTGACAGCTGCCCACATACAGTAGAGCATCTCGCAGATCCGGGTGCTGGGGATAATGTTTGATCATTTGAGTGTAATGCTGAACACACTTTTCGTACTGTTCAAGCCCTAAATAGCAGCGTCCAATTTCAAAATGTGATTTGGCAACATACTCATCACTGTTGTTGTCCTGGACAATTTTTCTGAACTCTTCTAACGCACCTTGATAATTATCCTGAGAAAAGAGACTTACGGCGTTGTAATAGCTCTTCGCCGTGTCGGAGAGCTCCTCTTGTGCGGCGGGATTCCGGGCGCTATTCCCGCCTCCTGCCTTTGAGGCAGGTGCTCCCCCTCCCTGCAATGCCTTTTCAGCCTCCTCCATATGAGTAGTCGCCTCGGAAGCATACTTTCCAGAAGGATAGTAGGTTATATACCGACGAAACGCATACAGGGATTGATGGTATTTTTGAGAGTTTAGATAGTATTGCCCTATCCTGAACAAGCCCTCTTCGGGCTCGAGTCCGTCTTTACCTTCAGAAATAAGGTTACGTACCTGCTTGTGCATTCTACGCAGCTGATTAGAGAAGACTTTCAGCATTTTCATGATGATTCGGGTATTTTTCAGTACAAGTTGTTCAAACTCGGGCACACTGAAACTGACCATCGAGGCATCACTTAGGACCACGGCGGTTTCTTCCCTCGGGTATCGGCCCAGAGCGGATTTCACCCCAAAAAACTCCCCAGTGTTTATAATATCGTGAATTTCCTGACCGGTTTCGATATCGTTGTAATTAAGACTTACCTTACCGCTTTTTAAAATATACACCCGGTCATTCATATCCCCTTTGAAATAGACAACCGAATTGGCATGATAACGCGCAGCTTTTGGCATTGTCGCTCCTGGTTTTTTGCATTACCCCTCAAGTAAAAAGTGTACTTTTCAAAACCACCCCTGTCAACACAAGAAATAAACTAATCATTGCTTGTATTCTCAAGCTAAGCTACTATGAAAGAAGAGGAGCAGTACTTATGGGTCTTCAAAGTCTTGGTCACAACACTATCACTGTGGGTAAAGATATTCTATACGCCGCGGGCTTTTTTTACGAATCTCTCATAGCCTCACTCCAGTACTTTCGCCGTCGGCAAGTCGGTCGCAGGGTAATCACGATGCAGCTGCTATTCACAGGGGTGGAGGCTTTAAGCGTGATCGCCCTTATTTCGCTCTCCCTTGGTGCAGTAATTATTATACAAGGTGTAAACATATTACCCCAGTTCGGACAAGGCGTTCTTATCTATAAAATACTAATCACTGTAATAACCCGAGAGTTGGGGCCATTGCTGTGTGCCTTTGTGGTCATTGCACGCTCGGCCACTGCTATTGCTACAGAATTGGGGCATATGGTAGTCAGTCATCAAATCGAGGCCTATATTGCAACGGGGGTAAACCCTATTCGCTATCTGGTAGCACCACGTTTTATCGGTGTTACCCTCTCAATGGTCCTTCTTAATTTGTACTTTAATGTATTCGGTTTAGTAGGCTCTTTTATTCTTACTCAGTTTTTTCAGCCGATTTCGGCATTTGAATACTTTCACAACTTGCTGATATACCTGAAAGCCCCCGATATTATCTCTTCCTTATTAAAAAGCCTTATTTTTGGTTTAATTGTAAGCCATACGGCCACCTATAACGGCCTGAAAGTGCAGCAATCCTCTACGGAGGTACCGCAGATGGTAATACGTTCTGTTGTGCAGGGTTTTACCTTGTGCATAATCGCGGATGCAATTATTACTATGATTTACTACATTTAAACGTTACTAGGGGATAAAAGGAATGGAAGATCCGCTTCAAGTAGCTATGGAAGGTGTAACCGTCCTTTATGGCGAGAGAACAGTATTAGACAATATCAATCTGGAGATTAAGCCGAATAATACTACCGTAATAATCGGCCCCTCGGGCAGCGGGAAAAGCATTTTGCTGAAAGTGATGGCGGGCTTGGTTCCGGCAAATCGCGGGACCGTAAAAAAAGATGGAAAGGACCTTGTTCTGTTGAAGGGAGCAGAGGAGAACGATTTTCGCCGTCGTTCCGGCTTTGTGTTTCAGGATGGAGCCTTATGGGCAAACCGCACAATTGAGCAAAATGTCCGATTTCCCCTTGAAGTTCACTTTCCCGATATGGAGTATGAGGAAATGAATCACAGGGTAGTATCATATCTCAAGGAAGTAGGATATGAGGATAGGCTCGATTACCGTCCAAGTCAAATCTCTGCGGGTGAACAAAAGATGGTGTCCTTTGCCCGGGCACTTATTACGGACCCGGAGTTTCTTTTTCTTGATACTCCTTTAGTTGGTATTGATACATCCTCAGCCCAGTCGATACAGGAGATTATAAAGAAACTTCATAAGCAAAAACGTACTATGGTGGCCGGTTTTATGGATGCGGAGCTTATCTCATTAATAGCCGATGAACTAATTGTTCTGTATAAGGGCAAGATTCTGGCACAGGGTCCCTTTTCCGAAGTAACCCGCAGCAGCGATCCTGCGGTCCAGAAAGTACTGGAGATTGTAATGCAGCAGGCCGCCTCTTACGATGAGGATATTTTGAATCTATTAGATACAGGGGAGGGTTTATTCTAAAGTTCACTAGTAAAGCCCCCCAATTTCCTTGGCACAATTTCTATGGTCCAAACCCTGTGGGCAAGAAAATTGACTCGCCTACAGCGAGAATTTGCCTCTCCTCACATCCACACATATTGTGGCCAAAAGACCCCGTCGTTCTTGCTGAGGGTCCCCACCATCCGTGCCCACACCAGCATTTGTGACCAGTTCAGCCGCACATGAGAGAAGAACTTTCGCATCGAGAAAATATTTTCAAGGCCCTGTTGCAGTCGCGATCCCCCGATTCCCGCTATCTCGGCATGGCTGCTTTCCCTCAGCTCAATAT